>JAILFM010000073.1 GCA_024697575.1 Clostridiales bacterium
TCAAGTGACCCGACGGGAGCATTTGCCATAAGATATTGCATATCAAAAATCCGAACCCGTTGCTAACCGGCTCCGGGTTCGGATTATGACGCTTTGGTGGAGATGGCGGTAGTCGAAACCGCGTCCGAAAAATCTTTGCAGGGACTTTCTACGAGCGTATTGTGCCGTTTGACATTCCCTCTTTCACACGCCGGCGCACGGGCTTGTGAATTCAGTAGTCCGGTTGTTCGTGACGGATTACCGGGCGTTATCCGTTCACGTTCACTGCTTCTCGACGCCTGTTGCGCGGCCGCAGTACTCCGCGCACAGACGGCTGCTTAGTTAAGCAGCGCGTGCAACTAATTCGTTGTCGTTTAATTTTAAAGATTGCGGATTAAATAAGCGGTCCCGCCCCGCTGCTCGCTTATCCGGGCTCGGATTCCCCGTCGAAATCCTTTCATCCCCATATTTATCAAATTAAAGATCAAATTAAACCGACGCTGCTTTTTATCTTTTTTTCAGCTGATTTTTTTGCCTCAACCTCGCGCTTGTCATACAGCTTTTTGCCCTTGCACAGCCCTATTTCAATTTTTGCTCTGCCGTTTTTAAAATAAACCGACAGCGGGACCAATGCAAGACCATCCTGCTTAACCTTGGCAAACAGGCGCCTTATTTCGCTTTTGTGCATAAGAAGTCTTTTGACTCTCAGCGGGTCGCGGTTAAAGATATTGCCCTGTTCATAGGGACTTATATGCATGTTATTAACAAAAATTTCACCGTCTTTAATCATGCACCACGAATCTTTAAGGTTGAGTTTGCCCAGCCTTATTGATTTAACTTCAGTGCCGAACAGTTCAATGCCCGCCTCAAACTTTTCAAGAATGAAATAATCGTGATACGCTTTTTTGTTTTGGGCGGCGATTTTGACGCCCGTCTCTTTTGCCATAATATTATACCATATTGTCAAGGTTTTGTATAACTATTTTGAAAATCTGTTTTTTGATGTATTTGCCGGTTTTTTGCCGCCGGTTTGACTTCTGAAGCTGCCGCCGAGTTTATAATCCTTTTTAAACCCGCTTTGTTTCTCAGCCGCGGCTTTAAGTTCTTTTGCTCTTTTGGCTTTAACCTTAGAGAGAGGTTTTGATTTCTTTTTTTCTGCCGGCTTCTTGGGCTTGTTAAGCTCCGGATTTTCCTTAAAAAGGATAATCACTCCGCCGATTACCTGCACAACCTCGCTGCCGGTTGCTTCGGCAAGCTTTTGAGCAATCTCTTTCGGACCCTCGGGGGCAGTGTCCAGAAGCACCTTGATTTTTATCAGTTCCTTTGTTCTGAAAGCGTCGAGCGTCTGGTTGGCAAGGGCATCGCTCATACCGGATTTGCCGACCTGAAACAGCGGCTCAAGTCCGTTTGCCTGCGCCTTCAGCTGCGCTCTTTCTTTGCTTGTCATTTAAATTTTATCTCCGATCTTTTCCGCAATGGCTCTGATGGCCGCTCCTCTGTGGCTGATTTTATCTTTTTCCTCGGCTGTTAGATTCGCCATGGTTTTTGTGAAACCGTATTCTTCCGGCCAAAACAGAGGGTCATATCCGAAGCCGCCTGTGCCTATTTCTTCATAACCTATTCTGCCGCGGCATTCGCCACGGGATGTTAAACACCTGCCGTCGGGGTAAACGCAGCAGATGGCGGCAACATAAGCGGCGCCTCTATTGCTGTCATCAACGCCTTCAAGAGCTTTCAAGAGTTTTTTGTTATTTGCATCATCGTCACCGTGAATGCCCGAATATCTTGCCGAAAAAATCCCGGGCGCTCCGCCGAGATAATCAACTGCAAGTCCGCTGTCGTCCGCAATACAGGGCATCCCTGTTTCTTTGCAGGCGCTTTCGGCTTTTATAAAAGCGTTTTCTTCAAATGTTTCGCCCGTTTCTTCAACATCGGTTAAGGTAAAACCGAGTTCTTCAGGCAGGTGAATGCTAATGCCCAAAGGTGACAGAATTCTGACAAGCTCGTCACGCTTTTTAAGGTTGTGTGTTGCAACAATATAATCCATGAGTTTACCTTACTGTTTTTCTTCGGTTGATTCAAATAATCCTTCGGCAAATTCTTTTGCATCAAAATAACGAAGGTCATCGATTCCTTCGCCCACACCGACAAATTTAACTGGAACCTTCAAATCATGCTTGATTGACAAAACAACGCCGCCCTTGGCGGTTCCGTCAAGCTTTGTCAAGATAATGCCGGTAACTTCGGCAACTTCCATAAATTCCTTTGCCTGGTTAACGGCGTTTTGACCGGTTGTGGCATCGAGAACAAGAAAGATTTCACGGTCGGCATATGGCAACTGTCTGTCCATAACGCGATAAATCTTGTTCAGCTCTTCCATGAGGTTCTTCTTGTTGTGAAGACGCCCGGCGGTGTCGCATATTATTATGTCGCAGTTACGCGCAATTCCGGCGCTGATTGTGTCAAAAACAACTGCGGCGGGGTCGGCTCCTTCCTTGTGTTTAACAATGTCAACGCCCGCTCTGTCAGCCCAGATTTCAAGCTGGTCAATGGCAGCCGCCCTGAATGTATCGGCAGCGCCGAGAATAACCTTTTTCCCTTCGGATTTAAAAAGGGCAGCCATTTTGCCGATTGACGTTGTTTTGCCTACACCGTTGACACCGATAACCAGAATAACGCTGGGCACGGTTATCATATCAACTTCTTCACCGCCCGTCAAAAGGTCGCTGACAATGTTTTTGATTTCTTTCTTAACATCGCTTGCGCGGTGAATATTTTTTTTGAAGACGATATCCTTAAGCTTTGAGACAATCTCTTCGGAGGTGCTCACGCCGCAGTCCGCCATTATCAGGATCTCTTCAAGGTCCTCGTAAAATTCGTCGTCAATCTCGTTTTTGCCGTAGAGGGCGGAGTTGATTGCTCCGGACATGCTGTCTCTTGTTTTTTTCAGACCGCGGTTGATTTTGCTGAATAAACCCATTTTATTGCTCCTGTGCGTTTCTGATGATGTTTTCAACCGTTCGTTTTAAACCGCGGTCGAGTTCAATCTCATCGCCGATTAGATTAATGGAATAAAGTATCGCCGTGCGATCCCTTCCGCCGAAATAATTGCTGATTTCATTTTGGGTAAGGTCGGTGCATTTTCTGACGGTGTAGATTGCCACCTGCCGAGCACGGGCGGTTTTCTGGTCCCGCTTTGATGAGACAATATCAGCCGGCGTAACGCCGTAAGTTCTTGCAGATTCGGCTATAAGCTTCTCAATAAGAACATCCACCGGCAAACTGTTGCCTGCCATGTCCTTGATGGCGCTTTGCGCCATGGCGATATTGATGGATGAGCGTTCGATTGTAACAAGCGCGTGAATTTTTTTGACCGCTCCTTCGAGTTGACGGACGTTGTTCTTAATTTTGTCCGCTATGAATTCAACGACATCGCCGGGGATATCAAGCCCCAATACCGCCGCCTTACGGTTGACAATTGCCATCCTTGTTTCAAAATCCGGTGCCTGAATGTCGGCTGTGAGACCGCTTTCAAACCTTGAACGGAGCCTTTCGGCAAGATCCTCAATTTCTTTGGGCGGCCGGTCGCTTGTTAAAACAATCTGCTTTTTTTCATCCGCCAATGCATTAAAGGTGTGAAAGAACTCCTCTTGTGTAGCGGTTTTGTTTGCTATAAACTGAATGTCGTCAACCAAAAGAACATCACAATTGCGGAATTTTTCATGCACCCTGTTCATTGTCTGGTTATTGATGCTCTCAACGATAAGGTTAACAAAATCTTCGCCGCGGGTCATAATGACCGTGGTTTCCGGGTGGCTTTTTTGTATCTCATGGCGAATGGCACTCAGAAGATGCGTTTTGCCCAAACCCGATGAGCCGTATATGAACAGGGGATTGTATGTAACAACAGGATTTTCGGCAACTGCTTTTGCCGCCGAATAGGCAAAGTTGTTTGATGAACCGACAACGAAAGTTTCAAAGGTATTTATTTCTTCGATGCTTTTTTCTTCTGTTTTTTCGTTTTCGCTTTCACTTACGCTTACTGGGTCAACAAATACAATTTGAACATCAAACCCCAAAACATTTTTAAAGGATTCATAGAGCTTTGGCATAAACTGCTGCTCAATAATTTTTTTCATAAAAGCGCTGGCGGCAAGCTCGACTTTAATACCGTCAAAGCTCACGATTTCAATCGGCGCAAACCAGACGTTGTAAATTACCGGACTGTCCAGGCTGTTTTTTAAATCTTCGAGCACCATTGCCCACATGTCTTTGATTGAGTTCATACTTCACCTTCGTTAACCCGAAATTGATGTGAAAAAATTGTCGTGATTATAGCACAGGTTTTATATTTTTTCAAGTTAATGGGATTTATTCGACAACCGGTCAGAGGATAATCAACCCGATTATGATGAGCGATAACAAATTAAATATCAGCAAAGCTATGCCGAGCACCATGGCGATGGCATTTGCGGCAAAAAGAAAATTTGCCGTTCTTTTAACGCCCATCGTCGCTTCAGCCTGTGAAATATCCTGCCATGAGTAATATACCGAAGCGCCGTCCACATAGAAGGAATCGGTTTTTAAGTCTTGCCTCGAATCCGATTTTGTGAAGCCGCATTCGATAAGCCCTTGGGTGAACAGGGCGGCAACTTCTTCATTGTCAAAGGTAACTACTCCGGTTTGTCTGAGCTCTTTTGCGGGTTCAACTTTTTTCAGTCTGCCCCGTTTGAATCCGGTTGACCACCATGTTATTTCATCCGGTGTTGTGAAAACACGTTCATAATCGCCGTTCCTTTTTGAATCGTGCCAGAGCGTTGTCTGCATACGGCACCACTCGCTTTTATCATCCGGCCGCTTATAAAATGTCAGCACACCGTCTTTTTTTTCGGTATGGGGCTTTGAATAATAGCCGGTTTCACACCCAAAGAAGAAAAGACCGTACTGTCCCTTCCAAAGCTGGACCATTTTGTCCTGCCCTTCATATTCAAAATAGACTCTTACATAATCGTATTCCATGAACATATAGGGCGCCAGAAGGTCATAGATTTTTGCATAGCCGAAAAATGCCTGCCATGAATTGATTTTATCGGTATATATGTAATCGTCTTTGAAGCTGTATTTATAACTGAAAAAGTTGTAATTTGAGAGCAGGTTGCGAATTGGGGTTGACTTTTTTACGCAGTACATTTCCGCTTGAGACTGAATTTCTTTGTCATCTGCTCTTGTTGAGGCGGTTATGACCGCTTTGCCGACGGAAACGCCTTTAACAGTGCCGTCGCTGCTGACAGATACCACGCCCGGGTCAGATGATGTCCAGGTGATTTCGTGCTCTTCTTCTGTTCCTGTTACCGAAGCGCTGATTTTGATGCTTTTGCCCACCGTAACGGTGTCTGTTTCTGCGATAATATTTACAGCCGCGTTTTCACTTTCACCGGCTGCCAACGCAAAAACAGCGCCGAGGGAAGAGAAAACAGTCAATAAGCTGAAAATAACGGCTAAAGTCTTAGTGATATATTTCTTCATAATCAGCACTCCATTGTGAATTTCAGTCTTCAATTGCCGCTTTTCGTGAGTTGATTTTTTTCAGGATTTCAGGCGGGAATTTTGCCTTGCGCCGGTAGGTATAAACGCCGTTTTGCTCCTGTTCAACGTCATAAAGTTGCGTATAGCAAAATCCGAACATCTTATCGTTATCTAAAAGGGTGTCGGTCAATCCCTTGTATCTGTTGATGTATTCCTCTTCATCATCGGGAGATTTGCCGTAGCCCCATGATTCGCCTTCGGAACCGACGGACCATTTGATGCCGCCGTATTCACTCACAAAAACAGGGCCGCCTTTGTATTCGCTGTTGCCATCGTTAACTTTGTCATAGAGCTTGCCGCCGTTTTTGAATTCATCATATCTTTCTTTGAATATTATGACATCCTGCTCGTAGTCATGCGTGTCATAAATATCCGTAAAGGCAGTGTGGAAGTTGCCGCTGGTATCGATACACGGCCTTGTCTTATCAATGGCTTTTGTGATTTTATAGACGGTTTCGAGCAGTTCGTTGCGCTGTCTTTTGCCTTCATAGTCCCACGTTTCGTTAAACGGGCACCAGCCGATGATTGACGGGTGATTGAAGTCCCGCTCAACCGCTTCAACCCATTCATTGGTTATTACATCAACAAGGCGCGGGTCGGAATAGTCCGAAGTCCAGTTGGGATATTCGCCCCATACGAGATAGCCGTGTTTATCACAGTAGTAAAGGAACAGCGGTTCAAATACTTTTTGGTGAAGCCTTGCGCCGTTGAAACCGACATTCATTGAAAGAATGACATCGTCTTCAAGCGCCTGCGCTGTGGGCGCCGTATAGATTCCGTCAGGGTAGAAGCCCTGGTCAAGAACAAGACGCTGAAAAACGCTCTTGCCGTTAATTAAGAACTTATACCCGTCAAGAGAAATATTGCGAAGACCAAAATACGATTTAACTTCGTCCCCGCAAAATGAGAGAATAATGTCATAAAGTCTGCCGTTGCCCGGCTCCCAAAGATGCGTTTCACTGAGATGGATTTCACCAAAAATGCATGTTGATCCGCTTTTTGACATTGAACCGATTTTTTTACCTTCATAAAACACATCTGCGTTCAGTGTGCCGGTGCCTTTGACATTGACCGATAAAGAAACACATGCGTTAACGCTGTCAGGGAACACTTTAAATGATTCAATATAGTTTTCGGATGTAAATTCGAGCCAGACACTCTGCCATATACCGGTTGTCCTTGTGTAGTGACAGCCGATTGAATTATACCAGATGCTCTGCTTTCCGGTCGGCTGAATGGGTGAGCGGGTGTCGTCAACAGCATTGACAATAATTGTGTTTTCACCGGGTGTGACAAAATCGGATATGTCAATTTTAAAAGAGGTGTAGCCTCCCTTGTGAGTACCGGCAAGTTTGCCGTTGACATATACTTCGCTTTCATAGTCAACAGCGCCGAAGCACAGAAAAACACTGCCCTTAACATCATCTTCTGAAAGGGTAACTTTTTTTCTGTACCATACCGCAGGTATAAAATCTTTATAGCCAATGCCCGAAAGCTCGCTTTCAGGGCAGAAGGGGACATTGATTTTTTTGCTCCATTCATTTTTTTGAAGCATGCCGGAATCTTTGCCGGAAACGCCGAAATCAAACTCAAAGTCCCATTCGCCGTTAAGGCATAACCATTTTTCGCGTTTAAACTGAGGATTGGGAAATTCACTTCTTGCTGTATTGTTCATTGTTACGCTCCGTAAGGTAGTTTTAAAAAATGTCTGTACTATTAGGAAAACGCTGATTATAGTTCAAAAAAATGTTCTTCAACCATCGCCGCAAGGCAGTGATAAACCGGCAGGGTAAGTTCCTGAATTTTATAGGTTTCGGTTTCGGGCAGTTTTATGCATATATCGGCTTTCCGGCTGCATTCGCTTTCGCTTTTTCCGGTAACGGCTATTGATTTAACGCCCCTTACCTTGCAGGTCATCAAAGCGTACACAACATTTTTTGAGTTGCCGCTTGTTGAAAAGCCAATCAGAACATCGCCATTTCTCCCGTAACCGAGAACCTGCTGCGCAAAGGTTAAATCCGGTGCGCAGTCGTTTTCAAAGGCTGTCATCAACGCATTATGAGCACAAAGCGAAATCGCCGGCAGACCTCTTTGAAGATTGGATGAAATATAATCGTTGCCTATAACTGCTTTTTCTTCATCTGTCAGAGGTCTTTTTTTCAGAAAGCCTTTCATGAGTTCGCCCACAAGGTGGTCGCTGTCCGCAGCGGAACCGCCGTTGCCGCAGCAAAGAAGTTTGCTGCCGTTTTCAAAGCAGGTTTTTATCTCATAAAAAGCCGCAAGGATGCTGTCACGGCATTCCTCAAGAGAAGGATATCTCGTGAACAAATCCTCAAATATTTTCATTTCATTCATTCTTTGATTTGCACCTCTTTGTAGTATGTCGCCGCAACCCCGACAGCCGCATAGTCTCCGATTGAATCGCCCAAAGCCGCCGGGACGATTTCACACGCCGCTGCGGAGCCGGGGAGAGCTTCGCGCTCAATAACGCTCAGCATACTTTCTTCAAGAAGGCTCCGGCTTTTTTGATAAATTGAGCCAATGACTATTTTTTCCGGGTTTAAAATATCAATAATAATTGACAGACCCATTCCCAGTTTTTCGCCGGATTTACGGTATATCATGCGGGCAATTTTATCGCCTTTGGCGGCTGCTTCGGCAATGTTTTTCGCTGTAGGATTTTTTCTGTCAATGAGTGTTTCTTCACTGCTTAGCGAAAGAATTTTTTTTGCCATGTTTGCAATTCCGCCGCCGGAGCAAAAGCCCTCAAAAGAGCCGGCTTTGTTATAACCTATAGGTCCGTCGGTATCCAGCCTGATGTGACCGACTTCACCCGCCGCGCCGTACGCGCCTGTATATAACCTTCCGCCGAGAATAAGCCCTGCGCCCATACCGGTGCCGAAGGTCAGAAACACCATGTTTTTAGTGCCTTTGCCGGCACCGTACTGCCACTCCGCCAAAGCGCATGCGTCCGCATCGTTACACACCTTGCATGGAATGCCGAGGCTTGAGGTGACAATATCGGCAAGAGGAACATTATCCCAATCCGGCAGGTTTGGCGGGCGCATGATAATCCCTTTTTCGGAATTTAAAGGTCCGCCGCACGACACGCCGCAGCAAAGAACGTCCTGAAAAGAAACATTGTTTCTTTCAAGCAGAAGCGCCGCTGAACCGACAAGTTCCTCAACAATTTTCTGCCACCCGCGTTCAACAACAGTGTCAAAACGGATTTTGTCTTTAATTGCGGCAGAGCCTTTTTCGCTGATAACGACGGCGCATTTTGTGCCGCCGATATCCATACCAAGATAGTATTTCATTTCCGTTCTCCGAAATTCCGGCAAAAATCAACTTATGTGCCGGGCAATATAAGGTCTGAAACACATTCATCAAATACTAACACAATAACAATACTATTGTCAAGAATATCAAATTTCTGAAAAAATATCCTATTTTTTATTGCTTTTTACATCGAATGGTTCAATAATTACAGTAATTAAAGGAGTGGGAAGGTGACAGCAAATATATGAAAAAAGAGAGAATACAGTCCCTTGAGACCGTGAAGTGTTTTGCCTTTTTGGGAGTGATGTTTTCGCACTCGGAATTAACTGTATTCAAGGCGGCGGGTCATTGCGGAGTTTCGCTGTTTTTTATTCTTTCCGGATTTCTTTTTGCACTGAGTTATTCTGAAAAAAGCACATTGAAACCGTCTTTCGGAAATAATCTGCGTTTTGCCGTCAATAAGGTCGGCAGGCTTTATCCGACGCATATTGTCTGTACTGTTGCAATGGCGGTGTTTTGTTTTGCGGGCATTTACAGGATGAGTATTTCCCGCTTTCTGGTGACATTTCTGTTAAACATTTTCGTGATTCAGGGGTGGTTTCCGTTAAACGACAGTTCAATATGCGGTCCCTCGTGGTATCTTTGCGCGTACTTTTTTGCATGTTTCGTGTTCCCTTGGACGGCTTTTTTTAATACTGCGCTCGGCAAAAGAAAAGCGATAAGAAATATTTTGCTGTCTCTGATAATTCAGTTGATCATCGGATTGGCAGGCTCTGTTATTCCGGCGGCTGAGTACAGCACTGTTATGTGGATAACGAATGATATTACAAAATGGTTCGTTTACTATTTTCCGCTGAGCAGGATTTTTGACTTTTTTATCGGAATGAATTTGTTTGTACTTTTCAGGGAAAATGAGAGTAAACACACATCGAAAAAAATGACTGTTGCCGAAGGGACGGGGCTTATGCTATTGATTGCGGCGCAGCTGATTGCCGTCATTTTTACCCGGAATGACGTTGAAAGCATTTCACATCCTGAACACTGGTGGAGCCTTGTCCTTGTATTTACTGCAGGCTCGGCGATTACGGTTTATTCCTTTGCGGCAAACAGGGGATTTTTTTCAAAAACTCTTACCAATAAACTTACAGCGAAAGTCGCCGGATACAGCGCACATGGATTTTTACTGCACTTTGTTATATACAATTATATAAAGGCGATTGTTTTGATTTTACCGGAGTCGGGATTTTCTGCAATGCTTGAAAGTAATCTCGGATTCATAAGGCTTATATTCGGCACGGCGCTGACATTTGCAACCGTTAAAATATGGGAAACGCTCACGGAAAAAATTTTAAAACAATTATGAAAATTTTTCAAAAAAATGTTGACTTTACAGACACAATGTGCTAACCTATCAAGGCATTGTGCCAACGGGTGAATTATGCCCGCGGCAATGCTGATATGCGATGATGCAGGAGGTGGCCGCTCTTGAAAGCGGGGAATTTCTGCGGAGTATGTCCGATTTTAAACCGGGCGAATTTATCCGGACTTGCCTGTCCGCTTTGCGGGTTGCGCACTGCCGCCGGTTTTTTATCAGCTTGCTCAAAAGAGCGGTGACTTGCGAACGCCGTTTGGCTTTTGAGTCGGGTGATGAAAAACATCCGGCTGTGTGTCAGGGTGTTGAAAGAATTCTATTTTTTTCTTTTGACCTCAGGCGTGCTGTACTGCCTGTCCCGGGCGGTCGGCATATAAGTCAGCAGTGGATATTTATGTGCAGTTTTCTGCTTACCCGGAAGGTTATTTCCGGTTTTTTAAATCGGAAGGGTTGAAACACCCGGGTTAGTTTAGAAAAATGCAGCCCGCCAATTTTTAAGGAGGCAAAACATGGCAGTTAAAGGGAAAATCAGAATCAGGCTCAAAGGTTACGACCACAGTCTTGTTGACAAGGCAAGCGAAAAAATCGTCGAAACGGCAAAGAGAACCGGCGCTCAGGTTTCCGGTCCCGTTCCTCTTCCCACCGAAAAAGAGGTTGTAACGATTCTGCGCGCAGTCCATAAATATAAGGACAGCCGTGAACAGTTTGAGCAGAGAACTCACAAAAGACTCATCGACATCATCAGACCCTCACAGAAAACTGTTGAGGCTTTGACAGGTCTTGAGCTTCCCGCAGGCGTTGAAGTCGAAATCAAACTTTGATTTTATTGCTTGCAGGTCAAGTTGGCGGAAAATCTTTCAATCCGTCAACCAATAACCAAAGGAGGAACATAGTATGCAGAAAGCACTTATCGGAAAAAAGATCGGTATGACACAGATCTTTGACGAGAAGGGAAAGGTCATCCCCGTTACAGTTGTTGAAGCGGGTCCCTGCACTGTAGTGGCGAAAAAGAGCATTGAAATCGACGGTTACGAAGCTGTTCAGCTCGGCTACGGCAACATCAAGGTTCAGAGAGTTACAAAGCCTCTCATGGGTCACTTCAAGAAGAATGACGTAGCTCCCAAGAGAACACTCAAGGAATTCAAACTTGACGATGTTAACAGTGTCAATGTCGGCGACACCATTAAGGCTGACATCTTTGCTCAGGGCGACAAGGTTGATGTTGTCGGTACAAGCAAAGGTAAGGGCACAGCGGGCAGCATTAAGAGATGGAACTTCTCAAGGCTTAAAGAGTCCCACGGTACAGGTCCCGTTGCAAGACATGCCGGTTCACTGGGCGCTTGCTCCGATCCTTCAAGAGTATTCAAGGGCAAAAAGCTTGCCGGTCATCTCGGCTGCGAAAGAGTTACAATTCAAAACCTTACAATAGCGAAAATCGATGCTGAAAACAACCTTATCGCAATCAAAGGCGCCATCCCCGGCCCCAAAGGCGGCATTGTTGTTATCCGCAACTCAGTTAAAGCTTAACAGGAAGGAGTAGAGAATAATGCCTAATGTATCAGTATTTGACATGAGCGGCAATAAGGTATCCGATATCGATCTTGCTGACAGCATTTTCGGTATTGAACCCAATGTCCACGCCATGCATCTTTGCGTTGTTGCTTACCTTGCAAATCAGCGTCAGGGCACACAGTCTACCCTTACCAGATCCGAAGTAAGCGGCGGCGGCAAGAAACCCTGGAAACAAAAGGGTACCGGCCGCGCAAGACAGGGCTCAACAAGAGCTCCCCAGTGGTATCACGGCGGTATTTCACACGGTCCCAAGCCCCGTTTATACCATAAGGATATTAACAAGAAAGTCAGAAGGCTTGCCATTAAATCGGCGCTTTCCGCAAAGGTTGCCGACAATGAGCTTATCGTTCTTGATTCTCTCACTCTTGACACTATCAAGACAAAAGAAATGCTCAAGGTTGTCAACGCTCTTGAAACCGGCAAGAAGGTCCTTTTCGTTCTTCCCGAAAAGAATGAGATTATCTACCGCTCCGCAAGAAACATAGCGGGTGTTAAGACCACTATTGCCGACACCATCAATGTTTATGACCTTCTTAACTGCGACACAGTCGTTGTTCTTAAGGATGCCGTGAGCAAGATAGAGGAGGTTTACGCATGAGCAAAGCAGCACAGGATATAATCCTTCGTCCTGTTATTACAGAAAAGAGCATGGACGGTATTGCAGACAAAAAGTACACCTTCGAAGTAGCGAAAAGCTCAAATAAAATTGAGATTGCCAACGCTGTCGAATCTCTTTTCGGCGTAAAGGTTGCCAAGGTTAACACTATTAACACCAAGGGCAAGCTCAGAAGATACGGCCGTTACGAGGGATATACATCGGCGGTTAAAAAGGCTGTGGTTACTTTAACGGATGATTCAAAGACCATTGAGTTCTTTGACGGTATGATGTAATTACTCACCGGCGCGGCGGTCGGTTATGTCGAGACCGTCGGGTCATTATTTCAGCGGTAAGGTATGGAGAAGTGACACGCTCCGCAAAGCCGCTTTCAAGGAGAATTAAAAATGTCAATCAGATTTTACAAGCCGATGACCAACGGCACTCGCGGTATGTCGACGACGGATTATTCCGAACTGTCAAAAGTTGCTCCCGAAAAGAGTCTTCTTGTTGCAAGCAAAAAGAAGAGCGGGCGCAACAGCTACGGCAGAATCACGGTTCGCCATCGCGGCGGCGGCAATCGCACCAAATACAGATTAGTTGATTTTAAAAGAGATAAGTTTGATGTTCCCGCAACTGTTGAGACAGTTGAGTACGACCCCAACCGCTCGGCTTTTATTGCTCTTCTTAAGTATGAAGACGGTGAGAAGAGATACATTCTTCAGCCTGTAGGCCTTAAGGTCGGCGATACCGTGCTTGCGGGTACCGGCGCTGACATTAAGCCCGGCAATGCTCTTCCTCTTACAAACATTCCCGTCGGTACTATGATTCATAATGTTGAGCTTTACCCCGGCAGAGGCGGTCAGCTTGCAAGAGCCGCAGGTAACAGCGCTCAGCTTATGGCAAAAGAAGGCGCTTACGCTCTTCTCCGTCTTCCTTCAGGCGAGCTTCGCAATGTTCCCGTGGGATGCATGGCTACCATAGGTCAAGTGGGCAACATAGATCATGAAAATGTCAAGATAGGCAAAGCCGGACGTAAACGCCACATGGGTTGGCGCCCGACCGTCCGTGGTTCTGTTATGAACCCCAATGATCACCCCCACGGCGGCGGTGAAGGTAAATCGCCTGTCGGCCGTCCCGGCCCTGTAACTCCCTGGGGCAAGCCCGCGCTCGGTTACAAGACCCGCAAGACGAAGAACCGCACCGATAAGTTCATCGTCAAGCGCCGCAACGCGAAGTAAGGAGGGAAAACGAAATGAGCAGAAGTATCAAGAAAGGCCCCTTTGCCGCTCCCGAGCTGC
>JAILFM010000076.1 GCA_024697575.1 Clostridiales bacterium
TGATTCTGAAAGATGTAAAAAAATTACCATTCCCGTTCTTGTCTGTAAAGCGCAGGTGGATAAGTCCGTTTACGGTGAAAAAGAAGATGAATTTGTGAATCTCCTTCCAAACGGTCGCCTTGTTCAGTTTGAGGGCAGCCGACATGAGATTTACGCCTCAGGCGATGAAACTTTGCTGAAGTATTATCAGACGATAGAGAGCTTTTTGGACGAGTAGGATGCTGAGTAACAGATAATATCGGAAAAAGGGGAATAAGATGGGCAGGGTTTTGTCGGTTTTTCTGGCTGCATTAACTGCGGTTATGACCTTTTTAGGGCTTCCGGGTTTCACAGGAAGTGAAGAAGTTGATATGAATAAATTTGTCCTTACCTGGAGTGACGAATTTGACGGCAATAGCGTTGATACGACGAAGTGGCGGGGTGGATGGTGGCCGGCGACACCGACTAGCGTGCGTAAGGGCGGCTATTGGAACACAAAGATGTGCGATGTTAGAGACGGAGTGCTTCATATTTCGACAAAGTATTTGGAAAACGGTCTTGACGGCGGTGAAGCAGGATGGTATTCGTCACAGCTGACCACACAAGGTCTGTTTGAACAGCAATACGGTTATTTTGAAATTGAGTGTATATTGCCCAAGGGCGCCGGGCTTTGGTCTGCGTTCTGGATGATGGCTAAAGGTGTCGGTATTGTAGGTAATGACGGCGTTGACGGCACCGAAATTGATATATATGAATCCGCTTTTTACGACAGGCTTTTTAACAGATGTGTTCAATCCGCTCTTCATTTTGACGGGTATGAAGAGTATCACCGCTCAAAAGTTGTTCATAAAACTTTTGTTACCGGCAGCAATCCATATGAAGAGTTTAATACTTATTCTCTCGAGTGGAATGAGAATGAATACATTTTTTACATCAACGGCAAAAAATGCGGTTCTTCATCTTTCGGCGGTGTTTCAAAGGTACCTGAATATCTGCTTTTATCTGTTGAGGTTGGCGGTGAGAACGGTCAGCCCGGTAAGAGTTGGGTCGGCAAATCTATAGATACAAACAAGTTTGCACCGACAGACTTTATTGTGAATTATGTCAGGGCATATCAGTATAAATAAAAAATCCGGGCAATGAAGCGGATGGAATCCGTTTCCTGCCCGGATTTACTTCTATACTCATCAATGATTTAACAGGATTAACATAAAATCTGTTTCATGTTACACCATAGAAATGTATAACATGCATATCTTCATACATATCAAGACCGTGCGCTCCGCGACCGCCGTCAATCCGGTGGCAGCCGTGATCGGGACAGAAACCGTAAAACACTTTTTTCCCTTCGCTGCTTTTCTTTATCAGACCGATGATATCATTGTATGTTTTAAGATTCTGTTTAAGGTGCATCAAAGGGATGCTCCTCTCCGGACCGAAAGCGTGCATAGCCGCATCATAGTCACCGTTGTAAATAACGATAACATCATACTGACCCTGAGCAATTAACTTGAAGGCGGTTTTGTTAACTTTCCTTTTTGTGGGGAATATGAAATAATCAATATTTCTCTCTAAAAAAATCTTTGAAATGCTGTCGCCTGCAGTTGAGACGATGGCAACTTTTTTACCCTCTTTTGAGAGATAATCAAAAATCGTGTCAACCTTCAAAACTGGTTTTTCATATTTTTTGATTCCGTGTTCATCGGGGGTTAAACCGGTGTACATTGATGCAAAACATACCGGCGTAACACTCGGCATTACCGAAAGTGTTTTGAGCGCAAGACATGAATTGCTTTCTGCCTTTTCAAAAAAATTACGGTACTTTTCATAAAGCCAAAAAGCGACGGCGTCGGGATTGTAAATTACAACCTTATCGGCTCTCGGACACATTTCCAAAATAGCATCGTTTGGCCTGTCAATATTATCGGGAACTTCCAAACCGAGTATTTTCAAAACAGAGCCGCAAACGCTGCTTATGCATCGTTCTTCCATTTATCAGTTTTCGTCAAAAGGAAGCTCATTACTGCCCAGGTCGTAACCGTTATCATCGTCAAATGAAAGAAGGTGAACCTGAGCGTCAGTGAATGCTTTCAGCAAGCTGTTTTCTTCTTTGACAAGATTATCATTCATGGTGAATTCTCCTTATCTGAATTGAAATTTCCGAAACGGACAAACTTACTCGTATTTTGCACGTGCACCGCCTATGAACTTTGGCCTTGTGCGCGCTGCGGTTACAAGCGCTTCACCGACCATGTTGTTTTCAAGCCTTAGAGGTACGGCGACTTTTTTTAAATGCATACCGATGAGAGTCAGACCTATGTCAATGCCGGCATCCGCCCTGACTTCTTCAACAGCAACCGGGTCGTTCATAAGTGAGTAAGCCGCTGTTGCGAATGAACCGCCGGCGTGTTCGTGCGGAACAACCGATACAATCTCAAAACCGTTGCTTTGAGCAACTGACCTTTCGATAATAAGCGCGCGGTTAAGGTGCTCACAGCATTGGGCGCAGACGTTGACACCGTTTTGAGAGAAAACCTCATTTAAACCCGTGAAAATATCCCGGGCAATTTCAAGAGAACCTGCAGAGCCTATTCTTTTGCCTGAAACCTCACTTGTCGAGCAACCGATAACTACAAGTGAGCCGGGCTTTATTAAAGATTTTTCGATGAATTCATTTGCCAGTTCACGGCAATGATTAAATAACGCTGACAAGATTATTACCTCAGTTTTAACTTGCATTTTTAATCCCTCATAGTATAATATCTTTTGCGGAAAAAAACAACACTTTTAATAAAAAAATGTTGCTTTTAACAAAAAATTATATTCAGGTTATTCTTAGGAGGCGAAAATGGAATTTAAAGCGTATCACAAAGATTTAAATACACTGCATATCTGCTGTGAAAAACCGAGAGCATACTTTATTCCCTTTGCAGATGAGCGTAGCTCCGTCATGAACAGGCGTGACGAGTCGCCGTTTTTTATCAACCTTTGCGGTGAATGGGGATTCACTTTTTATGAATCCTTTGAAGACGTTGAGGCTGATTTTTTTAATGTTGAAACTTACGGAAAAATCAGTGTTCCCTGTTGCTGGCAGACAGATTTGGATAAAGGATATGATACTCCTCTTTACAGCAATCTTTTTTATCCTTTTCCTCTCGATCCGCCGTATGTTCCTGCGGAAAACCCCTGCGGCCATTATTCACGCACTTTATACCTAAAGAAGAACTCCGACAAAAAGTATTATATTAATTTCGAGGGTGTATCTTCTTGTTTTTACCTCTTTGTTAACGGCGTATTTGCCGCCTACAGTCAGGTGAGTCACTGCACAAGTGAAATTGATATTACGGACTATGTTATTTCGGGTGATAACAAGATTGACGTTCTTGTTGTTAAATGGTGTGACGGCTCATATCTTGAAGATCAGGATTTCTTCCGTCTGAGCGGTATTTTCAGGCAGGTATATATCCTTGAAAGAGACAATAAGCATATCACCGATATTTTTATAAAAACTCAGCTTTCAAGCAATCTGGATTTTGCCTTAATTGAAGCTCTGATTGACGGAACGGACGAGTATTCATTTAAACTTATTGATAAAAATGAAAATACAGTCGAAGAAGGAAAAAACAGCATTGCTTTCACAATAGAGAATCCGTACCTTTGGTCAAGTGAAGAACCGGACCTTTACACTCTTGTCGTTTCTTCGGGCAATGAGGTTATTGCAATACCGTTCGGTATCAAAAAACTTGAACTTCGCGGCAATGTGGCGTTTTTTAACAATAAACCGATTAAGTTGCTCGGTGTAAATCGACATGATAATAATCCTATGACCGGTTATTACTGCTCAGAAGATGATTTGCTTAAAGATTTGAAGCTTTTAAAGCAATGTAATGTCAACACTATCCGTACATCGCATTATCCCGGCGACCCGAGATTTATGATGATGTGTGAAAAGTACGGATTTATGGTTGTTGACGAAGCCGATCTTGAGACACACGGCATGGGGTTTGAGTACCGCGACACATGGGATTGGCCGCGCTGGTCAGAGCTTTCACGCAGTGAGGATTGGACAAACGCCTATGTTGACCGTGCGCAGCGTCTGTTTGAGAGGGATAAAAATTTCGGCTGTGTGATAATGTGGTCTCTGGGAAATGAATCCGGATGCGGCAGAAATCACCGCGCAATGAGAAATTATATCAAAAGCAGAGACCCTCAGGCTGTTATTCATTATGAAAACGCGCATCTGGAATTTAAAAGCGTACCTGTTGGCGAAAACTACAGCGATATTTCGGATGTTGAGAGTCGGATGTATTCCACACTTGATTACACCCGTGAATATGCCGAACAGCCGGAGAGTAAAAAGCCGTTTTTCTGGTGTGAATATGCTTGCTCAATGACAACGGGAGACATTCACGCTCATGTCGACCTTATCAGGAAACTTCCGGCAATGTTCGGCGGATGTTTCTGGGAGTTCTCGGACCATGCAATACAGGTTGCCCCGGGAAAATTCCGTTACGGCGGTGATTTCGGTGATTATCCGAACAATTATGTCTGCTGTATTGACGGGATTGTTTTCCCTGACAGGAGTCTCAGACCCGGTTATATGGACCTTAAAAAAGCATATCAGCCGTTCAAAATCTCATGGCATGACGGTATTATGAATGTGTTTAACCGTAACTATTTTGCCGCTCTCAGTGTCAATATCAGATACAGCCTTGAGAAGAACGGTGTTGTTCTTGACAGCGGTGAAATCAAAAATGTTGATGTTGCTCCGCAGAATTGTGTTTGCGCGCCGCTTAATCTTGAAGTGCCTAAGGGCGAAAATGTTTTCCTTACATTTTTTGTGTTTGACAACAAAGACGGTTTGCTTACGGAAAAAGGAATGGATATGGGTTTTGATCAGGTAAATCTTTCATCGGCTGAGGAAACACCCAAATCTGCTGTTTTACCTCTTCCGGATGTCAGGGAAGAAAAAAGGTATATTTTTATCAAAGCAGATAAAAGTGAATTTGTTTTTGATAAATCCTTCGGCAGAATCAGTTCATTTAAGAAGTCCGGAAAAGAGGTTCTCAACGCTCCTACAGGTATTGAACTTTGGAAAGCTCCCGGTTATAACGAGTTTGAGAAAGCGGAAGATTTAAAGAGCGCAAATGTACACAAGGCAGTTCAGCTTACCAAAGCGATAAAAATTTCATTTGAAGACTGTTTCAAAATAGAATGCGATATTTCTGTCGGAGGGCCTGCGGTTGTTCCGGTAATTAACGGCAGACTGATATACAGTTTTTCAGGCGACGGAAGTGTCAAGATAACCCTTGATGCGGATTTCAGTAATCAGATAAAAAAGATGAATATGCTTATTCCCCGTATCGGCTATGTTATTGAAATGAAAAAAGAGTTTTCTTCAATGCAGTATTTCGGTAAAGGTCCGTTTGAAAGCTATCCCGACCGTCACAGGGGTACATATTACTCGCTTTTTGAAACCGATGTTGACAGTAATTTTGTTCCTTACATAAAGCCAATCGAAAACGGAGCTCATTTTGACACTAAGTATGCGTTGATTTCCGATGGTGAAACTCAGGTTCATTTTTCTTCTCCTCAGGGCAGGGGATTTGGATTTAACGCAACAAGATTCACGCCGTATATCCTTGAGCAGACAAAGCATAACGATGAACTGAAAGCGGGCGAAAGTATCTATGTCTATTTGGATTATCTGACCGACATTCGAGGCGGCCGCGGGATATACGAAAAAATTGAACCGGAGCGCAAATATCCGCTTGAAAAAATCAATTTCTCTGTTATAATATTTTAATGAATAACTATTTTCTCGGAGGGAATTATGCGAGTCAGAATGTCAAGCAGGATTTTCACATTTGCTTTAGCTCTTGTGCTGGTTTTTACGCCTGTTGTTTCAGCTTTTGCACAGTCAGGTGTTAATCAGGATTGTCCTTACATTTTTGTTAACGGGTTTATGTCTTCAGAAGTTGTTGCCGATAAGTCGAACAGGGACAGCGAAGCGCTGTGGGGGCCGTCGGCCGAGTCGATTTTGAATACTGTCAAAAAGGGTATTCCTGCGGCAATGAAATTCCTTGTTACGAAAGACTACGACGCTCTTTTTGATACTCTTCTTGACCCTCTTTACGAGATGCTTTGCAAAGCGAATCTCGGTGCTGACGGCAATCCCATCGGTAACTCCGGTGCCTATTTTGAGTATCCCGAAGCTTCGTTGATAACAAAGAATTCTTGCCTTGATTTTAAATACGACTGGCGTGTTGACCCGATTGAAACGGCGACAAAGCTCAATGATTTTATTGAGTATGTCTGCAATTCCTCCGGTTGCGAAAAGATTTGCCTTGAGGGACATTCCTTCGGTGGCCTTGTTATCAACACATATGCCACCCTGTTCGGCACTGACAGAATAAAATCTGTTTGTCTGAATACTACTGCAATTTTCGGCGAAACATATACCGGCGAACTTTTGACCGGTAAGATTCAGATTGACGACCTTGCCCTTGTGAAATATCTTGAGAACGTTACCGATTACAGCAGCGCTTCTAAAATTATCAGCGAGATTCTTGAGATGCTTCTCAACACCGGACTTGTTGAAGATATATGTGAACTCGGAAATCAGCTGATTATACATTCACCCCCGGAAGCTTATTCAAGGATTATCGGGCCGATGTTTGCAGGCTGGCTCAGTATTTGGGCAATGATACCCGATGAATTTGTAGATGAAGCGAAGGAATATGTTTTCGGCACAATTTTCAAAAACGATTCCACCGACAGAAGCGGTCTGATTGAGAAGATTGAGGATTATAACAGAAGAGTCAGACCATATAAGAAGCAAAATTTGCTTAAACTTAACGAAGACTGCAATCTTTATATTATTTCAAGATACGGTTATGTATCTTTCCCGATGACACCTTCCTGGGCAAATATGAGTGACACGGTTGTTGACACAAAGTTTTCTTCATTCGGTGCGACCTGCGCTCCCTATGGTATGTTTTTACCGGATGTTTATATTGATTCTCACGATTCAAAATATATTTCACCCGATAAAAGGGTGGATGCTTCAACCTGTTTATTCCCCGAACAGACCTGGTTTATCAGAGATTTTGAACATTCAAAAAGCTGTGATGATTTTAAAGCCCTTGTCATGACGCTGCTTTATTCGCCTTCACAGGCAACGGTTGATACTTATGAGCAGTATCCGCAGTTTTTGGCTTATGATTCAAAGGCGGACGCGATTACCGCGGATAATTACACAGCTAAGCTGACTTTTATGGATAGAGTAAGAAATTTCTTTATACAGATTATTTATTGGTTTAAGAACTTATTTAAATAATAGGATATTGATGTAAAGGAGACAGGCAAATGAGAGTTGCCATAAAAAAACTGTCGGCTTTTCTGATGTCTACGCTGTTGATAATTAATCTTTTCGCGTCGGTTTTTTGTGCCTACGCGGATAATACATTGTCTTTCAGCGGCGGCAGCGGTGTTGAGAATGATCCTTACCTTATCTCAACAAAAGCTCAGCTTTCGTCACTTGCAGGTTTTGTTAACTCCGGCAACAGTTGTGAAGGCGTTTATTTTGCTTTGTCCAATGATATTTCGCTTAACAATATTTCCGACTATTCTTCATGGACAAAAGACAGCTCAAAAGATACCTGGACACCAATCGGTTCAGGGATGTCGGCTCCTTTTTCAGGTGTATTTGACGGTGCAACGCACACGATAAAAGGTCTTTTCATTTCAAATCAAAGTGATTATCAGGGCCTTTTCGGCTATGTTTCAGGCGGCACAGTCAAAAATCTTAGTATTTCCGATACATTGGTAAGCGGCTCAAATTATATAGGAGCTGTTGCCGGATGTATTACGGGCGGCAGTCTGACAGATTGTATAGCCAGCGCAAAAGTGTATGGCAACGAGGGCGTTGGAATTGTTGCCGGTGAAATTGAAACAACTTCAGCGGCAGGTACTGTAACGGTACTCGGTTGCAAAAGTTACGGCGTTGTCAGCGGTCAGTCATCCGCCGGTGGTATTGCCGGATTAATTTCAGGTCAGACCGACTCAACCGTGACTGTTGAAAAATGCGAAAACAGCGCTGCGGTTGAAGGTTATGAAAATGTAGGCGGTATTGTCGGATGTAATATCATTTCAGACATAACTATATGCTGTAACAAAGGCGATATTTCCGCAGTGAATTATGTAGGCGGTATTACTGGATATAACGGCGGGACTGTATCAGATTCCCAAAACAGCGGCTGCGTTGACGGTTCGGGTTTGTATGCCGGCGGTATTGTCGGCTGGAACACCGGTACAATTTCCACATGTCTCAACAGCGGTTCAGTTGACGGCGGAAAGTTCGGCGGTTCCGGCGGTATTGCGGGCTGCAATGGCGCTGGATTTGCAACCGGTAATATTGAGAATTCCGTAAATACCGGTTCCATAACAGGCAGCACCGGTGTTGGTGCAGTTGCCGGAGATTATGAAGAAAACAAGTCGGTGATTTCTAATGACTATAATCTTGAGGGCTGGGCTGTTGACGGAAAAGGTGATGTTCAAAACGGTATCGGCGGCGAAACGGCGGTGGCGGATACTAATGGTGAGACTCAAAAGCTGACAAGTGAGCAGATGAGCCATGAAGATTCATATACCGGATTTGATTTCGCTGATACCTGGGATATTGACAGCGAAACCGGGCTTCCTATTCTCAATGATACTGTCAATGTATGCAATCACCTGTATGTTGAGACCGTTCAGGCGGCAACCTGCGGAGCGGACGGGTTAAGAACCTTCACATGCTCAAGGTGCGGCGACGTACAAACCGAGGTTATTCCCGCGACCGGCAATCACACATATACGGAGAGTGTAACCCCGGCGACTTGCCTTGTTGACGGGTTGAAGACTTATACCTGCTCCGTTTGTCAGCATTCGTACACAGAGGTTATCAAGGCTCCGGGACAGCATGATTATGTAGAAACCGTTCAAGCGGCTACCTGCGGAGCGGACGGCTTGAGAACCTTTACATGCTCAAGGTGCGGCGATGTACAAACCGAGGTTATTCCCGCGACCGGCAATCACACATATACGGAGAGTGTAACCCCGGCGACCTGTCTTGTAGACGGGCTTAAGACTTATACCTGCTCTGTCTGTCAGCATTCATATACAGAGGTTATCAAAGCGCCGGGTCAGCATGATTATGTTGAAACCGTTCAAGCGGCTACCTGCGGAGCGGACGGTTTGAGAACCTTCACATGCTCAAGGTGCGGCGACGTACAAACCGAGGTTATTCCCGCGACCGGCAATCACACATTCGGTGAGTGGTTTGTTGATGTCGAGCCGACGGTTGACGATTTCGGCGTTAATAAGCGTATATGCTCTGTATGCGGACAGAGTGAAACCGAACAGATTCCCAAGCTTGAGCAGTATTCGGCTGTTTTTGTTGCGGACGGAGTAACAGTCGGCACAGTTTATTATACGGTTAAAACCGAAACTATTAATGAACCTGAAGTCCCGTCAAAAGGCGGCCGATTCGGCAGATGGCAGGATTATTCGCTTGTCCCAGGTGGTGTGACTGTCAACGCGGAATACTCCGTAGCGAAAATCGGTGACGAGCATTATTATACAATCGGGTCTGCTGTTGATGCATGCAATTCAAGCCAGACGGTGGTTTTGCTGTGCAATATCGAAGACGATTATGAAATAGCTAAAACAAAGTCTGTTAAAATTAACAAAAACGGTTATTCACTGAATGTCAAAGCCAAAACCGGCTATGTTTTATTTACAAATGAAGAGGATGGAATTACATTTTATTCAACACCGAATCTTTACGGGCAGACTCTTTCAACAGACGGCGAAATGCTTTGCAAATTCTATTCACTGATACCGACGGATTTTGCAAATTCGTTCAGTATTGAGGTTACACGACTTGTTGGCAATGTAACAAAAACAACTGTTTATTCACTCTCAGAAGGCAATTTTGTTAAAAACGGCAATTATTATGTCGCTTCTGTCGGAGTTGCCGCCAAAGAATTCGGCAATGTTTTGACAGCAGTTCTCAAAGGCAGTAACGGCGTAATTTATGATTCAAGGGAATACTCTGTTAAAGAGTATTGCTACAATCAAATCAGAAATAAGATTAACAGCACGAACGAAAGCGATATTAAGCTTGTTGACTTTGTGACCGCAATTCTTAATTACGGTGCATATGCGCAGATACGCTTTAATTACAATACCGATAATCTGATTAATGATGACCTCTCAGAATATGCGTCGGTTGATCCGGTTCGCTTTTCAACAAATTTGAGCAGTGCGCCGGATGAAAGACCGGAAGCGTGGAATATTCCTTCGGAAATGACTTCAAACAGCGCTGTCAGTTTCTATGCGCAAACATTATCGCTTGAAACTATTATACAGGTCAGGTTTTATGTTAAATTAAGCGAAGATATCGGCGATTATACTTATTCAATTAAAGATATTACCAAAAATTCTGCAATGAATGTTAAAATTGCCAAACAAAACAATGCAAATTATAATTACGTGTTTATTTGCAATGTTGCCGCTAAAAATCTCGGCGATACATTTGAATTGCGTATTGAGAATTCAAATGGTACGGCAAAAATTCAATACAGTCCATACAAGTATTTCTACAACAAGTATGCCGATCAGTCACAGACTCTTGTTGACCTGGTTAAATCAATGTACATTTATTCCGAAAAAGCTGCAGTTTACTTTGCCTGAGTTTGGTTACATCGTTTTATATTAATTCTTAGTTTTATTATCAATTAGCAATATACCCGGAGGATTTTATGAAAAAAGCGTCAGAAAAAATTGTCGGTGTCATTTCGTGGATATTCACTGTAATATCCATATTGATAATGATTTTCACAATTCTGTCAAGCACGGTACTTAATCGCAATGATAAAAACCTTTTCGGGTATAAAGCTTTTGTGGTTATGTCCGATTCAATGTCGGCAACGGATTTTAATGCGGGTGATATTGTTATAGCAAAATCTGTTGACCCTACAACATTGAGTGCCGGCGACATCATTACATTTCAGTCTGAGAATGAAGAAAGCTATGGTGAAACGGTTACCCACAAAATACGCCGTTTGACTGTTGATGCTGAGGGCAACCCGGGGTTTATAACATACGGAACAACCACCGATACCGATGACGAGACAGTTGTCACCTATGCTTTTGTATTGGGTAAGTATCTTTTCAGTATCCCAAAACTCGGTACATTCTTCTTTTTCCTTAAAACTACTCCCGGATATTTTATCTGTATATTTGTTCCGTTTATGATTCTTATAGTTATTCAGGCTGTTAAAAGCATGAATCTTTTCCGCAAGTATA
>JAILFM010000097.1 GCA_024697575.1 Clostridiales bacterium
TTACGGTTTTCGTCAGTTTTTGCTGAGAGGAAACAAGAAGGTTTCTACGGAAATACTGCTGCTTGCAATGGCGTATAACATAAACAAACTGCACTCCAAAATACAGAAAAACCGTACCGGAATGCAGTTGTTCATAAAAAACTCAGCTTAATTCTCACAAAAGTGAATAACTCTTAAATCAGAGCTTGTCTTTTTGGGATATGCTCCTGTTGATTATACTCAATTTTCTCCGGAAACAGCTGATTTTGCTGTTTCCTTTTTATTTTCAGTGCCTCATACCTCATAAAATTCAGGGCTGTGCAAAAAACTATTTTGCTACAGCCCCTTAAATTTTTGGAACTTAAATTCGATTATGGCTGTTTAATTATGAATCATAGAACACCATTCCGGCTTCAGTAATTATTCTCTCCGATTCTGGATATTCAAAACATGGATTATCTTTCAGAATATTTACAAATAATCTCGATTCGTATTTTGCCATAGCGAGGTCGTGAAGAATATAGTTTCCGCAATTTTTCGGATTAGCTCCGGGTACGACGCCTTCGTATTCTGAGCAATATTCAAATGCTCTTATCATTAAGGGTAAAATATCTTTGGGCGAGGGATGACCTTTCAAAATAAGATAGCAGCCTGTCAGGCAGCCCATAGGTCCCCAATATATAACTCTTTCTTTCCACTCGTCGTCATTCCTTAAAAAGGTTGCTACAATATGCTCTATGCTGTGCATTGCGTTTGGATGAATTGCCGGCTCAATATTCGGCTTTTTCATTCTTATATCAAATGTTGTGGCAAATTCTTCACCCAATGTATCAAGCCGGGATTCATATATTCCCGGTTTTATTTTTGTGTGATCAACCTGAAAGCTCGGTATTAAATCCATAATGACCCCCTTTTTTTAGGGAAACGCTGATTAAATCGCCGCACTTATAACGGCGGCATCTTTTCCGCCTGATTTTGTCTCAAATCTTGAAATAAACAAATTATTTCTGCAATTTTTCGACTTCATCAGTCGAAAAACCTGCTCGCAATTCTAAACACTTCGATTTAATCAGCGTTTCCTTAGAAAATTATAGCATTTATACAAAATTAAGTCAATTTAATTGTATTTTTTTTTTTTAATGTGTATAATGTTTTCGGAGTTATTAGGAGGGCTAATGAGATGCTGTCCAACACAATAATTAAAATTGTTATTTTTGCTGTAATTGTTTTTGTCGCTTTTACTCTTTATAACAATTATTTAGGTAAAACCAATGAATCGGTTCAGGGACTTGGAATTCCTGTTCAAACAGTTGCAACGGGAACAGTTAAAAAGACCGTTTCCGAT
The DNA here is from genome assembly GCA_024697575.1 of Clostridiales bacterium. Classification (GTDB taxonomy): domain Bacteria; phylum Bacillota; class Clostridia; order Oscillospirales; family Acutalibacteraceae; genus CAG-177. The sequence goes on from JAILFM010000097.1 coordinate 1,325, forward strand.
TGGGATGTAAATATCAATTTTCGTTATTCTTATGATATTGATGCCCTTGTTGTTCATACGAAAAGATATTCGTCAGGCAGTATAGCCGATTTGCTTGCTCCTGTAGACCTCGCTCTTGCCTGGGGTGATGTGGCTGCTCTCAATGACGAAATTGATTTTCACTGGAGGCAATCCGGCAGGTGGGTTTATTGGTCCGTGGATAATAATGAGGATTTAAATAAAGCGGGAGGAATGTCAAACATTTATTCTAATTGTGCCAATAATCATATAATCCCTGCAGATGATTATATTGAAAAAGCGGTTAAATCATTTAAAGCCGGTGATCATATTCATCTTAAGGGTTATTTGGTGGAAGTTAACTGTGTCAGGGATAATGGCAGCACATATAACTGGGTGTCAAGTTTTTCAAGAAATGACAGCGGTGATCATTCCTGCGAAGTTTTTTATGTCACTAATGCAGAAAAAATATAAAAATGTTAAGGAGTTAATACTTTATGAAATCACTCTTCGCTTTCTTTATGTCAATTATTTCATTTATCTCGTCTCTTTTAGGACTGAATCCCGTAAAGGTTATCCAGCCTTTTAAAACTGACAGCTTTGAGCCTGTTGTCAGATTTATGGTTTGCAGTGATACACATATGAATCTTTCGGTAGAAGAAAGAATCGGCAGAATTCCAAAAGCGTTTGATTTTGCCTATGCTTTTGCTCAAGAAGATGAAAACTATAAAAAACTTGATGCAGCAATGTTTGTAGGCGATTTAACCGATAACGGAACCAAAGAACAGTTTGCGCTTTTTGAGTCTCAAGTAAAAGAAGGTATCAGGGAAGGAACAACGCTTCTTGCCATTGCCGCAAAAAACCATGATGGTTATGTCGGTGTTTCCTGTCTTGACAGTCTTAAGGCAATTACAAATATGGATTCGGATTTTCATACGGTAATTAACGGTTTTCATTTTATAGGTATTTCAAGGTCAAAAAATGAAGTTGAACATTACAGCCCTTATCAGCGTCGCTGGCTTAAAGAACAACTGGATGAAGCAAAAAAAGACAATCCTGATAAACCGATTTTTGTTTGTCATCACGAGCATGTTTCTAATACTGTTTACGGTTCATCATCATACGAAGGCTGGGGAAGGAAGTATTTTAAAGATATTTTCGAACAGTATCCTCAGGTAGTTCATTTTTCAGGACATTCACATTATCCTTTAAATGACCCGAGGTCAGTTTTTCAAGGTGATTTTACCGCGGTCGGTACAGGGTCTATGGCGTATATGGAAATGACTTATAAGCTGGACAGAACCATTCATCCGGGTAAATACAATGAAGCAGCTCAGGCTTGGATTGTTGAAGCGGACGCCGAAAATAAGATTCGTTTGACCGGTTATGATGTTTTACACGGCGATATTCTTTGCCAATATGTTATTCCTTCTTTAACAGATAAAGATACTTTTGTTTACACTGAGAAAAACATGAAGATGATTTCATCTGCTCCCGTTTTTGATGAAAAATCGGAAATAACCGTTAAAAAGGAAGAAGACGGAAAATACACGGTTTCTGTACCAAAAGCCAACAGCGTTGATGGCAACATTATTTTTTTATACCGTATAAAGGTATATAACAAAATGGGTGTCAAGGTTCATTCGGAATACATAATCAATAATTATTGGCAAAACGATACTTACAACGATATTTCTTTCAATATTAAAGCTAAACCCGGTTACGAAGTTAAGATAACTGCTGAAAACGCGTACTATATGGAATCTCAACCTGTTACAGCGACAATATCCTAAGGAGTAAATTTTTTTCAAATTTATTATTTTCGGAGACGGTTATGAATAAAACAAACCTGACATCACTTTTTCTTAAGGAATCTGTTAAAGACAGCGAAAAAGATTTTGAGAGAGCGCTAAACGATTATTCTTTTCCTCATTTTGATGTTATTGCAATAACCGCTTCAAACGAGCACCAAGCACAGGGATTTAGGTTACAACTGTTAACCAGAAAACTGCCTAAAGGAACTGAGTTTATTGTCATCCCCGATAAAAACGGAGAAAGAGTCGGCTCCGGCGGCGCAACTTTATCGGTGATAAAATATATAAAAGATAAATACGGTTCCTTTAAAGGTAAATCTTTTGCTGTTATTCATTCCGGTGGTGACGGCAAAAGGACACCGAACTATTCCGCTTTGGGGAAGCTGTTCAGCCCTGTTCCGAGGATTTTGCCAAACGGCAAGCCTTCTACATTGTTTGATGAATTTATGATTTCGCTTGCGAGTATACCCTCAAGAATTCGCGAAGGTATGATATTACTCAGTGGTGATGTTATGCTTCTTTTCAATCCCTTGCAGATTGATTTTCCGGGTATAGGCGCAGGTGCAATATCATTTAAAGAAAGTGCCCAAACCGGACAGAATCACGGTGTTTTTTTGTCGGGAGAAGACGGCAATGTAAGAAGATTTCTTCATAAGCAATCCGTTGAAACTTTAATAAATTCCGGTGCAGTTAACCAATCGGGAAATGTTTCAATAGATACCGGAGCGCTGATTTTTGCTCCCGATCTTTTAGAGTCGCTTTATTCACTGGTTTCATCTTCCGAAGGCGAGAATAAATATATTAACAGTGTGACAAGGCTTTCGCTTTACGGCGATTTTCTCTATCCAATGGCTTCAGACTCTACACTTGATGATTTCTACACCCAAGAGCCTGAGGGTCACTTTTGTGAAGAACTTCGCGAAGCACGAAGTGTTTTGTGGAATGTTCTGTCAAAATACAGAATTAAACTGATGAATTTGGCTCCTGCCAAGTTTATTCATTTTGGAACCACTCGAGAGATAATGAATTTGATGAACATCGGATACACTAACTATTTATCTATCGGATGGAGTAATAACATTTGTTCATCAGTTAATGAAAATACTGCCGGATACACAAGCATTTTAAGTGAAAATTCTAAAATCGGTAATGGATGCTATATTGAATATAGTTTTCTTCATTCCGGAGCTGTTGTTGGAAATAACTGTCTTTTAAGCTTTGTTGATGTTGATAATGTAACTATTCCGGATAATGTTGTTGTTCATGGTTTAAAACAAACTGACGGCAAATTTGTATGCCGCATCTACGGTATTAATGACAATCCTAAGGAACCCTTTCTGTTTGGGATTGATTTGAATGAAATAGTTGATTATTTAGCTTCAAAACTATCAGTTGAAACAACTGCTTTAAATTTAGATTTCTCTACTCTCTGGAATTTTGCAGTATATCCTGTTTGTGATACAATAAGAGAAGCTGTAAAGTCTTCACTTAATTTTTACAATATTGTTGTAAATAAAGCGGGTGATATTGACGCATGGTTTTCTGCGCAAAAAAAATCGCTTTGTTCCGGATTTAATGAAGCGGATTCCAAAGCTATAATTGATTTTTCAGAGCATATGGCAGACCTTGTAAATATGGAAAAATTATACGGGCTGATAATCGGAAAGCAACCCGTTGAATCGGCTTCTCATTTTTTTAAATCCAATTCTCTGTCGGATGTTCAGGAAATGTGGCTGCAAGAAAAATTTGATTCCTTAGATATAACAAATATAAATGATTTTTCAATTGCAATAAGACTGTATTGGTATATCGGCGCCGCTCTCAATAACAATATGTATAAGTCAAGATGTCTTAAAACGATCAGGGACACTATGCTGCAGTCTATGAGCGACGAAATATTTTTCAGAGATAGTTCTGTTATCAAACATGATATAATTACAGTTAATTTGCCGCTTCGTGTAAATTGGGGCGGGGGATGGACCGACACTTCGCCTTATTGTATAGAAAACGGAGGTAAGGTATTAAATGCTGCAATCAGTCTTAACGGTAAGCTTCCTGTTGAAGTAACGCTGAGAAAAATACCGGAGTATAAAATAATATTCAAAAGTTCAGACCTTGATATTTACGGTGAGTTTAATGATATGAGCTCGCTTCAGGATACCGGCAATCCGTATGATTCGTTCGCACTTCAAAAAGCGTGTCTTATTGCATGTGGAATTATTCCGAAGACCGGCGGCGATTTAAAACTCCTGTTACAACGTCTCGGCGGCGGATTTGAAATGCGCAGTGAGGTAACCGGTGTACCAAAAGGAAGCGGTTTAGGCACTTCTTCAATTCTCTCAGCGGCATGCGTAAAAGCTGTTTTTGAATTTACAGATATTGAATATACCGAAGATAAGATTTATTCCTGCGTCTTTGCTATGGAACAGATAATGTCAACGGGCGGCGGATGGCAAGATCAGGTAGGCGGGTTAACAAACGGTATTAAACTGATTACAACTGAACCGGGTATAAAACAAAGAATTGAAGTTGATTACATTTCTATACCGAAAGAAATATTAAAAGAACTTAATGATAGATTTTGTCTTATCTATACCGGTCAGCGCAGGCTTGCGAGAAATCTGCTTCGTAATGTCATTGGCAGGTATATGGGTAATGATCCTCAAAGCGTTTACGCTCACAATGAGATTAAAATAATTGCTGATAGAATGGTTGAAGCGCTGGAATCCGGTGATATTGATTCTTTTGCCGATTTGATGACAAGGCACTGGGAATTATCACTGCTGATTGATGAAGGCACTACAAACACACTGATTGACCAGATTTTATTAACAGTTAATGATTATATTGACGGAAAGTTTGTGTCAGGTGCCGGTGGAGGAGGCTTTCTTCAGGTAATACTGAAAAAAGGTGTTTCAAAAACGGATTTACATAATCGATTGAAGTCTGTATTTCAGGAGTTTCCGGTTGATGTATGGGAGTGTGAAATTATATGATTATTATAAAACCGGTTTCAGTTATGAATAAATGCTTTCTTGACCAAAGCATAGAGTATTTTGATGAAATTAACACATTTGAAGGATTAAAATGTGAAGAATGTGCTTTTCAGCTTCTTTACACATCAGATAATCCGGAAGATTATCCTCGTAAAGTACTTTACTTGTCAATTAAAAGTGGAATTAATGATTATATATCTGTCAGAAGTGTTGAAAATGTCGCTGTCAGGTACCCTTCAAATGTTCCCGATGATGATTTTTATGAGCGTAAAGCTAAAGGTCTTTACCCTGATGTTTTGTTGCCACTTGATAATGATAATCAGGTTATGGTTACATTTGGGGAGCTGAAAGCATTATTTGTAAGTGTTAAACTGCCAGAAGAATATCAGCGCGGTGTATATCCCATAAGAATTGTTTTATCAGATGAAAACCATGATATTTCTGCTGAAACCGTAGTTAATTTTTGCTTGATTAATGCTGTATTACCGGAGCAAAAAACAAAGGTTACAAACTGGATACATTATGATTGCATTGCGAATTATTACAATGTTGAAGTATTTTCTTCTCTTCACTGGCTATGTAGTGAAAAATTTATAAAATGTGCAGTAAAAAACGGTATAAATACAATTCTGACACCGGCTTTTACTCCACCTCTGGACACTGCAATCGGCCACGAGAGACTTACCGTTCAGCTTGTTGATGTTTATGAAACAGATTCCGGTTGGCGGTTTAAATTTGACAGATTTGAAAAGTTTATTAATCTTTGTTTGAATTGCGGTGTTAAGTTTTTTGAAATATCTCATCTTTATACACAGTGGGGCGCATCACATGCTCCTAAAATTATGGGATATGATAAAAAAAATGTTTACCGTTGTCTTTTTGGTTGGCAGACTGATGCTTTAAGTGAAGAATATAAATTTTTCTTGAGATCATTTTTAAAAGCCTTTAAAACAGAGATTAAGAATCTTGGAATTGAAAACAGATGTATTTTTCATATATCGGACGAACCGGGCGGAAGCAGTATTGATACATATATTAAAGCTAAAAATCAAATTTCTGATTTGTTAGAAGAGTTTACTGTTATTGACGCTTTATCCGATTTTGAGATGTATAAATCGGGTGCTGTTAAAAATCCGGTACCTAATATCGGCGACATCAAGCCTTTTTTACAGGAAAATATAAAAGACCTTTGGTGCTATTATTGTTGCGGGTCTGAGGTTGGGGTAACAAATCGTTTTATTGCAATGCCAATGGAACGCACACGTATGCTCGGTGTTCAGATGTTCAAATATAACATTTCAGGTTTTTTACATTGGGGATTTAATTTTTATAATTCGTGCGGCTCTGTCCGGGCGTTGAATCCTTATCTTGTTAATGACGGTGATTGGTGGGTACCGGCTGGAGACTGTTTTGTTGTTTATCCGGGAAGTGACGGCGAACCCATTGAAAGCCTCAGACTTAAGGCTTTTTGTTTTGCTTTGCAGGATATTCGTGTTTTTGAACTGGCAAGCAGTATTTTTTCTAAAGATGAAATATTAAAAGCAATAGAAAATGATTGTCCTGTTTCTTTTTTTGAGAATAATAAAGTCAATCATCTTTCTGTAAATGCAAGAAAAATAATTAATGATATGATAAAATTAGCTCTTGGCTGATATTTTTTGGAGGATACTATATGTCTAAATGGGATGTGATAGTTATAGGTGCCGGCAACGGTGGACTTGCGTCGGCAGTTACATTTGCTAAAGAAGGCAAAAAAGTTCTTATTCTTGAAAAGCATAATGTTCCCGGAGGATATGCAACAAGTTTTAAGAGAGGCCGCTTTGAGTTTGAGGCATCTCTTCATGAACTTAGTTCTTATGGCTGTGTACCGGGTACCGGAAATGTTCGCAAAATATTTGAAGAACTTGGTGTACATGAAAAGATTGATTGGTGCAGAATTCCCGACGCATATCGTATGATAACTCTTTCAGATCCCGATAAGCTTGATGTGACAATGCCTTTTGGTGTCGGGAATTATATCGATAAAATGGAACAGTATGTTCCCGGTTCAAGGCAGAAAATGGAAAAGCTTTTTGCTCTTGGCGAAAGGCTCAGAGAAACCGGCGAGTTTTTCGGTAATCTTGGAAAATTTGACCTTCAATTGTTACAGGATATATTTGAAGATCATATGGATTTTATAAGAGTTGCGCCGTATTCGACTTCCGAGGTCCTTAAAGCTGCGGGTATTCCGAAAAAAGCGAGAGATATTTTTAATGCTTATTGGTGTTATCTCGGTGTTGATACCGATAGATTAAGCTTTATTCATTATATGGGTCTTGTTGACAGATATATAAACTTCGGAGCTGTATGCGCAAAAGGCAGAAGTCATGAATTAAGTTGCGCATTTCAAAACAGATTTGAAGAACTCGGCGGTACAATTTACTTCAACAGTTATGTTGAAAAAATAATAATGGCTGATGGAAAAGCCGTCGGCGTTCATGTTAAAGAATCAACTGAAGATGAATTTGCCGATATTATTATTTGCAATTCGGCTCCTCATAATGCCATTGCAAAAATGATAGATCCTAAGGACTGCCCTGAGATGGCTGTACGACATACAAACGCGAGAAAATTCGCAGGCAGGGGATTTACAATGTTTCTCGGCCTTGATAAATCTCCCGATGAACTCGGAATTAATGAGCATTGCTATATGATCTATGACACAGCTAACACCGTTGAGCAGGTTAAAAGCATGAATTCAATTGAGAGCAACAATGCGCAGGCGACATGTTGTCTTAACAGGGCTGTTCCGGAATGTTCACCTGAAGGAACAACTATTCTGTATTTCACAACGCTATATACAGAAGATTGCTGGAGCGAGGTTGATGAGAAGCAATATATAAAGACAAAAGAATATGTTGCCAATAAAATGATTGATAATTTTGAAAAGGCAACGGGGACACATATACGTGAGTATATTGAGGAAATTGAAATTGCCACCCCTGCAACTTATGCAAGATATGCCGACGCTCCCCAAGGCACAATCTATGGTTATAATGCAGAACCTTGGGACGGTATTGTTCAAAGGCTTCTTATGCCTGATTCTGAGGATTTAATTCCAAATCTATATTTTGCCGGCGGTTATTGCTCCCAGCTTCTCGGCTTTGGGTCTTCATATACGAACGGTTATCAAACAGCCAAAAGAATTATGAAAAAGCTTAACAAGGAGGTCCGGTAATGAGCAAGCGTAAATTTATTGTAAAATCAAATTTTCTTGATTTTGTTAATTTTGCCAAAATGATTCCGGACAGAAAAGCTCATCTTGAAAACGGTTCGGCTTTGCCGGTTGCCAAAACATATCCTGTTAACGAGCTTGCCGGGCTTAATCACCCCGGTAAAATGCTTCTTAAAGTTGAAAATATCATTGAGCATTCTGATAATGTAAAGAGTTATATTCTGGTAAGCGCAACCGATAAAAAACTGGCTCCGTTTCGCGCAGGGCAATATTTAACACTTCAATTAAAGGTTGATTCAGCTATTGTTACAAGGCCTTACTCAATCGCTTCAACACCAAAC
>JAILFM010000107.1 GCA_024697575.1 Clostridiales bacterium
TGACAGAATGGCAAAAGAAGCGGAAGAAGAGGGCTTTTTTGACCTTGCCAAACAATTCAGAGGCGTTGCGGCGATTGAGAAAATGCATGAGGAAAGATACCGCGCGCTTGCACGGAACATAGAAACAATGGAAGTCTTCAAAAAAAGCGGCATCACCATGTGGGAATGCCGTAACTGCGGCCATGTAGTCATCGGTACCCAAGCGCCGGAGGTCTGCCCCGTTTGCAACCATCCACAGGCGTTTTTCGAAGTCAGAAAAGAGAATTATTGATTATCCGAAACGAATATCCAATACCGTGACTGCTGTTCATCATTTCAGAAAGATAGATTATGATTGAAAAATTTGAGTTGTATACGGATGTTTTGGTACTCGGCAGCGGTCCATCCGGCATAGCCGCCGCTTATGATGCGGCAAAAAACGGATCAAATGTCATCATCGTCGAACAGTGCGGAGATGTCGGCGGAATTTCAACTTCAGGGCTGATGAGCCATTGGACCGGGAGCTGCGACAGTCCGTTATTCTCAGAAATTCTAAAACGAAGCTCTCTGAAAAATGAAGGCAAATTTTCAGGAAAAATCACAAATCTGATCGACCCGGAAAAGCTGAAAACGCTTTACCTTGAAATGCTTGATGAAGTCGGCTGCCGTCTCATGCTTTATACATTTGCCGAGGACTCTATCTGCGACGGAGACAGAGTCCTCGGTGCGACAGTCATCAACAAAACCGGCAGGTTTGATATTTTTGCCGCTGTCACAATCGACGCAACGGGAGACGGCGACATAGCCGCAAAATCTGGTGCTTCATTTGTCCTCGGAAGGGAGGGCGATAATAAAATGCAGCCTGCGACTCTTATGTTCAAAGTGGGAGGCGTAGATACCGAGCGCGCGGTGTTTTTAGGCTCTTTTGAATCCACCTTTGAGACTCCGAACGGCGAGCTTCAAGCGTTGGCAAAACAGCACCTGCCGCATCCCGCCGGGCATGTTCTGACATATCCGACAACACTGCCGGGCGTTGTAACCTGCAACATGACAAACGCAACCGGAATCAACGGAACAAAAGGTGAAGATCTGGTCAAAGCAACGCTTACCTGCCGAAAACAAATGGATGATATCGTTCGATTTTTAAGGCGGTTTGTCCCCGGTTATGAAAACTGTTTCATTCTCAGTGCAGCATCTCTCATCGGTATACGCGAAACCAGACATTTTAAAGGCAGATACACGCTCACACAGCAGGATATTCTGGACGCACGTGTGTTTGAAGACTATGTTGTTAAAGACGCTTTTTTTAATTTTGATGTTCATAACATCACAGGCGCAGGTCTTGATGAAACAGGCATTCAAAAACACTTTCCACAGCAACGCGGATATACCATTCCTTACCGCTGTTTATTGCCTGAAGTTAAAGAAAATCTGCTTCTTTGCGGAAGAAACATTTCCGGCACGCATATCGCACACTCCAATTTCCGAGTTATGCCGATATGCGTCGGAATTGGTGAGGCCGCAGGCACAGCCGCGGCGATAGCGGTTTTACAAAGGTGCAGTCTGAAAGATATTCCGGCAGAACAAATACGCAAACTCATAGGTATCTAAGGAAACGCTGATTACAGTTCAAGGATATAAAACAGATGTTATTTCGCAAAACAACTGACAAACATTCGCAAATCGTATCATTCGAAATCATCACACTGCGCACAAGCGGAATGCGTTACACGGGCGAAACAGAAATCCTTATGAAAGACGGTAAAGCCGAGGTATCGCAATACGCTATCATGTTTTCACAGGATGAAGACAGGAGAAAGCTCGAAAAACGCGCAATCTGCGATGAACAAACCATGCTGAAACTGCTTAATGACTGCAAACTTCTCTCATGGGACGGGTTCAAAGGTCCGCATCCGAAAGGAGTCCTGGACGGAACGATATTTTCGCTGAACGCCGTGGTAAACGGCAACGTTAAAATTTACGCCTCCGGCTCTGAAAACTTCCCGAAACACTACAGGGATTTTACGGACGGTCTGTGTAAAATTCTTCAATAAATTTATTGTGATTTTACTTCGTTGCTTAGGTAATTGATGAATCAAAAAAATTCTTGACACCGCAGCGTTCATTTGGTAGAATTGACCGCGAAGATGCCTCCTTAGTTAAATGGATATAACAGGCCCCTCCTAAGGGTCAGTTGTGAGTTCGATTCTCGCAGGGGGTGCCAGAAAAAAGCACTTGCGAAGGCAAGTGCTTTTTTCAACTAAATCCGTCCTTCGGACGGGTGAAATCGCCTACGGTGGTGAAATCACTTCGTGGTGAAATCCGCCTGCGTGCGGGTGAAGGACGGATTTAATTTCACCGAGCGTTTTACGCTCGATTTCACATCAAAAGGGAATGTTTTTGAGTAATCGATCTATGCGCAGGTAATCTCGGGATGCTTCATATGTTTTGGCACCCTGTTTCTCTCTCGAAATTTTTTCTCTTTTCTTTAACAAAACATTATTTTTCAATTCACATTTTGGCTATATTTTGATAGTAGTATTTGCGCAGTAAAGAAAAGCGGACTTTACTGTTTACATTTCATGAAATTTAAACTATTGAGGAGGGTTTAAATATGCCGGAAAAAATACTCGTTGTTGATGATGACACCAATATTTGCGAACTGCTTCGCCTTTACCTTGAAAAGGAAGGCTTTGATGTTACAATTGCCAACAACGGCGCAGACGCCGTTAAAATTTTCAAAAGCAATCCGCACAGCCTGATTTTACTCGACATTATGCTGCCGGTGCTTGACGGATGGCAGGTCTGCCGCGAAATCAGAAAAACCTCTCAGGTGCCGATTATAATGCTCACCGCAAAGGGTGAAACATTCGACAAGGTCCTCGGTTTCGAACTTGGCGCTGACGATTATGTTGTAAAGCCCTTTGACGCCAAAGAGGTTATCGCAAGGGTCAAGGCTGTTTTAAGGCGCAGCGCAGGCGAAAGCCGTTCCGAAATCAAAGAAGTCAATTATGACAAGCTGAAAATCAATCTCACAAACTATGAGATGATCGTCGACGGCAAAAGAGTTGACACTCCGCCGAAAGAGCTTGAACTTATATATCATTTGGCTTCAAACCCCAACAGGGTTTTCACCCGTGACCAGCTTCTTGACGAAGTGTGGGGCTTTGATTATTACGGTGACAGCCGTACGGTTGACGTTCATGTGAAAAGGCTTCGTGCGAAGCTTGAAGGCGTATCGGAACACTGGGAGCTGAAAACCGTCTGGTCCGTCGGCTATAAATTTGCAACAATAGACTGAGCGCTATGGTCAACAAAAACCTAAAATCGGGTGTGTTCCGAAAATACTGCGCCGTATCAATGGCGGTTGTTCTTGCCTCTCTTATCCTCTTCAGCACGGCGCTTATGTTTCTTGTATCAAAGCTATGGCTTGATGAAAAAAGCGATTTGCTGGCGGATAACACAAAATTTCTTGCTCAAAACACACAGAACACTCTTGAAAGCAAACTTACAAAAGAGAGCGAGCGCGGAACGGTGGCAATGATTTGCAACTCCCTGAGGACCATCTCAAACGCCATCGGAGCGGACTCCTTTATTGTTGATACAAAAGGCGACGTTATCTGGTGCAAAGAGCACCTTAAAGAGAATATGGAGTTTTACACCGAAGAGTGTATTCTTCACGACGACCTCACGGTGCCTCCCGATATCCTTAAGGTAACTAACGCCGGCAGCAACTACCGGAAAACAGGCAACATGAACGGCATCCTCGCCTCGCACCATATTATTGTCGCTTCACCGATTACCATCAACGGCAAAATACTCGGCGCGGTTATCTCAACACTCCCCATTATAGACGGGCTTATGCCTTACATTATCACGGTCCTGAGAATGTCCGTTATCGCGGCAGCGCTGGCATTGCTTTTGTGTTTCATAATTGTCTATTTTGTTTCAAACCGGCTCACAAGGCCGCTTCGTCAAATGGCGCTGGCGACAAAGCAATTTGCCAAAGGCGATTTTTCAGCGGTGATTTACACCGGCAGACGAGGCAAAAAAACAAACGCGTTTAATGAGATTGACGACCTTGCGGATTCATTTAACGCCATGGCAAAATCACTTGCCGGTCAGGAGCTGTCAAGGCGCTCGTTTGTTACAAACGTTTCACACGAATTGAAAACCCCGATGACAACCATAGGCGGCTTTATAGACGGCATTCTTGACGGTACGATTTCTTCTGAAAATCGCGATAAATACCTGAAAATTGTTTCGGACGAAGTCAAACGCCTTTCAAGGCTGGTCACGGGCATGCTAAATATGAGCAAAATCGAAGCCGGAGAAATGGAAATAAAGCCTCAAAGCTTTGACATTTCGGAAATGCTATTCAGAACGCTCTTAAGCTTTGAGCAGATTATAAATGATAAAAATATAGATGTACGCGGTCTTGATAAAATGGAAGCAAACGCTGTTTTCGCGGATGCCGATATGATAAATCAGGTTATTTATAATCTTGTTGACAACGCGGTCAAATTCACACCGGAGGGCGGTTTTATCGAAGTTGTCTCGTCCCGAGACGGTGAAAAAGCGATTGTCAAAATCAAAAACAGCGGCAAGGGTATTGAAAAAGAAGAACGCGACAAAATATTTGAACGCTTTTATAAAGTTGATAAGTCCCGGTCCTTTGATGTAAAGGGCGCAGGCGTGGGACTGTTCATAGTTAAAACCATAGTCGAACTTCACGGCGGCACCATCAGTTGCCTTAGTGAAGTTGACAGCTACACGGAATTTATCTTTACAATTCCGTTTAACAGTTAACAAATAACCTGAAAGGATACAGCCTTGGAGAAAACACCGTTTTGCGGCGTTCCTTAGGGCAAGGGCAAAAAAATGAACGACGATTATACCAACACTAACGAACAGAACAGCTCCGGAAACAGCGGTTTTAACCCATACGGTTCAAACAGTTCGGCTTCAGAGCCGGGCACCGCAAACGGTGCCGAACAGCAGTCTGCAAGACCCGTTTACCAAAGAGACGACGACGCTTTCCGGCCGGATTCACAGCAGTTCAACTTTGCCGGTGAGCCGTCATCAGAAACAAGGGAAAGCGTTGAAAGCAATGAACCGGCACCTTCACAGGATTTTTCCGGTGTGTATTCGGCACAAAGTGAACAGCCGCGTTACGGCAATTTCACTCAAGACATCAACAGCGATGCGTCTTCAAATCTCGGAGATTCCGGCAGTTACAATGAACCCGCTTCCAATCCCTACTCTGCTCCCCGTTACGGCGCAGGAGCGCAAAGCAACGGCTCGGGCTTTAACGCCCCTCCGCAGGGAAATTTCTATTCTTCAGCTTCACAACAGCCTTATTCAAACTCATATTACGGTCCCTACAGCGAAAACGGTTATCAGCCGTATACACCGGGTTCCGTTCCACCGCAGCCGCCCGTTCCCGAAAAGAAGAAAAAGAAAAAGGGCTTCAAAATCTTTTTGGCATGCGTTGCTCTGCTTCTTGTTTTTGCTCTGGGCGCCGGCACGGCAACCGTCTTCAAATACGGTGACAGAAAAGGCAATTCCCTGTTTTCTCAGGATGATGAAGAGGAATCAACAACTCATGTCGGCGGCGATGTCAATGTTGCGATTCAGGATACGCCGCAAAGCAGTACGGATTCAAAGGCTGCGGGCAGCGTACTGACTGCGAGTGAGGTTGCCGCAAAATGCCGCCCGAGTAATGTAGGCGTCCTGGTTTATTCCAACAGCAAAAGCTCGAATTCCAAAGCGGGCGAAGGCAGCGGAATTGTAATGGCGGTCGACGAAACAAAAACCTACACTTATATCATCACCTGCGCCCATGTCATTGATGAAAGCAATATAAGCGTAAAAATCCAGGCAGAAGACGGCACAAGCTATGACGCGGAAATCGCAGGCTATGACACCAAAACCGACTTGGGTGTTCTGAGAGTCAAAACAACAAAGCTCACTGTTGCCGATTTCGGAAACTCCGATAAGCTTGGTATAGGCGACATTGTTTACGCTATAGGCAACCCTGGCGGCACCGACTTTTTCGGTTCATTCACAAGCGGGTGTATTTCCGCAATCAACAGACCGGTAAACAGCGAAATCGGCTACACCATGAAGTGCATCCAGCACGACGCGGCGATTAACCCCGGCAACAGCGGCGGTATGCTCGTTAACCAGTACGGTCAGGTTGTGGGTATCAACTCGCAAAAGATAGCTTCCTCCTCTTATGAAGGAATGGGTTTTGCAATCCCCATAACTTCCGCGATTGATATTGTTAAAGACCTGATTGATTACGGCTATGTTCCGAACAGACCCATGCTCGGTATAACCTATTATTCGGTCGCTTCATCAACACAGTACAGTATGATAGCCCAGATAAAGGGACTGCCGGCAGGCACGCTTATCATTAACTCCATTTCACCCAATTCTTCTCTCGCGTCTACGAATGTAAGAAGATATGATATGATTACCGCCGTCAACGGCAAAAAGCTTGATAAAGCCGATGTTCTGCTTGAACTTATAGACAACGGCAAGGTCGGCGATAAACTTAAGCTTTCAATCTGCAGAGTAAACAGCAACTACAGCATTGAAGAATTTGATGTTACAGCAACGCTGGTTGAGGACAAGGGCCAGGCAAACCCGGTCGAAACAACGACACAAAGCTACATCGATCCGTTCAGCTCAGATTTCTGGAGCCAGTTCGGGTATTAAGCGCACAGCACTGCAAAAAGAAAAAGTCGCGAAAGCGGCTTTTTTCTTTTTGCAGTCTTCTCTCTTCTTCATTCTCCCCGCGTAATTCTAATATACTGATGAAATTTCAAAGTCACCGTCAAATATGCCCGGTGGCAAATACTCATATGTATTCTCCTGTTGGGATTTATTTGGTTTTAACTTTTTCAGTATAAACAAATAATCAATGCACAAGCAAAAAACGCCTTAATGCCAATAAGCATTAAAGCGTTTTTTACTTATAGTAAAAGCACTGTCTGCATTACATAGTCGCCGAATTCCTCGCAGGTACAGCCGTCCTCGCGCCCTGTTATTGAAATCTTCTTTTCTTCATACATACATATGTCGAGTGCTCTTTCAAGCTTATCAGCCTGAGTCTGCTTACCGATATGTGAC
>JAILFM010000127.1 GCA_024697575.1 Clostridiales bacterium
CAGAAAATAAAGGAGCAGCATTCAGCCTTTTTCAAGGAAAGCCTTTAATTCTTATTGTTTTTACTTTTTTCGCTATTATTCTTTGTTGCTCTGTTTTATTTTTTAATTTAAAAGGCAACAAGCTTAAGAATATTGGTTTATTGCTGATTATATCGGGTGGCATCGGGAATTTGATTGACCGGATATTCTTCGGCTATGTTGTAGACTTTATTGAACCTTTGTTTGTAAATTTTGCAGTTTTTAATTTTGCCGATATTTTTATTACGTCCGGAGCTTTTATTATTCTTCTGTATGAGATAATTGATTTTGTCAAAGAAAAATCAAAAAAGGATTAGTTATCAATGGATAAGGTAATTAATCATATTGAATATAATGAATTAATCAGTTTAAAACCCGATGATGAAGACACCGGAAAAAGGATTGATGTTTTTTTGTCAGATGTTTTGCAACAGTATTCAAGGTCATTTATTCAAAAGCTGTTTGATGATAAATATGTAAAGTGCAACAACAAGATTATATCTAAGAATTATAAGATTAAATGCGGAGATTTGTTTTCTTTTTTAATTCCAGAACCCAAGGAACTGAATCTGATACCTGAAAACATACCGATTGAAGTTTGTTATGAAGATTCGGATTTACTTGTTGTTAACAAACCTAAAGGAATGGTAGTTCATCCCGCTCCGGGTAATTATGAACATACTCTTGTTAATGCATTATTATACTATTGCGGAAAAAATTTGTCTTCTATTAACGGTGTTATCAGACCGGGCATAGTTCACAGAATTGATAAAGATACGAGCGGACTTCTTTTGATTGCCAAAAACGATAAGGCTCACATTTCACTTTCAGAACAGATTAAATCACATTCTCTTGACAGGCAATACCACACGGTTGTTCACGGTAATTTTAAGGATGTTTCAGGAACTGTAGACGCTCCGATAGGCAGAAGTTCCATTGACCGTAAAAAGATGTGCGTAACCAAAAAAAACTCCAAAAATGCCGTTACAGATTATACGGTTTTAAATTCAAATAGTTCATACAGTTATTTAATATGTAAATTACATACCGGCAGAACACACCAGATAAGAGTTCATATGGCATATATCGGTCATCCTGTCGCAGGAGACACAGTCTATGGACCTAAAGGACAGAATGCTTTTCTGAACGGGCAATGTCTTCACGCCGCATCTTTACAGTTTATTCAGCCGACAACAAATCAGATGATAACCGTTTGTTCAGATTTGCCTGATTATTTCAAAGAATTTCTAAATAAATGCAAATTATGAGGAGGATATTATTTTGGACAAAAAAACACTTAAAGAACTTGAAATATCGGCTTGCAAAGTTCGGCTCGGTATTATTGAAGGAGTATTTAATGCAAAGTCCGGTCATCCGGGCGGTTCATTATCCTGCGCCGATATTATAACTTATCTTTATTTTAATCATATGAGAGTTAATTCTGAGAACTGCTCAGATGAAAACAGAGACAGATTTGTTCTTTCAAAAGGTCATGCTGCTCCTGCTCTGTATGCCACTCTCGCTCTTAAGGGCTTTTTCCCTGTTGACTGGATTAAAACACTCAGAAAAATTGATTCAAAACTTCAGGGTCATCCGAGTATTCAATATACACCAGGTGTCGATATGAGCACAGGTTCTCTCGGTCAGGGTATTTCAGCGGCTTGCGGTATGGCGCTCGGCGCAAAAATCGGCGGAAAAGATTTCAGAGTTTATTCAATACTCGGTGACGGTGAAATCCAGGAAGGCCAGGTTTGGGAGGCGGCGATGTATGCCGCAGCCAAAAAACTTGATAATCTGTGTATTGTAATAGATAATAATAATCTTCAGATTGACGGTACAGTTGAAGAAGTTAACTCACCTTATCCGATTCCCGAAAAATTCCAATCCTTTGGCTGGAATGTTATCAAAATTGACGGTCATGATTTTAACGATATAAATGATGCTTTTGAGGCTGCAAAGGAATGTAAAGGTAAACCGACTGCAATCATAGCCAAAACTATCAAAGGCAAAGGTGTCAGCTTTATGGAAAATCAGGTCGGCTGGCACGGAACAGCGCCTAATGCTCAGCAGTATGAAGATGCCGTTAATGAACTTAAAGATAAACTCTCTGCTTTAGAAAGATAAGGGGTTAAATTATGAGTGATATTATTAAAACCGCAACAAGAGAAGCGTATGGTAAAGCTCTTGTTGAACTTGGAGCTATCAACAATAAAGTTATTGTTCTCGACGCTGATCTTGCCGCTGCAACTAAAACAGGAATGTTTAAAAAGGCCTTCCCTGATAAATTTATAGATACAGGTATAGCCGAAAGTAATATGATGGGTGTTGCTGCCGGTCTTGCATCGACAGGCTACACCGTTTTCGCGAGCACATTTGCAATGTTCGCTGCAGGGAGAGCGTTTGAGCAAGTTAGGAATTCCATTGCATATCCTCATCTTAATGTTAAAATCGGTGCAACACATGCAGGCATTTCTGTCGGCGAAGACGGCGCAAGTCATCAGTGCTGTGAGGATATAGGTCTTATGCGTACTATTCCCGGTATGGTTATAATTAACCCTGCAGATGATATTGAAGCAAGGGCTGCTGTTTTTGCGGCTGCTGAGTACGAGGGACCTGTTTATATGAGATTCGGCAGACTTGCAGTTCCCAGAATCTTTGATGAAAAATATAAGTTTGAAATCGGCAAAGCGGTTAAAATCAAAGACGGTGCTGATGTTTCCATTTTTGCAACGGGTCTTATGGTTAATGAAGCAATTGAAGCGGCTAAAATTCTTGCCGATAAGGGTATTGATGCCGAGATAATTAATATTCACACAATTAAGCCTATTGACAGCGAGGCTGTTATTGCTTCGGTTACAAAAACCGGATGTGCTGTAACCGCTGAAGAACATAACATTATCGGCGGTTTGGGCAGTGCAGTATGTGAAACTGTCTGTGAATTCGGCAAACCGGTTCCTGTTTTAAGAGTCGGTGTTGAAGATAAATTCGGCAGATCAGGTCCGGCGGTGGATTTATTACATCTTTACGGTCTTGATTGCGCTCATATTGTTGAAAAAGCAGTTAAAGCTTTCTCACTTAAATAATTTGAATAAGGCGGCAATCCTTTAATGGGATTGCCGCATTGTTAGGTATTAAGATATGCAAAATATGAATATCAGAAGCGTTTTAGTCGGCGGTTTTAATAAAGATGATGTTTTAAATCTTTTCGAAGAATATCAGCATAAAATCAAAGATTTAAGCGATAAATTATCCGCTGCGAATTCAAAATTAAAGCATTTTGATGAAATTCAAGATGAAAACTCGGATTTAAAATCAAAGCTTTATAATTCAGAACAGGAAAATAACCTGCTTCGTCAAAAAAAGGCCGAAAATGAACTTTCTTCTAACGAAAAAGCTGCTGAACTTGAACTTAGAGAAAGTGAATTTGAACAGCTTAAAAGTAAATATGATAAGTTGCTTTCCGATTATGATTTATTAATTAATGACAGAGCCAATATATTGGTTAAGGATGCAATTGATTATTCCGAAAACTTATTGTTAAGCGCAAAAAACGAAACAGATGAGATTTATAATCACTTTAATTCATTGATTAATGATTCACTTATTACAGTAGAAAGCTGTAAAGATAAAATAGTCTCCGCTCAAGCAGATATCGATTTATCAATAACTACAATAAATAAGACTGTCGACGGATTAGCCGGCAGTCTGAGCGAAGTTAAAAATAAATTTTCAGGTAAGTGATATGAACACATACTCTGTCAATGTAAATGACTGTAATTTTGACACCGAAATTCTTAAAGCGGGCGATATGGTCAGATTAAACGGAACAGTTTTTACTGCCCGAGATGCAGCTCATAAAAAAATATTCTCTTTGATAAATGCAGGTAAAGAACTCCCGTTTGATCTAAAGAATGCTGCTGTATATTATGCGGGACCCACTCCGAATAAACCGGGTTCAGTAATAGGAAGCTGCGGTCCGACAACATCCGGAAGGATGGATATTTATACACCGACACTTATTGACATGGGTCTTAAGTATATCATAGGAAAAGGCGACAGAAGCGAAAGTGTTTATCAGGCTATTATGAGAAACAGTGCTGTATATTTTTGCGCTGTCGGCGGAGCGGGGGCTCTATATTCCAAGCACATCGTTTCATGTGAAGTTATAGCTTTTGAGGAACTCGGTTGTGAAAGCGTAAAAAGGATTACTGTATCGGACTTTCCTGTTTTTGTAGGCATTGATTCATTCGGCGGAAGTATATATTTGAAATAATTGAAGCTGCTGTTATTGCTGCGCATGGTGAAAAAACAAAGATAATAAATATTATAGAAGAAATTATTCCGTTATACCCTGAAGTAAAATTTGTTTGGAATTCTTTCCAATTAATACCTTGCCAGCTTCCGACAATGAGAATTACCGCGCAAACGGACTCAGGCAAACCTTTGAAAAACAGCATTAATACGCAGATAACAAACGATACGGCGGCACAAACAACATTCTTTTTATTAAAATATAATTTGTCATTAACCAAATAATACGGAATGCCTGCTGCCGCAAAAGCTAAGCCCGGTATTTTGTCCAATTTGTTTGATGGATTTTGGTTTACGGAAACAGCTAAAGCGATACCTGTTAATATACTTTTTAAACAATCAACTATACTGAAATCATTTTTATCTATAGAAAACCTGATTATTACATCTTTTGGTGAAATATAATTAACAACGCTGATTCCCGGATGATTAAAATCCGGTATTAGGCAATAGCTAAGGATTAATGTAACCGGTAAAACTATCAGGGCCGCATTTATAATATTACCTGCTGATTTGAATTTCCTTCTGAATGTTATCATTATTATCATTGCGATTGTTCCATATAGCATTCCTCTCCAGTTTGGATGGAATCCAATGGAAAAATAATTTTTTATCATTGAGAATGCGTTATCTCCGTTTGACCCGATTCCAAAATAATTATTTGTAAAAATAGCTGTAATCAGAATAGAAATAAACGGCATTAAAGATTTTTGCAGTTGAGAATCTATTGAAATCAAATTGTACTTATCAAATAACAATATTGTTATACTTATGAAAAGCGATAATACATAAAATATTTGGCTTTGATTAACTGCACTGTATAT
>JAILFM010000141.1 GCA_024697575.1 Clostridiales bacterium
GTAATAATTATGTCCATTTCGATGAAACTATACAGAGAAGAAAAAATCACATAAGATTAGGAGAAAAATGGATAAAACAGCTATATTATTCGTTCGGAGAAAATTGAAGATTGCAGAAAAGTTGAGAATCTTGTTAGAGAATCTTTTTGGAATGTTTACCGCCCGGGATGCAGTGAGCATTATGTGATTCATGTGCTCCGTGACGATCCTGCGTTCGTAAATGAACTTGATTTCGTCATGGAAAAGGACGGCAGACTTATTGGGCAGAACATGTTTATGAGAACTGTTATCAACGCAGATGACGGCAGAGAGATTCCCGTTCTGACGATGGGACCTATCTGCATTACATCCGAGCTCAAGCGCAATGGATACGGCAAAAAGCTGCTCGATTATTCTTTGGAGAAGGCTGCTGAACTCGGCTATGGTGCGGTGTTGTTTGAAGGCAATATAGAGTTTTACGGTAAAAGCGGATTCGACTATGCCCGCAAATTCGGTATTCGCTATCACGACCTGCCGGAAGATGCAGATGACTCGTTTTTTCTGTGCAAAGAACTGATTCCGGGCTATCTTGGCGGAGTCACCGGCGTATATCAGACCCCAAAGGGTTATTATGTTGACGACGCGGATGTGGAAGCGTTTGACAAAGCATTTCCGACTAAAGAGAAACTTAAGTTGCCGGGACAGCTTTTTTGAACGATTTTCAAACAAGGGTACGCACAACAGCGGGTTGCTTGCAAATATGCCAAACAATTTGACACCATACAGCACGCAAAATCAAGAAGCAGATACCTGTTCCTGTTAGAATAGCCTCAAGACAGGAGGAATATGATTTGGACTGGATTAAAGGCATACAGAGGGCAATCGATTATACGGAGACACATCTAACTGAAGAAATCGACTGTGACGCGGTGGCAAAGCAGGCATATTCGTCTTCGTTTCATTTTCAGAGAGTGTTCAGTATTATGTGCGGCATTACTCTCGGCGATTATATTCGTATGAGGCGTCTTTCTCTTGCGGCGGATGAACTGATTAACAGCAGTGAAAAGGTAATTGATATTGCTCTCAAATACGGCTATGAAACGCCGGAAAGCTTTACACGCGCTTTTTCACGCTTTCACGGTATTACGCCGACAGAAGCCAGAAACGGCGGAACAGTCAAGTCATTTTCCAAGCTGTCTGTAAAACTTATTCTGACAGGAGGAAATGAAATGAATTACAGAATTGAAAAACCGGGCTCAATCAAGGTTATATGTAGAAGAGAGCGTGTTCGCAAACCGGAAACCGGAGCCGGAACCCCCGATATTACGGACTTTTGGGCAAAGTGCGGTCAGGACGGGACAATTCAAAAGATATGCAGTTATATTCCCGAAAAGCCTAAGCTTGCAGGTCTGATTGGAATCTGTTTCTCGCTCGAAACTGAAGGAAATGTATTTCCGTACGGAATCGGCGCTGAGTACAATGGAGCTTCGGTGGATGACAGCCTTGAGGTAATTACGCTTCCGGAGTTTACTTATGCAGTGTTCCCGTTTAAGGGCAAGATGCCGGATGTATTCATTGAGACATACAGAAAAATTGTTTCGGAGTTTTTTCCGTGCAGTGACAGGTACGAATACGCCTCAGGTGTTGAATTTGAGGTTTATCCGTCGGATAATACCAATGACCCGAACTATTACGGTGAAATATGGATTGCCGTAAATGAAAAATAAGGCGTTTTCCAAAAACTGAGCGAGGCTTCCCGTTGCCGTTAAGGCAGCGTGAAGCCTTTACATTTTTTGCTGCGGCTTTTTATTTGAATAACACAAACATATTTGATACGCCGTTACATCATTATTGATTTTTCATATAATATTTGTTAAAATGTGAAAAATTGAATTCAGAGAGAAAAAATATGCCTTACGACGCTTTTGCGGAATATTACGACCTGCTTATTGACAATGTGGATTACGGAAAAATGGCAGATTATTACAGCACCATTCTTTCAAATCACGGAATAAACGGCGGCATTTTGCTTGACCTCGGCTGCGGAACCGGAACTCTGAGCGCTATGTTTTCACTTAGAGGCTTTGATGTTATCGGCGTTGACCCGAGTGTCGGTATGCTCACAAAAGCACGCGAAAAAACATGCGGACTTTCAAATCCTGTTCTTTTGCTTGAGCAAAGCGGTGAAAACCTTGACCTTTTCGGCACTGTGATTTGCTGTGTTTCGAGTTTGGATACCATTAATCATATCGAAGGGAAAGAAAAACTTCAAAAAACCTTTGACAATGTTTCGCTTTTTACCGAAAGCGGAGGCTTGTTTGTTTTTGATGTCAATACGATATATAAACATAAGCATATTTTAAGTGATAACTGTTTTGCTTTTGAAACCGAAGATGTGTTTTGCGTTTGGCAAAACAGCTTTAACAGTGACGACAACAGCGTTGACATCAATCTTGACTTTTTTATCAGCCGTGATGACGGATTTTATGACCGGTTCAGTGATTATTTTGTCGAATATGCTTATGATTTTGACGAAATAATATCAATGCTTAAAAAAAGCGGATTCAAAAATATTGAAATTTATAATTCAATGGCTTTTAATAAGCCGGCTGAAGACTGCGAAAGAGCGGTGTTTGTTTGCGAAAAGGGGTGATTTGATGGCAAATCTTGTCAGGACAATATCTTCGTTCGGTGAGCTGACATGTATTGCTGTTGACTCAACTGAAATTGTTTCCGAGATGGAAAAAATCCATAAGACATCCGCCGTCTGCTCGGCGGCGCTGGGCAGGCTTCTTACGGCGGTTTCACTAATGGGTTGCACTCTTAAAGGCAAAGATGACTCCCTGACGCTGCGCCTTAACGGCGGCGGACCCGCCGGTACATTGATTGCGGTGTCCGACAGTTTGGGCAATGTCCGCGGGTGTATCACACAGCCGGTTGTTGAAATTGAACTTAACGCCAAGGGTAAGCTTGATGTTGCCGGTGCGGTTGGTATAGACGGCACGCTGACTGTTATGAAGGATCTCGGGCTTAAGGAACCTTACATCGGGCAGGTACCGATTGTGAGCGGTGAAATTGCCGAGGATATTACGGCATATTTTGCTTCAAGCGAACAGATACCGACTGTTTGCGCCTTGGGTGTTCTTGTTAATCCGGATTTAAGCATAAAAGCGGCGGGCGGTTTTTTAATCCAGCTTTTACCTTCTGCGGACGATGATACGATTGATAAGGTTGAAAAAAGTATCAAAAATCTGCCTTCGGTGACTGAAATGCTCACATCCGGTCTTACTCCGGAGCAGATTTGCCGAAAGACGCTCGGACTTTTTGATCTTGAAAAGCTTGACGAAATGCAAACGGAATACAGCTGCAACTGTTCGCGGGAGAGGGTTGTAAAGGCTCTGGTGAGTTTGGGCAGAACAGAGCTTGAGGATATGGCAAAAGATCCGGTTACAACCGTTAACTGCCATTTTTGCAACAAAAAATACGCTTTCAGTCCTGAGGACATAAAAGCGCTGATAAACTGAGGTGGATTATGGCAAAAAGGAGCGATTATATCAGCTGGGATGAATACTTTATGGGAATTGCCGTTCTTTCATCCTATCGCAGTAAAGATCCGAACACAAGGGTTGGTGCCTGTATTGTGAACGGGAAAAACCGTATAATGTCCATGGGCTATAACGGTTTTCCGATGGGATGCAGTGATGATGTTTTTCCGTGGGACAGGGATGGCAATGCCGTTGACACAAAATATCCATATGTCTGCCATGCGGAATTAAACGCAATTTTGAACGCCCGCGGCAAAAACCTTGAAGGATGCAAAATCTATGTTGCGCTTTTTCCCTGCAATGAATGCGCAAAGGCGATTATTCAATGCGGAATAAGCGAAATAATCTACCTTTCGGATAAATATGACGGTACGCCTATGAATGTCGCTTCAAAGCGTATGCTTGACGCCGCCGGTGTTAAATATCACAAAATGGAACCAAAAAGGGAAAATATTGTTATTAATTTTAATTCCGACAAAATATGAGGTGGTTTTTATGAATTATTTTCTTTATTTACTTTTGTTTATTGCCGCGGCGCTTGTTATTTCACTTGTTATTGCCGTGATTCGCGCATTGCTTATCAAGGCAAAGCCTAATGACAGACAGAGCGCGCAAACCTATACCCGTGAGGATGAAAACAAATATGCTCAAATGCTTTCCGCTATGGTTAAGGTGCCTACAGTGTCGGCAAACGAGGGCGACGATCTGTCCCGGTTTTATAAACTGCAGTCCGTTATGGAGGAGCTTTTCCCCTTAACATTCAAAACACTTGAAAAAACCGTTATTGACGGCAACCTTCTTTTAAGATGGAAGGGCAGGGATTCGTCAAAAGACGGCATTCTCCTTATGGGTCATCAGGATGTTGTTCCTGCGGCGGAAACCACATGGAAAAAAGATCCGTTTTCCGGTGAAATAAGCGACGGCAAGGTTCACGGCAGGGGAGCGATGGACTGCAAATGCACCGTTATGGCGGAATTTGCGGCTGTTGAAGAGCTTCTTGAAGAGGGTGTTGTGCCTGAAAGAGATGTTTATCTTTCGTCATCAGTCAATGAGGAAACTTCAGGCGGCGGCGCAGAAAAAATTGTTAACTACCTTCTTGACAAGGGTATTCGCCTTTGTGTTGTTATGGATGAGGGCGGCGGCCTTGTGGAAGGCCTTATGCCCGGTATGAAGTGTATGTGCGCTGCCGCAGGTATCACCGAAAAGGGCAGCACAAACATTAAGTTTATTGCCAGAAGCAAGGGCGGTCATTCGTCAACCCCGCCGAAAAACACACCCATAACAAGGCTTTCAAAATTTGTTGTTGATGTTGAAAAGAGAAATCCGTTTAAATCTGCCATGACAATGCCGGTTAAAGAAATGTTCGGCCATATTGCGCCGTATCTGAGTTTCCCGTTAAGGCTGGTTTTAGGCAATTTATGGCTGTTCAAACCGCTTCTTGTTTGGCTGGTTCCCAAAGTTTCGGGACAAGCCGGCGCATTCTTTGTAACGACAAGGGTGTTCACAATGAGCGGAGCGTCAAAAGCGCCGAATGTTATACCGGACGAAGCTTATGTTATTCTTAACATACGCCCGGCTCTTCAGCAGAGTGCGGACGAGTGTATTGATATTCTGACGAAAAAAGCAAAAAAATATGACCTTGAGGTTGAAGTGCTTCACAAAACAAGCGCGTCTGAAGTTACAGACCCCAACAGTGACGAGTTCAAATACCTCGAAAAATGCGTTAATGATGTTTATCCTCAGGTTTGTTTTACTCCTCTTTATTGTACAGGCGGTACGGACTGCCGTAAATATACTCCAGTCAGTGACAACTGTATACGGTTTTGCCCCATTCGTATGGATGCAGACCAGCTTGCGGCAATGCATGCGGCAAATGAAAATATCAGCACCGATGCCGTTGCCCAGGGCGTTAAGTTCTATAAATATTTTATAAAGAATCATGATTAAAGGTGCAGGATGGATAAAAAAGCAAAAGAAATTGCCAAAAGGCAAAAACAGTTGAACGCTCATAGGAGTTCATTTTACTTAGTATATCTGTTCTTTATTATCAGTATTATCTACATAACCGATGAAGTCGCTTCACAAATGGCAGCATTTATGAAAACTGAAATCGCAAATGATATGCTTGCGAAATTCGGTGAGGCATCGGTCAGCCGGCTTGATATAATAACCTTTGTGTCTTTTCCTTTTATGGCTCTCGGTATTTTGTATAAGCCTCTTGCCGACAGGTTCGGCAGAAAACCGTTCCTCATTATCAACACATTCGGTATGTGTTTGGGGCTTCTTATCATCTACCTTACCGAAAGTGTTTTCGGTTATATTGTCGGCTCATGTCTTGTGCAGTTTTTTGTTGCTCATGATATGCAGGTGGTTTATATTATGGAATCGGCGCCGGATAAACACCGCGCAAAGATTTATTCAAGCATAAAATGTATTGCCATGCTCGGTGTTTTGCTTATCCCTCTTCTTCGCAAACTCCTTATGAGTGATGTTTCACAGTGGAGAAGAGTCTATCTTTTACCGGGTATCGCCGGTATGCTGGTCAGTATTGCTGCAATCTTTTTGACTAAAGAGACTGACGCTTATAATATTTCAAGGATAAATATTCTTGAAGGTAAGGCGTGTGAAACCGAAAACAAATCCGGCAGTGTTATTCAGGCACTAAGATTTGTATGGAAGCATAAACAGCTTCGTTTCATTTTTCTCGCGCTTGTTTTTTCGGAAACCGGTTTTGTCTTTACCATTGACTATCAGGTTATTATGAGCTACGGTTATGCCGGTTTTTCACTCGCAAACGGCCTTGCTTCTTCACTTGAAAGTGCGCTTCAGTCGGTTGGTATTAATGAGGTGACAACCGCGCTTTTCTTTTTTCCAATCGGTTGCGCTTTAAGCACACTTGCCACAGGCTTTATTTCCGATAAATTCGGAAGAAGAATTTCAGCCGTTGTTATGTCAGGCAGCGCCGCCTTGTTTTTCCTTGCTTTTTTCCTGGGTTCCAACAAGGGATTGTCGCCGCAAGCGGTCGGGTTTTTGTGCGGCGCGAGCGTAGGCACATTCTGGTCGAATATTGATACAATTTGCCTTATGGCAGGTGAATCGACACCGACTGCCCTTCGTTCATCTGTACTTGCAGCTTCATTTTTGGCAACCGGTTTGGGTATTGGTATATCGTTCATGGTGTCTGTGCCGCTTCTTTCGGTGTTCGGCAATTCTTCAATCGGTTGGGTTTCATTTGCTTTGACTGTACCCGGTCTTGTTGCAGATTTCTTTATTTTGATTTTTAAAGTCAAAGAAACAACGGGAGTCGATCTTGTAACAATTCAGGGCAGCGAATTTGAATGAATAAGTGAAAGCAGCACCCAAATGGAATTAATAGTTTTTTAAATGAATAATAAAACGCATATAGACATTGAAAAGGGGCTGTAGCAAAATAGTTTTTTGCACAGCCCTGAATTTTATGAGGTATGAGGCACTGAAAACAAAAAAGAAACAGCAAAATCAGCTGTTTCCGGATAAAATTGAGTATACTCAACAAGAGCATATCCCCAAAAGACAG
>JAILFM010000007.1 GCA_024697575.1 Clostridiales bacterium
TCGGCTTTATTTGTTGAATGGTTGTGTTTATTCGGCGCTCAGAAGTTGTTTACGGTGAATTTTGCAATAGTTTTTGCCGTCAATCGGGGGATAATCATCGCCCGTTTTTGCTTCGTTATAACAATTGTAATCGCTGCCTTCGTAAGCGCACCTTTCCGCATTTCCCCCCTCTGAAAACTGGGTGATGAAAGAGAACATGAACGACGCAACCACACAGACTGCAATAATTGCTTTTCCGTTTTTTTTAAAAAAGCTGACCTTTTCACTCAGATCTATTTTGTCTATAAATGTATTCTTTACGGCGTTAAGTATAACG
Organism: Clostridiales bacterium; assembly: GCA_024697575.1. Taxonomy (GTDB): domain Bacteria; phylum Bacillota; class Clostridia; order Oscillospirales; family Acutalibacteraceae; genus CAG-177. Next base: position 317 of record JAILFM010000007.1, read on the forward strand.
GAAACGATAACATATGAGATAACCGCGGCTATTGTGCCGGCTAAAATACCGCCTATAATATCGCTGGGGTAGTGAACGCAAAGATAAATCCTTGAAAGCCCCGTTAAAAACGCTATTATCGAAGGTATCCATGAAATACCTTTTTTTCCGTCTTTTCTCAGGCAAAGACCGAGCGAAACTGCGATTTCAAACACACCGGTTGTGTGGCCCGAAGGGAAGGAGTAATCGGATTCGGAAAAAGCGCCTGCGCCGATGTAGCAATCCCAGTATTCCTTAATACCCTGGAGGGTGTTATACGGCCTAATTCTGAGCACTGCAGGTTTAAGCACAATGTTTGTCAATAGAGTGCCCAGAACAATAGCGCCGGCGATTGTCGCTCCGTATTTTCTTGTTTTTTTGAAAAAACAAAGGCACAGAGCAATTATCGCAACGGGAATAACAAATCTTTCATCTCCGAAAGAGGTGAAAGCCATTGCGACTTTATTCATAAATCCGCAGTGTATGAATGAAAAAATGTGGTATATAAACATATCGAACTGATAAAATACAGCGTCGATTTTTTCGCCTACAGAAGCGTCAAGCAACAAGGGAGCCATAATATTTCCTCTTTTTGGTTTATACCGTTTAATTGTATGTTTAAAATATGTTATTAGCCGGTTTCACCGGTAACAGAACCATGAAAAGACAATTTTTTTATTGGTCGTTACCAAGAAAAAGCCTTTTTGCGTTTTCTCTTGCCAGATTCAGTATCTTTTCAGTTGACATGCCGCTGATTTCACTCATTTTTTCGGCAACATATATAATTAATGTGGAGTCATTTCGCTTGCCTCTGAAAGGAACCGGAGCCATATATGGGCAATCTGTTTCAAGAAGAAAGCGGTCAAGCGGAACAATGGAGAAAACGTCAACGGTTTTCTTTGCGTTTTTAAAAGTCAGCGAACCTCCGAACCCAATATACATGCCGGCTTTTAACAGTTCTTTTGCGGTTTCTGCCGAACCGGAAAAGCAGTGCATAACACCTGCGGGTCTGTATTTCTTTATAAGTTCAAGTGTGTCTTCGTGCGCCTGCCTGTCATGAACAATCACCGGCTTTGAGAGCTTGTTTGCCAAAAGCAGCTGCTTTTCAAAAACATCCTTTTGCTCATCCCGGGGGGTATCCCGGTGATAATCAAGACCGATTTCACCGACTGCAACGCATTTTTCGCTAAGGCAAAGATTTTCTATTTGGTTTAACCAGTCGTCAGGTCTGCCAACTATGTCCTCGGGGTGAATGCCGCACGCAGCAAAGACGAAGTCATTTTCTTCAGCATAGCGAAGAGAAGTTTTACTTGACGGAATGTCTGTTCCGCAGTTGATGACAGCACAGACACCGTTGGTTTTCAAAAACTCGAAAATACCATCTCTGTCGCAGTCAAAAGCCTCATCGTTATAGTGGGCGTGAGTGTCAAAAATGCTGTTCATCAGCTTATTTTACTTCCGGCAGGTACACTCTCATCAAGGAAAACAACCTTAACATCATTTTCAGCGGCGGTTGCGGCAAGGATCATACCTTTGCTTTCTACACCGCAGAGAACGGCGGGCTTAAGGTTGGATACAAGAATTACTTTTTTGCCCACAAGGTCCTCCGGTTTGTACCACTTTGCGATACCCGAAGCTACGGTTCTGTCAATGCCTGTTCCGTCATCGAGTGTAAGCTGAAGGAGTTTTTTTGCTTTTTTTACCGGAACGCATTCTTTGATTTGAGCGCACCTCAGATCAACAAGTGAAAAAGTATCTATTCCTATCTTTGCAACACCTTCGATTTCTTCTTTAAAAGGTGTGGCTTTATCGTCGGAGCCGCTTGCTTTTTCAAGTTCGCTCAGTTCTTTTTCCATATCGATGCGGGGGAAGATGATTTCACCTTTTTTCACTGTATAAGTGCTTTCTTTTCCGAAAGTTTTACTCTCATCCCAAATAAAATCATCGTTCACACCTAACTGACTTCTGATTTTCAGGGATGTTTCCGGCATAAAGGGAGCAATCAATACGGAAATAATGCGTATGCTTTCGCACAGGTTATACATTACCGCGGCAAGCTTTCCCGCTTTAGTTTCATCTTTTGCAAGTATCCACGGCACTGTTTCGTCTATGTATTTATTTGTAGCGGAAATCAGCTTCCATATTTCACTCAGCGCAACACTGTAGTTAAGCTGTTCGATATCAGACTGCGCCTTTTGTGAAGTTTCGAGGGCAAGCGAAACAAGTTTTTGATCAAATTCAGTCTCTTCTTTTTCAGCCGGAATGGTGCCGCCGAAGTATTTTTCAACCATTGAAACGGTTCTGGATACAAGATTTCCAAGGTCGTTTGCAAGGTCGCTGTTAATACGGTTAATCAGATTTTCGTTGGAGAATACGCCGTCAGAACCGAAGGCAATTTCGCGAAGCAGATAATAGCGAAGAGCGTCCACACCGTAGCGGTCTGCAAGAACAACCGGGTCGACAACATTGCCTTTCGATTTGCTCATTTTGCCGCCTTCAAGCAGTACCCAGCCGTGACCGTAAACTTTTTTCGGCAAAGGCAGGTCAAGACTCATAAGAAATGCCGGCCAGTATATTGTGTGGAACCTGATGATATCTTTGCCGATAAGGTGGACATCACAGGGCCAGAATTTGTTAAACAGTTCTTCGTTGTCGCTTCCGTAACCAAGCGCCGTAATATAATTTGTGAGAGCGTCAAGCCAGACATAGATAACATGCTCGGGGTTAACGGGCACTTGAATTCCCCATGTGAAGGATGAGCGTGAAACGCATAAATCCTGAAGACCGGGCTTTATGAAATTGTTTATCATCTCATTTTGACGGCTGACGGGTTCTATAAATCCGGGGTGCTGTTCATAGTATTCTACCAGTCTGTCGGCATATTTTGAAAGGCGGAAGAAATAAGCTTCTTCCTTTGCTTTACCGACCGGTCTTCCGCAGTCGGGGCATAGTCCGCCCGCAGCCTGCGTCTCTGTCCAGAAGGATTCACAAGGCTTACAGTAAAGGCCTTCATAGCAGCCTTTATAAATATCGCCTTTGTCATACATCTTCTGAAATATTTTTTGAACGGCCTTTTCATGCTGTTCGTCGGTGGTTCTGATGAATTTGTCGTTGGTTATATTCATCAGCTTCCAAAGATCCTTTATACCTGCGACGATTTTGTCAACATATTCTTTCGGGGTTTCGCCGGCTTCTCTGGCTTTATCTTCAATTTTCTGACCGTGCTCGTCCGTGCCGGTGAGGAAAAATGTATCATAGCCGTTAAGACGCCTGTATCTTGCCTGCGCGTCGGCGGCAACGGTTGAATATGTATGACCGATATGAAGCTTGTCGGACGGATAATATATCGGTGTTGAAATATAATAGGTTTTCTTTTGCATTTCGGGTTTACCTCAGATTATTTTTTGCGCTGCTTCTTTGTCGAGCAGGATAACAACATCGGAATGCTGCTGAAGAATGGACGCGGGGCATTTGGGCGTTACGGGACCGTTAACCATATCATATACAGCTTGTGCTTTTTTGTCACCTGTTGCTATGAGAACGATTTTTTTGGATTCCATGATAAGACCGATGCCCATTGTCATTGCATAGTGGGGCATTGCTATATCGTCAAAATAGATTGAGTTTGCGTCTATTGTTGACTGTGTCAGCTCAACTTTATAGCTTTCCCCGGTGAATTCGTCGGAAGGCTCGTTAAAAGCAATGTGACCGTTTCTGCCTATTCCGAGAATTTGAATGTCAATACCGCCGGCTGCTTTGATAGCCTCGGTGTATCTTTTGCTTTCCGCCTTTTCTTCGGCGTTGCCGTCAAGAAAACCGATGTTTTCCTCCTTGACGTCAATCTTATCAAAAAGGTTTTCATGCATGAAGGTATAGTAACTGTTTTTATGACTGCGGGGCAGGTCACAGTATTCGTCGAGGTTGAATGTTTTTATGTTTTCAAATGAGACTTCACCGTTCTCATACTGTTTAATCATGTAATTGTAAGTCGGAACGGGCGAAGCTCCGGTTGCAAAGCCGAGAACGCAGTCCGGGTTATTCTTTGTGAATTCACAGATTATTTTGCCTGCGGCTGCTCCGATTTCTTCCTGAGTGTCAAAAATTCTTATTTCCATATCCGTTCTCCTTGAAAATTATTCTTTCTTTATTAATTCATATATTCGTCAAGCTTTTCGTCTTTTTTCTGCCGTATTTCCGAAAGCCTTGACTGAATCTGTTCTTTTCTCTCGCCGTCATAGCTATCAAACAGGAAACATACGGCGCTTAAAATATTGCCGACAAGCCCGCACAGCGAAATAACTCGGAAAATGCCTCTCAGAGTATAGTTTGACTGAATATTGACTTCGCCCCTTGCGGAATTTGTAGATTTGTATTTGATGGCGCGCATACAGATATTATATCCGTTTGTTTTTACAAGCGATACGACTTTGCCGAATATACTCTGAGCTGCCGATAAAATGCCGTCGCTTCTCAAGGGTTTGCCGAGTTTTTCGGCTGAATACCATTCCATGTAGTCGGTTGAGTCCGCAACGATAATTCTTCTCGCTGCGCCCTGAGCTGCATTCGGCATACCGGCAAGACCTATGAGAATACCGATTATATAGCGTTTTTTCCTTATGTTATCAAGGTTAAATTTAAAGTTGAAAAGGCTCATCAAAGCGTAGAAAAATGCTGTGTAGCCGTATCCGCCGGCAAGAATATTCCTTGCGGAAATTTTATTGCCTACAACCGGGACCGCAAAAAGACCGAGATACGAGAAAAGACCGCTTATAGCGTCGATAATGGCTTTCATGCCGTAATCATCGAAGGTATCTTCGTAGAGGTAGGGTAAGAACGAATATGTAATCTGCCTTACCGTATCGGTGATAGTGGAAATCTGCGTTACGATAAACGGTCTGTTGTGAAGAATTGCTTTGATTATATCTTTATTCCAGTGAATTTTTTCCTCTTCTTCATCTTTGAGACCCAGCGATACAACCGGCTTATCCTTGACAGCTACAAAGCAGCCAAACATGGCGGCGAAACCGATAACGCAGAATACAAGAGCAATGAAAAAGTACAGCCACTGCTTTTTGTGCGGGTCATCGGTCATTCCGACAATTATCGGTATAACCCATCCGGGAAGCATGGAACCGAGCGTTGAAGCGATTGAAGAGAGTGTAAAAAAGTTTTTTCTGTCCGACGCATTGGGTGTCATACGAAGCCCCAAAGTAGTTATTGACATGTCAAAAAAATTGTCCGCAATGGTGAAAAGAAGGTTAAACGCGAGCACCCAGAAAAAATTTTTGTCACTCTGAGCAAAAGGCACTATAAAGAGTAACATTGACGCAATGGCAAAAGGAATCGGTGCAGAGCCGATTGCCATACGGACATAGCTCATCTTGCCTTTGCCGCGGTCGGTGTCATAAAGTGCGCCGGCAAGAGGAGGGATAAAAAAGCTTATAATCTCAACAATATTGTCTTTTTTTTGAATATCGATGGGTTCAACGCCCATAAAATTGCGGCTGAACTTGTCACCGTAGGTGTGAACGCTGTCCTGCCCCATGGTGTTTCCGAATATACCGCCGCAGTACCCGAGCTCTTCTTTAAGAGTCAGGCTGTCGCTTGTTGAAAGATATTTTTTAAAGAAACCTTTGATTTTTGACATACGAGCCCTCCGTTGCGGTTTTTATGTCAGCGAGGTTAAGCTTGGCTGATTCAGCCGGTCACATCGGAAGAAGACCTTTTGAAATGAAAAGTGTTGCAAAGCCGAAGTAAACGAGCAAGGTTATTGCATCGACAATTGTTGTTATCATCGGACCTGCCATAAGCGCCGGGTCAAGGTGAAGTGATTTTGCGATAATCGGCAGTGAGCAGCCGATTGTTTTTGCAATTATAACAGCGCATATCATAGAAATACAGACAATCATTATGACGGGGGTTGTTGCCGTTGAATGGAAAAATCTCGTTAAAATCTGCATTCTTAAGAAATTTGCTGCCGCCAGAGTTAAACCGCAAATGCAGGCGACTCTTATTTCTTTCCACAGCACTTTTAAGTAATCCTTTATCTGGATACTGCCAAGAGCAAGACCGCGTATGATAAGGGTTGAAGCCTGGTTGCCGGCGTTTCCGCCGGTATCCATGAGCATGGGTATGCAGGCTGTCAAACCGGCGATAGCCGCAAGCTTGCTTTCAAAGCCCTCAATGATTTTGCCTGTGAAGGTGGCTGAGACCATAAGAATAAGAAGCCAGATAATCCTGTTTTTTGTTAATGTAAGAACGCCTGTCTTCAGGTATTCGTCCTCACTGGGTAAAAGCAACGCCATCTTTTCAAAGTCTTCCGTGTTTTCTTCCTGGATGACATCAATAACGTCGTCGATGGTGATTATGCCGACAAGCCTTTCTTCGTTGTCTACAACGGGAACTGCCAGAAGGTCATATTTGCGAACGATTTCGGCAACTGTTTCACGGTCGTCATTTGTTTTAACGCTAATTAATTTTTCGCTGTTGAGCATTATATCCTTAATGACGGTACCCGGTTTTGCAATGATAAGCTTGCGAAGGGGAAGCGAACCGACAAGAACACGGTGGGAATCAATACAGAAACAGGTTTCGATTGTCTCCTTGTCCTGAGCTGTTTTTCTCAGTGATTCAATAGCTTCATCTACAGTTGTATCCTCATGAAACGCCGCCATTTCAACCGTCATAAGACTGCCGGCGCTGTCCTCCGGATAGCTTAAAAATTTATTGATTATTTCCCTCGTTTCGGGATTTGTCTGTGCAAGAACCCTGGTAACGACATTTGCGGGAACCTCTTCAAGAAAGTCAACGGCATCGTCAATGAACATTTCTTCCACAAGCGCATGAATTTCTTTGTTGGTGATGCTCGTTACAATGGTCTCCTGAGCCTCAGGAGCGAGATAGGAAAAAACATCGGCCGAAAGGGATTTCGGCAAAAGACGGAACAGTTTGACCTGACTTTCTTCATCCATGTTTTCAATCATCTGCGCCGCGTCAACGATGTTCATTTCTTTAAGAATATCTTTGATAGTGGAGTATTTATTTTCCGAAAGCATCTTGTTGATGATTTCGTTTAAGACGGTGTTCGGCATAAAAAACGCGCTCCCTTTCCAATCCGGGGCAGCGCGTTTTTTTCAAAATAACATAGACCGTCCTTCGTTTTGTGAAAAAAACAGAACAGCTGCAGCGGATTTTTGAATTTTAAAGTTAAAGATGCATAATCGACTTGGACTGCCGTCGCTGTTCAATTTTTTCACCTCACTTTTTTAAAACGAATTCTGTTTTTATTTTTTCTTGCTGTCCGGATTACTGCCCGGTTTCTCAATAAGAATCAGAACAAGGCACCACAGAGCAACCAGCAGCACAAAAAGAACGCATACGAGAATGATATTATCCATAGCAAAACGTATCAGCGTTCCTGCCGCCGGAACATAATAGAGAACCATGCCGGCGCTTTCCTCGGCGGCTATTGTCTGTGAAACGCCGTCAACAGCCGACATAACGGTAAGTCCGGTGACCGTGTTGTCTGTTCCGGTACTGATAAGCTTGATTAATCCAAGCTCGCACCCGTTGCCGCCTGCTTTTCTTACGGCAACAAGATCGTCAATACCGTAAGCTTCGTCGCCCGGCATCTTGGAAATCACAAGGTCGCCTTTGGAGAGGTTGAATGCGGGCGTCGCGCTGTTTACGGTTGACAGATTGTATTTGCCTATACTGACACCGCTGTTGTCAACAAAAATTGCGACAAAGCAGCCCATAACAAACGCAAGAACGGTTGCGGCAAGAAGAATAATGCATATTGCTTTGCCGGCGGTTTTGCCTTTTGACTTTTTGGAGTTTGGCTTTTTTGCAGCCGGTTTGCGCCTTTTTGACTTTTCATCATCTTCATCGGCATCGTTAAAGGGGAACTTCAGCTTGTCAACATGAAGACCTTCGCCTTTGGTAAGCGGTTCATACGGCATACTTGAGGGCGCATCACTGCCGGCGGGTTTGTATTGCTCATACGGATTTTGCGCTGCAGCCGCATTTTGAGCGGAAGAATATACTTCATCTTCAGGCGCATACTCTCTGCCTTTGTTAATCTCGTTGCCATCGGATGAAAAAGGCTTGCTGTTCTCTGCCGGCTCGTCGGGTGTAGCCTGTGTCGACAGACGACTGTTTATGAAATCGGCGTCAAATTCATCTATACTTCTGATTTTAAAATCGTCCATGCCACAAACCTTTCCGTCAGCGTAAAGATGCTGCTTTTTCACTGAGCTTGTCAATCAATTCAAATAGCTCTGTGTAATCGCCCGCCGGTTTCGGGTCAGCCAAACCCTCTTCGGAGTTTTTGACTTTTTCGTTCAAAGCCTTGCATATTTTAACAAGCTTTTTGTTCTCTTCATCCTTTGATTTAGCATGCTCGTAAAGCTTTTTGTATTCGGCTTTGAGAAGGTCAATATATTTTTCAACTTCTTCGCAATTGTAGCCGTTTTCGGCTCTTGTGAAAAGATCCATTTGGTTATCCTCCGTTATTGTCGACATCAAGTCGCAAAATTTTGCTTATTATAACACAACAAAAGGGGAAAATGCAACAAAAAACATCATTTCCGGGAAAATATATGTAAAAATATATATCAAAATATTCTTGATTTAGTCTTATTGCAATGCTATAATCAACCGATACGCATAACTTAAGGCAATACCGCACAATACGCGGCACGCGTCTTGCGCGAATATTATTCCGTCATATTTCACAAAAATCTCAGTCAATACACAAAGTATCAACTTCGATTTTTGTATCATCTGACGAAAAATCTTACTTCGCAATCCG
>JAILFM010000128.1 GCA_024697575.1 Clostridiales bacterium
ATAGCCTTTATCCTGTCGATCCCATCCTTCTTCAAAGCCGCCTGTGTGAGAATGTCCTGCCGTCTTTCACGCAGGGAGACAATCCTTTCTCCGATCTCCTGTATACGGGCTTCATCCTTGCCGGCATCGAGAAGATCCATCTGGCTCTTGCGGATCATATTGTCAATGACCTCGATTTCCTCATCTACATCAGTGCCGACAACCGACTCGATATTCTCCTTCAGAACCGGAATGATGTCATCCCTGTTTGCCGCGACAACACGCTTTTCTCTTTTCCGTTCCCCTTTTGGATTACCCTCGGCGATTGAAATCTTTAAAACCGCTGCTTTGATTTCAAACGGGAATTGTCGGCTGCTTCATATTGTATCATTTGCGGTTGCCGGCAATTATAAATTATTTTGGCGAAACAAAAGCCTGCATCAAAAACTGATTTCAGATTATCGTTCGTCTTTTTTAAAAAGACGAACGATAGCTATTGACAAATCGAGCTGTGCAATATATAATAATTGTAGAAGGGGGAGATTCAAATGTTAAAGTTTTTAGTTGACAGGATTAACGACTATGATGCTAACAGTTTTATTAATGAACTTGCCACGGCTTCAAAAAGTCTTGGTATCCTTGAAGCAAAAATCAATGCATATCAATTTGAACGTATTTTGATTCCAATGTTGAATAACAAAGAAGCTGTTTCTTCTAGATATGAAATTAAAAGCAGTCGATAAATCTCTAAGTCGCGAATTAGATGAAGAAGTATTTTTCTCGCTAAATATTAGTATTTTTATCCCATAATATTTATACCGTTGGCCCTACTAAAAAACGGCTATGTTGCAAAAATGCGTTAAAAAAGTTCTTAAGCTTATAAAAAGTTGCAGAAGCGCAACAAAAAATGCCCCAACCAAAGTTGTTAATACGGTTGGGGCAGTTCTTATATCATCTTGAAGTACTTTAAAGCGTCGACTATTGCCTGTTCCTTTTCGGGAGTACATTGTGGTTGACGTGAGTTTTCGGATTTTGGTTTATTATATGAATCATTAACAGGTAGTCCGTATTTACGTTTAATTTGAGAAATATTCAATGAGGATACTTTTAATCCATGCTTTTTTATCACATAATTTCTGATTTCAGGATAAGTTGCATTCCCATCATGAATAGATACTGGCAACTCAGATATATCAAGTTTTATGTTAATGACATCATCCGGCGGAAGTTTGACTAAAAGAACTACCGTCTCGACATGCCCCGCTCTCGGGAACATATCGCACGGGGTACATTTGGCCGCTTCATAGCCGAATTCTCTGAAAACGGCGCAGTCGCGCGCAAGGGTTGCGGCATCGCATGAAATATAGACAATTCTGTCCGGATTCATATCATTAACAGTTTCAATCAGCTTTTTGTCGCACCCTTTTCGGGGTGGGTCAAGAATAACAACATCGGGTCTGAGGCCGCGCTGTTTCAGCCGCTGCGCCGCGGCGGCAGCGTCACCGCAAATAAATTCGGCGTTATCAATGCCGTTAATAACGGCGTTGGTTTTTGCGTTTTCAACCGCCTGCGGTACTATCTCAACGCCGATAAGCTTTGAAACCCTGTCAGCCATGGTGAGACCTATCGTCCCCGTTCCGCAATAAAGGTCAAGAAGAACCTCATTACCGTTAAGCGCCGCGTATTCCTTCGCTTTGCCGTAAAGCAGCTGCGCCGCGTCGCGATTCACCTGGTAAAACGAAAGGGGCGAAATGCGGAATCTGAGTGAACACAAAATGTCTTCAATGTAATCCTCACCGAAAAGAGTAAGGCATTCACCGCCTAATATAACATTGGTTTTCTCTTTATTGATGTTGAGAACAACCGATTTTATGTTTTTATTACTGTCAGTCAAATCCCCGACAAGTTTTTCGGCATACGGAAGAGAATCACCGTTAATGACGGCGCAGACCATTATTTCATCCGTTGCGCCGCCCTTTCTTACATAGACGTGCCTTAAAAGCCCGCGGTGTTTTTCCTCATCATAAACGGTGACACCGTACTTACATATATATTCTTCAAAAATTTTAAGTATCTGTTCAAATTCACTTGGTTGAAGTTTACATTCGGGGCAGTGAACAACGCGGTGACTGCGGGGCGAAAAGAAACCGATTTTAAGTTCGTCACCTGTAAGCGAAAGCGGATACTGCGCCTTGTTACGATAACGGCTGAAGCTGCCGGTTGAAAGTATCGGTTCAAACACGGGTTCACACCCGCCGATTCTTTTAAGACACTGCCTGACATGGTTTTCTTTAATCTTTAGTTCATCTTCGTAATCCATGTGGGCAAAAACACAGCCGCCGCATTTTGAATAAACAGGACAAACCGGTTCGGTTCTGTGCGGCGAAGGTTCAATTATTCTCTCAATTTTAGCGTAGGCGTAGGTGGATTTAACCTTCAAAACGCGCGCCAGTACTTTTTCACCGGCACAAACAAAGGGAATGAACACAGCCATTCCCTCGTATCTGCCGACTCCGCTTCCGTTAACGGAACAGGAGTCGATAGTGATTTCAATTAAATCATTCTTTTTAATCACTGCTTTAACCCGTATATTTCACATAAAAACTCGTAATAACAAGCATAATTATAAGCGAAACTATCATCGCGGCATTCAGAACGAAAGCTCCGAACTTTTGATTACCTTTAAGAAATGTCGCTTTTCTTTGAAGCTTCGGGCGATCTTTTGAAGAAAAGAACATAATGCCGCCGAAAATGGAAATCAGGAAAACAACCGCTGTCAGAATCAGATAAACCCTGTCTGAGGCTTCCTCACTCAGGTCATTTATGGCAAAGGAGATGATGACCGAATAAAGGTTGTTGATAAAATGGATCGCCATGCCGACCCAGAGGCTTTCGGTAATGCAAACGGCGTAGCCTATACCGAGAGCGCATACAAAAGCGAACGGAGCCTGAATAAGATTGCCGTGAAGGACGGCAAATACGAAGGCTGTGACAACAATCGCAAAACCGTCGCCGTATTTTCGAAGCGGCTGCATAACAACGCCGCGCATGGCAATTTCTTCGGCAAACGGCGGAACAACGGCGATTGCAACAATGTAAGCAATTCGCCCGTAAAGGCCCGAAGGTACATTGAAATCGCCGCCCTCAAGCTGAAAACCTGCAAACTGCGCAAAGGTCTCAAACCAGCTTGTGATGTAATTTCCGCAAATGCAGACAAACATACCGAATACAATCAGATAGACGGCATATTCGGTATTAAGCGGTCTGTCAAATTTAAAAACATCCGCTCCGGTCTTTTTTTCAAGTCCCTTACCGGCAATTAAAGCCGGAAACACAAGACTTAAAATTGAAACAACTATGGTAAATGAGTATGTAAAAACTCCGCTTTGAGAATAAAGGGTTTTAAACGGCTCAATAAGCATCAGAAACGACAGTAAATTCTGTATTGCGACATAGCACAGAATGCAAACGCCCGCAACCGTGCCTATACGCTTGATTTCGTCCTTTTCTTTTTCACGCAGAAAATAAATATCGGGCTCAAAGGTATTATATGACTGCATGGTATTCCTTCCCGCTTTTGATATTTGTTGAATCATAACATATGTAAAGTTTAAAAACAAGGCACAAAATGTTAACAATAATTAATTAACAAATAGGCATATTATTGTTGATATTTTCGTAAAATTCTGTTTTAATTGTCACTGAAGCCGGTTAAGGTTTATTAACAAAAGAAAGAAGGAAATACAGTGGGTTATAACAGACCTTTCACAGACAAAAACGGCGAAAGACATATGCTGCTCAAACGCGCAAGGCGTATAACAGACATTCTCGGCGGCATGATTTTTTCTGACACGGAAGACACAGGCGATTTTCTCTTCCGCCGGGGGCAGGAAGGCACCATCGAGGAGCAAAACAGCGAATGGCGTTCATTCGGCAAAAACGATTTCTGGGGCGACAGAGAGTTTTATTGCTCATTTAAACAGACAATAAAAATCCCCGAAAGATTTGACGGCAAAAAAGTTGTTTATGCCCTGACACCGTTCCCTCACACCCGCTGGCGTACAAGCGCGCAGCAGTTTATACTGAAGGTTGACGGCAAAATCGAACAGGGCATTGACTCCAATCACTCCTTTGCCGTGCTGAGTGAAAAAGCCGAGGGCGGCAGAGAGTATGAGATTTTTCTCAATGCATATTGTGACGATGATGAGTTTGCCGGTCCTTCACAGCTGAGCGCCTCACTGAAGGTTTTTGAAAGCGATGTGAACAGAGTTTATCATGACATGCTCACTGTTCTGGACGCTGCCGCTGTTCTTGAAACGGACGATAAAAACCATGTTGACCTTGTTTTTGAGCTCAACGAAGCGTGCAACCTTCTTGAGCTTGATTTTGACAACCTTCCCGCTTTTTACGAAAGCTGCAAAAAAGCGAGCGAGTATCTTCATAAAAATGTCTTCGGTAAAAAGAATGACGTTATCGTGTCGGCAATCGGTCATACCCATATCGACGTTGCCTGGCGCTGGAGATTGAGGCAGACCCGTGAAAAAACCGCGCGTTCCTTCGCAACCGTTCTTAAGCTCATGGAAGAATATCCTTCTTATAAATTCATGTCCTCACAGGCTCAGCTTTATGACTATGTAAAACAGGACCATCCCGAACTTTTTGAAAGAATTAAGAATGCCGTCGCCGAAAAGAAATGGGAACCTGAAGGCGGTATGTGGGTTGAAAGCGACACAAACATCATCTCCGGCGAATCACTTGTCAGACAGTTTATGTTCGGCAAGCGCTTTTTCAAAGAGCATTTCGGCGTTGAAAACAGAATAATGTGGCTGCCGGACGTTTTCGGCTACAGCGCCGCTTTGCCGCAGATAATGAAAAAAGCCGGCATTGAATATTTCATGACAACGAAGATTTCATGGAACGAATACACCAGATTCCCTTATGACACATTTATGTGGAAAGGAATCGACGGCACCGGAATTCTCTCACACTTCATTCCTTCAAGGGATGAGGACGACAAGAACGACTGGAACGTTACTTACAACGCCAACCTGACGCCGACCATGCTTTATAACAGCTGGAAAAAATATTCCGCAAAGCACATTAATAAAAATATTCTGAACTCCTACGGTCACGGTGACGGCGGCGGCGGACCGGAAAGAAGAATGCTCGAGGACGCGACAAGGCTCAATGAGGGCGTTGCCGGCATACCGAACATAAAGCAGGAGTTTTCCATTGATTTTTTTGACAGGCTTAAAGAAGAAGCCGGCAAAAACAGATACCTTCCTTCGTGGCGCGGCGAGCTGTACCTTGAATTCCACAGAGGTGTTCTGACCGCTCAGGCAAGAAACAAAAAATACAACAGAAAATCCGAATTCCTCTTCCACGATGTTGAAACGCTTTGCGAACAGGCGCATATCTTTGCCGGTGATGAATATCCCGGCGAAGAAATCAATGAAAACTGGAAGTTGATTCTTCTTAACCAGTTCCATGACATAATCCCCGGTTCCTCCATTGACCCGGTTTATGAAGATTCAAAGCAGCAGTATGAGGCTGTTCTGGCAAGCGGCAACAAGCTTCTTAACACAGCGAAGGCTTCGCTTGCTTCAAAAGTAAACACTGCCGAAAACAGCATCATCGTTTTTAACACCCTTGGCTTTGAGAGAACCGAATTCGTCATTCTCGATTCCCCCGAAAGCGGCGACATTACCGTTTTTGACGGTGAAAAAGAACTGGCGACTCAAAAGACCTTCGACAACAAATTATGCTTTATCGCCGAAAAAGTGCCGTCAAAGGGCTACAAAGTCTTTACCTATAAGAACACCAAATGTTCATTGCCATGCCTTGAAGGCGATGAAAAACAGCTGAGCAACGCTTTTGTCAGCGCAAAATTCAACGATGAAATGCACATAACAAGCCTTGTTGAAAAAGGCACCGGTCTCGAAATAATTCCCGAAGGAACGGCAGCGGGCGCGCTGACAGCGTATGAAGACCGTTCACACGAATACGAGGCATGGGACATCAAGTGCTACTATAACGAAAAGAGCTATCCGATAAATAATGTTCTGTCCGTAAGCGTCATTGAAAAAGGACCGGCAAGAACAGTTGTTGAAGTTAAACGCACCTTCCGCTCCTCACCGATTACACAGCGCTATGTTCTCTATCCGCATACGGCGAGAATAGATATTTACTATGATGTCGACTGGAAAGAAAAGAACATTGCCGTCAAAGCAGACTACCCCGTGAATGTCAACACCGACAAAGCAAGCTTTGACATCCAGTTCGGTTCAATTGAACGCCCGGCAACCAACAACACCCTTGCAGACTTTGCCCAGTTCGAGGTCTGCGGTCACAAATGGGCCGACCTTTCGGATAACTCCGTCGGTCTTTCCGTCATGAACGACTGCAAATACGGCTGGACGGTTAAAGACAGTCATATTATGCCGACGCTGTTAAGGAGCGCGGCTCACCCCAACACAAGTCAGGACAGAGAAAGACACACATTTGTATACGCCCTTTATCCGCACGCAGGTTCACTCTCCGGTTGCGGCACCGTAAATGAATCATACTCTTTGAATGACCCTCTGACGGCTCTCTCCCAAGGCGAAAACACCGGCTCAATGCCCGGGCAATTCTCGCTTGTCAGTAAGGACAAATCAAATATTGTCATTGAAACTGTCAAAAAGAGCGAAGACGGCGACTTCTTTATTGTCAGAACCTACGAAGCAGGCAACAGGCATACAACGGCAAAAATCAAATTTGCTGTTGATATTGACGAAATATCCGAATGCGATTTACTTGAAGAAAACGATAAACAGTTGAATTTTGCCGATAACGGTATTATAATAGATTACAGACCGTTTGAGATAAAGACCTTCAAAATAAAAATCAAATGAAGGATGTGATATTATGTCAACCGATTATGTGGTATGGATTGCCGCGCTGGTGATTTTTGTCATTGCGGAAGCGGCAACGGCGCAGCTTGTCACCATTTGGTTTGCAATCGGCGCCGCGGCGGCGATTGTCGCAAGAGTCTTTGGCGCGAAGGTCGGCGTTCAAATAGCCGTTTTCACGGTTGTTTCGATTGTTGCCCTGCTTTTGACAAGACCGCTTGCAAAAAAAATGACAAGTCAAAAGGCTCAGGCTCTCAATGCAGACCGCAACATAGGAAAATCCGCCGTTGTTATTGAAAAAATCGACGGTGTCGAAGGCACGGGCAGGGTCAAGCTTGACGGCATGGAATGGGCGGCAAAAAGCGACAGCGGCGACGTTATCGAGAAAGACGCCGTTGTCACCGTCAAGTCAATTGAAGGCGTTAAGCTCATCGTTGAACAAACACAGCAGAAACCGGATTTGCCGGTGAATAATTGAATTGGAGGTATTACCATGGATCCCCTTATTGCGTTTTTGATTTTAATCCTTGTCGTGATTGTCCTTATCATTTCAAACATCAAAATTGTTCCTCAGTCCAAAGCCTTTGTTATCGAAAGGCTCGGTGCCTACAGCAGCACATGGCAAACAGGCATCCACGTCAAAATTCCGTTTGTTGAAAAAATCGCAAAGCAGGTTTCACTCAAAGAGCAGATAGTCGACTTCCCGCCGCAGCCGGTTATCACAAAAGACAACGTCACAATGCAGATTGACACCATCGTCTTTTTCCAGATAACCGACCCGAGGCTCTATGCTTACGGCGTTGAAAGACCGATTATGGCAATTGAAAACCTGACCGCCACAACCCTTCGTAACATTATCGGTGATATGGAGCTTGACCATACGCTCACATCAAGAGACACCGTCAACGCCAAAATCAGGGGTATTCTTGACGAAGCGACAGACCCGTGGGGCATCAAGGTCAACAGAGTTGAGCTCAAAAACATTCTGCCGCCCAAAGAAATTCAGGACGCTATGGAAAAGCAGATGAAGGCTGAAAGAGAGAGGCGTGAAGCCATCCTCAAAGCGGAAGGCGAAAAGGCAAGCACTGTTCTTGTTGCCGAAGGTAAAAAAGAAAGCCAGATTCTTCAGGCACAGGCGGATAAAGAAAGCGCAATTCTTGCCGCCGAAGCCGTTAAAGAAGCGAAAATCAAAGAGGCTGAAGGTGAAGCGGACGCCATTCTCAAGGTCGAACAGGCCAAGGCGAAAGCCATTGAGCTTATCAACACCGCTGCTCCGAAGGACGGCTATCTCACAATCAAGAGCCTTGAAGCGTTTGAAAAAGCGGCTGACGGCAAAGCAACAAAAATTATCATTCCATCTAACCTTCAGTCGGTGGCAGGTCTTGCAGCCGGCATAAAAGAAGTTATTAACAACTGAAATCAAAAGCACCCCGTTAATCGCCGTCATGACGGCAGTGTTTAACGGCGGTGTTTTATTGAATTGTTTATCCGGTGATTAAAATGAAAGCATTTAAAAAAGTCCTTTGTATTTTAATGTCCGTTTCTTTGCTTTTCGGCAGTTTCGTTATTTATTCCGGCGCCGAGAAAATTGACAACGCGGACACCATTCAACCTTCGCAGGCTTATAAAAACGAATACCCGATAGTTTTTGTCCACGGTCTTTTCGGCTGGGGACAGTACGAGGGAATCAACGGTATGCTGCCTTACTGGGGTGCGACAACCGGCGATTTGTGCGACTATCTGACAAGTGAAGGATGGGAATGCTACAGCGCCTCTGTCGGTCCGCTTTCGAGCGCTTGGGACAGAGCATGCGAGCTCTATGCCCAGCTTACAGGCACAACCGTTGACTACGGCGAAGCGCATTCAAAACAGCACGGTCACCACCGTTACGGCAGAACCTATTCAAATCCGTTTTTTGAAGGCTGGGGCAGTGACAAAAAAGTGCACCTTATCGGTCACTCATTTGGCGGCACAACCGTGCGTATGCTCATGTATCTTTTGACAAACGGAGATGAGAATGAAGTTGCCGCTGCCGGGGACAGCGTTTCTCCGCTTTTCACCGGCGGCAAAGAGGACTATGTTCAGTCTGTCACAACAATCTGCACCCCGCACAACAATGTTCCTACATATTATCTGACAAAGAGAACCGGAATTTGGAACAATGCGATTCTGATTCACGCTTTCGTTGTATCGCTAATCGGCAGAAGCCCTCTTAACGGCACGGTTGTCGACTATCACCTTGAACAGTTCGGTCTGACAAACATTCCCGGCAAAAACAATGCGGAGAGATACCTCAAAGCAGTCAAAAACTTCTTAAAAAACACCGACGACACCTGCCAGTATGACCTGGGTCCCGAAGGCAATAAAAAGCTCAACGATATGCTCGATATAAGCAAAAACACATATTATTTTTCATACGCCTATTCGGCAACCCACAAGGGTCTTTTCGGCACATATGTTCCGGACAGAACCATTAATCCCCTGCTTTTCTTAATTTCGTTATGGATAGGTCTTCATCCGACTTTCAAGGACAAAGTCACGGGCACTGTTTATAATGAGGAATGGCGCGACAATGACGGCCTTGCCAGTACAATAGCTGAGACATATCCGTTTGATGAAGCGTCAACACAGTTCAATGAGGAAGATATTAACCGCGGTGTTTGGAACGTCATGCCCATTCAGAAGGGTGACCACGGTCAGGCTATAGGTCTGTATGAGAAGGATGAGAAAACTCACTCATTTTATCTTAACCTTCTTGACATGTTAAACTCCCTTGACAAAGATTAAGTCTGTGCTATAATATTGAACGATTTTAACAACAGGAGATAAATTATATGCCACTTGTAACCACTAAAAAAATGTTCAAAGATGCCTACGAAGGTCACTATGCAGTCGGCGCTTTCAATGTTAACAACATGGAAATCATTCAGGGTATTGTTGAGGCCGGCAAAAAGCTCAACGCCCCCCTTATCCTTCAGGTTTCAAAAGGCGCCAGAGCATATGCTAACCACACCTATCTTGTCAAGCTTGTTGAAGCGGCTGTTGAAACAACAGGTCTTCCCATTGCTCTTCACCTTGACCACGGCCCCGATTTTGAGACCTGCAAGGCCTGCATTGACGGCGGTTTTACATCCGTTATGATCGACGGCAGTCATCTGCCTTATGAGGAAAATGTCGCTTTGACAAAGAAGGTCGTTGACTATGCCCACGCTCACGGTGTTGTTGTTGAGGGTGAACTCGGCAGACTTGCAGGCGTTGAGGACGATGTTAAGGTTTCCGCAGAGGACAGCTCTTACACAAGGCCCGAAGAAGTTTATGATTTTGTTACCCGTACGGGAGTTGACTCACTGGCTATAGCTATCGGTACCAGCCACGGCGCGTTCAAATTCAAACCCGGTCAGGATCCGAAGATTCGTATTGACATTCTTGAAGAGGTTGAAAAGAAGCTTCCCAACTTCCCGATTGTTCTTCACGGCGCATCCTCCGTTATTCCCGAATTTGTTGAGCAGATTAACAAATACGGCGGAAAAATGGAAAACGCCATCGGTATCCCCGAAAGTGAACTTCGCAAAGCCGCGGAACATGCCGTTTGCAAAATCAATATTGACTCTGACCTTCGCCTTGCTATGACAGCGGCTGTGAGAAAATACATGGCTGAAAATCCGTCACATTTTGACCCGAGGCAGTACCTTGCCCCTGCGCGTGACGCAATTCAGGGTATGGTTGAGCACAAGATTAACGAGGTTCTCGGCTGCGCCGACAAAGCGTAATTCAGTGTAATAAATATTATTTTAAAGCCGCCCGGCATTCTTTGTCGAGCGGCTGAATTCATTGCAGTTTGAGACTATTATATGGACAGAATTATTGAATATGATATAAAGGAAAGTGACAGTAACATCAAAATCTACACTTTTCTAAAATACAGGAACGGCTATTCAACACATCTGATACGAATGTTAAAATTCCGGGATAACGGAATATTGCTGAACGGCGCCCCGGCGAAAACCATTGACCTTGTTAACACCGGCGATAAACTGGTTGTGTCAATACCCGGTGAAGAAAGCGATATCGAGCCTGTTGACATTCCGCTGGATATTGTGTATGAAGATGATGACATTCTGATTATCAACAAACCGCCGACACTCGCCATGCACCCGACTCACAACCATCAGGGCGACACCTTAGCAAACGGGGTTGTCTTTCACTTGTTAAAAGAAGGCAAAAGCACCTCGTATAAGGCTGTGGGAAGACTTGACAAGGGCACTTCCGGTCTTGTTGTGCTGGCGCTGAATCTTTTGGCGGCATGTAAACTCAGCGGCAAAACAGAAAAAGAATACGAAGCTGTTGTCAAAGGGCAGCCGGCGCAGCAGGGCACGGTCTCAACGCCGATTTACAGACCCAACCCTATGAAGACCTTAAGAGCATGCAGTGACGAACTGGGCGTTGAAAAAGCCGTAACTCACTGGAAAGTTGTTGAGAGATACGACAACAGCGCAAAAATAGCGCTTAAACTTGAAACCGGCAGAACTCATCAAATCAGAGTTCATATGGCAAGTATAGGTCACCCGCTCGCCGGCGACAGTTTTTACGGCGATTTTAAGCCGGAAATCGGCCATCAAATGCTGACATGCAAAAAGTGCTCCTTTATACACCCGGTTACGGGCGAAAAGATGCACTTTGAAATCTGATAAAAAATACCGGGGAGCCAAGAGTAAAAATTCACCGAATGCTCCCCGGTTTTTGATTTTATTTAATATTTAAAATCGCTGTATACAATGTGGGTTCTGCCGCTTGCGGAGCCCTTGCCGAGACCGATGTCAATGAAAACGGAAATATCCATTTCAATCTTCATATTTGTTATTTCACCTGTTTTTGAATTGACCGTCATATAAACCTTGGCGTTTGAATAGTTTTCCTCAATCTTTGCGGCAGCGTATGTTCCGCTGATAGCATCGTAAATTACCGGACCTGTCTTATGGTCAAAATAGTTTTTATCCTTGTCGCCTACACAGATACCGCACTTATCAATTGAAGCGGATGTACGCTTTTCATTTTTGTTGCCGACGCTGGAACCGCTGTTTACGGACATTTCAATAACAAAATTGTCTCCGTTTTGTTTAACAACAGCGCTGCTGACATCGGACGCTGTAAGGGTCGACTTTCTGAGATAATGCCTCATTTCGTCGCTGTCCCACTGACCTTTGGTTACATTTTCATTGTATCTGTTTTCATCGCCGATACCGACAAATTTTTCGACCAGTGATTTAAAAGCGCGAAGAGCTACGCTCATATCGAACGAGGCGTTATCGGTATAACGCTTTTTGCTGAATCCGACCTTTTCATCGTAAGCCTTGTTGACTGCAGTGTTGTAATACTCAATAATCTCTTCTTTGGTTTCCGGAACCTTAACCTGCTCCTCTGTTGTTTCTTCAACCGTTGTTTCTTCGAGCGTAGTTGTTTCAATTACCGTTTCTTCTGTAATTTCGACTGCAGTTGTTTCATCGCCGTTTACAACAGGCTCCGTTTCGGCAGCAGCAGACGATACTTCGCCGGTGGAAGACTTACCGCAGGATGCAAAGCAAAATACTAAGGCAAAGACAAGAATAATTGCAGAAATTTTTTTCATATCCGTTCCCCTGTTATGATTTAATAGTTCTTTGTCTGATGATACCTTCAATACCGTCGGCGCTGATTTCTTTATCACAGTCAATTACGGTATAAGCAGTGCCTTTTTTTACCGCGGTGAAAAATACACCGCAGGGGCAAAGTGCCTTAAGCTGTTGTGTAACCGACTCGCTGTCTTTATAAATGAAGATATTGCGAACATTAAATGACCCTGAAACAGCCGTATTCGGCATATTGACGGAGTTTTTAATAATACCCTTTTCAAGGTAATCTGCAACTTCCTGCGCTGCCATAGCGGCGCAGTTTTCTTCGCTTTCCGGTGTTGAAGCTCCGAGGTGAGGTATTGCAGTAACACCGGGATGAGAAAGCTGCGCATCGGTCGGGAAATCCGTAACATAGGCGGAAACCTTGCCGCTGTCAAGTGCGCTGATAAGGTCGTCGCTGTCACAAAGCTCGCCGCGTGCAAAGTTGAGAATTCTGACACCGTCTTTCATTTTCGCTATTGAAGCGGCGTTAACTGTGCCTCTTGTGGAATCATTAAGCGGAACATGAAGTGTAATATAATCAGCCTGAGCGTAAATACCATCGAGATCTTCGACAATTTTAATGCCCTTTGCTTCAAAATCGGAAGCGGCGGCGGAATTTAAAAACGGGTCATAGCCGACAACATTCATTCCCAGAAGCTTTGCGCTGTCGGCAACCATGGCGCCGATGGCGCCCATACCGATAACGCCGAGGGTTTTGCCGAGAATTTCGGGACCCGCAAATGCGCTTTTGCCCTTTTCAACCGCCTTGCCGACACCTTCGCCCTGACCCTTGAGGGTTTTGCACCAGTCGATCGCGTCCGCTATTTTTCTTGACGCAAGGAATAACGATGCAATTACAAGTTCCTTAACAGCGTTCGCGTTTGCGCCGGGGGTATTAAAAACGCAAATGCCTTCATCCGCACACCTGTCAACGGGAATATTGTTAACGCCCGCACCGGCTCTGCCGACAGCGATTGTTTCGGGCGCAAATGTCATTTCATGCATTGACGCCGAACGGACGAGTATCGCATCCGGATTTTTAATGTCATCGCCGCAGGTGTATTTTGACTTATCAAGCTTGTCAAGCCCAACCTTTGAAATCTTGTTTAATGTAAGAATATTATACACTTTAAAATCCCCTTAATTGTTTTTTTCAAACGCTTTCATAAATTCAACAAGCTTTTCAACGCCTTCAATAGGCATAGCGTTGTAGATACTCGCTCTCATGCCGCCGACAGAACGGTGACCCTTGAGGTTGACAAAGCCCGCCTGAGCCGCTTCTTTGACGAATTTTGCGTTAAGCTCGTCGCTTTCAGTAACAAAGGTGACATTCATCATTGAACGATCCGGCTTGTTAACAGGGTTTTTAAACATTGAGCTTGAATCAAGGAAATCGTAAAGAATCTGCGCTTTCTTCTGATTGTGAAGCTGCATTTTTTCAAGACCGCCGATGCTTTCAATCCACTCAAGAACAAGCTTGCACATATATATCGACCAGCAGGGCGGAGTGTTATACATCGAATCATTGTCCGCAAGCACTTTATAGTCAAGCATAACAGGAGTAATATCCCTCGCTTTTCCGAGAAGATCTTCACGAACGATAACCACGGTCAAACCTGCGGGAGCTACATTTTTCTGAGCTCCGCCGTAAATAACGCCGTATTTTGAAACATCCATCGGTTCGCTCAAAAAGCACGACGAAACGTCGGCAATAAGCGGAACGTCGCCGGTATCGGGCAGCGTTGTGAAACGGGTGCCGTAAATGGTGTTGTTCTGGCAGATATAGAAATAGTCGGCGTCCGGTCTGAACTGAGACTTGTCAAGCGCCGGGATACAGCTGAAATTCTGTTCTTTTGAAGAAGCGACGGCTTTAACATCGCCGTATTTCTGTGCTTCTTTATACGCTTTTGTCGAAAACTGACCCGAAAGGACATAATCCGCTTTTCCGCTGCCGTTCATAAAATTAAGGGGAATTGCGGCAAACTGGGTTGAAGCGCCGCCCTGGCAAAAGATGATTTTGTAATTGTCAGGTACATTCAGCACCTTTCTGAAAAGGTCAAGCGCACCATAAATAATCGGCTCATAAGCCTTTGAGCGGTGTGACATTTCCATTACGGACTGGCCGGTACCCTCATAGTTAAGCATCTGCGCCGCCGCTTCATTCAAAACGCTCTCGGGCAGCATTGACGGGCCGGCTGAAAAATTATAAACTCTGTCCATCTTAAATCCTCCATATGCCAAAGGCATTATTTATTATTATTTTCACTCACTTGGATTCCGAGATCCGTGAGCTGAATTTCGTCAACTGCCGCCGGGCAGTCAGTCATCGGTTCGCTTGCATTCTGAACCTTGGGATATGCGATAACATCGCGCAGACTCTCAGCGCCAATCATTTGCATAATAAGTCTGTCAAGCCCTATGCCCATGCCGCCGTGCGGCGGAGCGCCGTATTTGAAAGCGTCGAGCAAATAGCCGAATTTCGCATGCGCCTGTTCGTCACTGAGCCCCAGCAAAGTAAAGATTCTTGACTGCAAATCGGGGTTTGTTATTCTGATTGAACCGGATGAAAGCTCTATTCCGTTAAGAACAAGGTCATACGCTTTTGCCCTGACTTTCGCTTTATCCGTTTCAAGATAGTCAAGGCACTCGTCAAGTGGTGCGGTGAAAGGATGGTGCATGGCAACAAACTGACCCAGGTCCTCATCCCAGTCAAAGAACGGGAACTCAGTAATCCAAAGCAGATTATATTGCCCTTCGGGAATAATGTCAATCTTTTTCGCAACAACCTGCCTTAACTGACCCAGAACCGAAAGAACGATCGAATTCTTTGTGTCACCGACAATCAACAGAACATCGCCGGGTTTCGCGTCCGCTTTTTCAAAAATCGCCTTCAGCTCATCCTCTGTCATAAACTTGGCGAACGATGCGTTGAATGAGCCGTCCGGCGCCATACGAACATAAGCCAGACCCTTTGCTCCGCTGCCCTTGGCGGTTTCAGTCAGCTTATCTATTTCTTTACGAGTAAGAACCGAATATGCATTTTTTACATTGATGCAACGAACCGAACCTCCGGCTGAAACAGCGCCGGAAAATACCGAAAAACCGCAGTCTTTGACAGTTTCGCTTAAATCAATGATTTCAAGGCCGTATCTCGTGTCCGGTTTATCGGAGCCGTAACGCTCCATAGCTTCTTTGTATGTAAGCCTCGGCAGAGGAAGAGATATATCAACCCCCAAAGCCTCTTTAAATACGCACTGAATATACCCTTCGCCGATTTTCAGCACATCCTCCATATCGACAAATGACATTTCAAGGTCAATCTGGGTAAACTCGGGCTGCCTGTCGGCGCGCAAATCCTCATCGCGAAAACACCTTGCCATCTGCATATACCGGTCAAAACCCGCGACCATTGAAAGCTCTTTGTAAAGCTGGGGCGACTGAGGCAGAGCGTAAAACTTGCCTTTATGCACTCTTGACGGCACAAGATAATCGCGCGCGCCTTCGGGAGTGGATTTAATCAAAATCGGGGTTTCAATTTCAATAAAACCGTTTTTATCAAAATAGTCCCTGGTAATTTTAACAATCTTGTGACGCATCATTATATTCTTTTGAAGAGGGGCGCGTCTTAAATCAAGATAGCGGTATTTTAAGCGGGTCAATTCCGCTGTCTGACAGTTGTCGGTTATTTCAAACGGAGTTGTTTCGCTCTCCGAAAGGATTCTTAAATCGCTGACTTCAATTTCTATATCACCTGTGGGTATATCCTTATTCTTTGACGAACGCTCACGGACAATGCCCTTCGCCATAAGAACATATTCGCTCCTTACAGAAAAAGCCTTGTCAAAAACTTCTTTTTCACTTTTTTCGTCAAAGGCAAGCTGAACTATGCCGCTTCTGTCCCTTAAATCAATAAATATCAGCGCGCCCAGGTCCCTTTGACGCTGAACCCAGCCGGCAACGGTAACGGTTTTGCCGACATCGCCTATGCGTATATCACCGCAGTAATGTGTTTTTTTTAAACCTGTCATAAAATCCATTTTATTTGTCACTTACCTTTCAGTTTCAAAAATTCAACAGTGAATCCAGCTTTGAAAGCTCTTCGTCACTGAAGGATGACCCAAGCGATGAAGCGGCATCGTCAAGAATAAGGCGGGTAAAATCCATGTCAAAATCCTCAAGCCCGAGTTCGGTTGTGTCGCCGCTTGCCATATTTTTGACATTTGCGGCATTTCTCACAATTTCATCGTCGCCGAGAACGCAGGTGTATTTTGCGCCGATTTTGTCGGCATATTTCATCTGAGCTTTGAGCGAGCGCCCGACAACATCGGTCAAAGCGAAAATACCGGCGCTGCGAAGCGTGCTCGTAAGTTCCATAGCTTTTTGAAGAGCGTTTTCACCCATAGGCGCAACATAAATGTCGCATTCTTCAGCCTTTGGAAGCTCAATTCCCTGAGATTTCATAACCATCATCAGCCTGCCCGTACCCATACCGAAGCCCAGAGCGGGCGTATCGGGACCGCCGAGTTCTTTCACAAGCCCATCATAACGTCCGCCGCCGCAGACAGTTCCCTGCGCGCCGATATTGTTTGAAACAAACTCAAAAACGGTTCTCGTGTAATAATCAAGACCGCGGACAATACGCGGATTAACGGTGAATTTTATTCCCATAGCCATCAGATATTTCTGAACGCCTTTAAAATGTTCGCTGCACTCGTCGCATAGATAGTCCGTAATGAACGGAGCACCTTCACAAAGCTGTTTGCAAGCGGGATTTTTGCAGTCAAGGATACGCATCGGGTTTTTGTCAAGCCTTTCAAGGCAGGTTCCGCAAAGCTTCTCCGCGTTTTTCTCAAAATATTCCTTCAGCGCTTTGTGATAATTTGCACGGCAAGCAGGGCATCCGATTGAATTAAGCTGAAGCTCAAGGTTTTCAATGCCGAAAAACTCAAAAATACCGTTTGCAAGTGAAATCACCTCCGCATCGGCGGCAGGTGAAGCGGAGCCGAACATTTCCACACCGAACTGCTGAAATTCACGCCAGCGACCCGCCTGCGGTTTTTCATAGCGGTAACAATTGAGAATGTAGCAAAGCTTTGCAGGAACGGCATCGTTAAACAGGCCGTGCTCCAAAAAAGCTCTTACCGCGCCTGCGGTTCCCTCCGGCCTTAATGTGATTGACCTGTCACCCTTATCGGTGAAGGTGTACATTTCTTTCTGAACAACATCGGTGGTTTCCCCAACCCCGCGCTGAAACAGCTCCGTATGCTCAAAAACGGGTGTTCTTATCTCTCTGAAGCCGTATTTACCGGCAATTTCAAGAAGAGTGTTTTCGACAAACTGATGCTCATGCACATTTTCAGGCAAAATATCCTGGGTGCCCTTAGGTGCCTTTGTAAGCAGTGCCATAATGTAATATCTCCAAATTGAAATTATTTCGGGTTAACAATATCGCGCCAGTCAAGGTCTCCCCTTGCGAGCGAATGTATGAGCGCCTCGGCGGTTGCGATATTCGTCGCAACCGGAATATTATGGACATCGCAAAGGCGCAGAAGGTTATCCTCATTCTCCTGAGTTTCGGAATCTGTCATGGAATCACGGAATATCAAAAGAAGATCGATTTCATTACAGGCTATTCTTGATGCAATTTGTTCCCCGCCGCCCTGAGGACCGCTGAGAAACTTGGCAATTTCAAGTCCGGTGGCCTCAGCCACCATTTTGCCCGTCGTTCCCGTCGCAAAAAGATTGTGCCTTGACAATATGCCGCAGTATGCGATGCAAAACTGAACCATCAACTCTTTTTTGCCGTCATTTGCAATTAACCCTATATTCATATAACACCTTCTCTTTCGCTTTGTTAAAATATGTTTATTCCTCCGGTGTTTGCGTTGCTTGATCGGAGAGCGTGTTTTCACTGTCTTCGCTGTCCTGCCCGGAATTTTCAACGCTGACAACATCATCGTCCTCTTCATCCTTTGAAAGGCTGACAGCGGAAATAAGCCTGTCACCCTCGTTAAGTCTCATCAAGATAACACCCTTTGACGGTCTTGAATGAGGCGTTACGCCACAGAGTGAAACCTTAACAACCATGCCGTTAAGAGATATGAGCATAATATTGTCATCCTGATTGACAAGACCTGTGAAAATAACATTGCCGTATTTTTCGGTATGGTAGTTAATAAGACCTTTGCCGCCCCTTGAGTGAACCGGGAAGTCAGTAACCGGACTTAACCTGCCGAAACCGTTTTCGGATATGGTAAGAATATATTTGCTCTCGTCAATAATGTCAAGACCGACAACCTCATCACCTTCGGCAAGCTTCATTGCCCGCATACCTCTCCCGGATCTGCCGATTGCCCTCGCCTGGTCGGTCGAGAAGCAAACACATTTGCCGAACTTTGAAGCCACAATAATGGTATTATCGTTTGAGTCAATCGCCGCGAGCGCAAGCTCGTCCCCTTCATCAAGACTGATAGCTATAATACCTGTCTGCCTTATTTTTTTAAACATATCAAGGCTGCATCTTTTGATAACGCCTTTTTTCGTAACCATATCAATAAAGTATTCGCCCGAATCAAATACCGGAACCTTGAGCATTACGGAAACCTTTTCGCCGGGCATCAGAGAAAGCATATTCACAACGCTTGTCCCCTTTGCAGTCCTCGAGCTTTCCGGAACCATATAGCCCTT
Source organism: Clostridiales bacterium (assembly GCA_024697575.1). Classification (GTDB taxonomy): domain Bacteria; phylum Bacillota; class Clostridia; order Oscillospirales; family Acutalibacteraceae; genus CAG-177. The sequence goes on from JAILFM010000128.1 coordinate 19,208, forward strand.
TATGCTGTAAACCCTGCCAAGCGAAGTGAAGAACATAATATTGTCATGGCTGGAACAGGTGAACATGGTCTTTATGTTATCTTCGTCACGCTGAGTTATACCCTTAACGCCTTTACCGCCTCTGCCCTGAAGCTTGTATTCGGCAACGGGCGTTCTCTTAATAAACCCGCGCTCAGTGAGCGCAAAAACACAGTCTGTCACGGGGATAAGGTCTTCAACATCAACCTCACCGCTGACATTCTGAATTTCGGTTCTTCTCTCATCGCCGAATTTCTCGGCAATCGAGATTAATTCGTCCTTTAAGACGCCGTTGATTTTGTTTTCATCGGCAAGAATACTGCGAAGGTTTGCTATTTTTTCTTCAAGGTCCCTGTATTCGCTTTCAAGCTTTTCCTTGTCCAGCCCCTGAAGGGCTTTCAAACGCATATCAAGAATCGCCTGGGTCTGAATTTCATCAAGACCGAAGCGGGACATCAGCCTTTCTCCGGCATCGTCATAACTTGTGCGGATAATGTGAATGACTTCATCGATATTTGACTGCGCCGTGAAAAGTCCTTCGATAATATGCGCACGGGCAAGCATCTTTTTAAGGTCAAAATTAATTCTGCGGCGGATAACCTGCTTCTGGAAGAAGAGATATTCGTCGATAACTTCTTTAAGAGAAAGAATTTTCGGCTGTTTCTGGTCATCAACAAGAGCGCGCATGATGATGCTGAAGGTGCTCTGCATTGCCGTCTGGGCAAAAAGCCTGTTCAAAACAACATTGGGATTGGCGTCTCTTTTAAGCTCAATAACAATGCGCATGCCCTTTTTGTCTGTTTCGTCGCGAAGGTCGGAAATGCCCTCAAGGCGTTTTTCTTTAACCTGGTCGGCAATAGATTTGATAAGAGCGCGCTTTTTGACAGTATAAGGCAGCTCGGTGACAATAATCCTTGTTCTTGATTCTCTGCCGTATTCCTCAAAATTGGCTTTTGCCCTGACAACAACCTTGCCTCTGCCGGTTGCATAAGCGGCGCGTATTCCCGCCCTGCCCATAATAATACCCTTTGTGGGGAAATCAGGTCCTTTGATATGCTCCATGAGCATGTCAAGAGTCGCATCCGGATTATCGAGAACGCAGACACACGCACCGACCACCTCTTTAAGGTTATGCGGCGGAATGCTGGTAGTCATACCGACTGCAATACCCTGCGAACCGTTCACAAGCAGATTGGGGAACTTTGAAGGCAATACCTTCGGCTCTTTTCTGGACTCGTCAAAATTCGGGTTCCAATCAACCGTATCTTTATCAATATCTTCAAGCAGTTTGTTGCTGATTTTACTAAGCCTCGCCTCTGTGTAACGGTATGCGGCAGGCGGGTCGCCGTCAACGGAGCCGAAATTGCCGTGACCGTCAACAAGCATATATCTCATTGAAAAATCCTGCGCAAGGCGAACCATGGCATCATAAACCGAAGCATCGCCGTGCGGATGATATTTACCCAGAACGTCGCCGACGCAAGCCGCGGCTTTTTTGAACGGCTTATCGCTTGTCATACCGTCCTCATAAAGAGTGTAGAGAATGCGGCGGTGAACGGGCTTTAAGCCGTCGCGTACATCCGGTAAAGCTCTGTCAACAATAACGGACATAGAATAGTCCAGCATTGCTTTTTTCATCTCGGCGACGATATTGCTCTCTGTAATAACCTGATCGGGGAACATTATGTCCTCCGGTTTGTAGTCCCTGTTATGTGCCATCACTTCACCTCCTTAAACATCAAGATTTTCAACATAAATTGCGTTTTCTTCAATCCATTCGCGGCGCGGGTCAACTTCTTCACCCATAAGAAGGCTGAAAACTTCGTCCGCCGCAACGGCGTCCTCAAGGGTAATACGGCGAAGAGAACGCTTTTCGGGATCCATTGTGGTATCCCACAATTCGTGCGCATCCATTTCACCAAGACCTTTGAAACGGCTGATGTCGATTTTTGCGTTTTCATTGTCGCCCCTCATCTGTGAGGAGATCGCATCACGTTCGGCGTCTGAATAAGCCACCCTCTGGGTTTTGCCTTTTGTGATTTTATAAAGCGGAGGAACCGCCGAATAGACATATCCGTTTTCAATAAGCGGACGCATGTAGCGGAAAAAGAAGGTCAACAGAAGAATTCTGATGTGCGCGCCGTCAACATCGGCATCCGACATAATGATAATTTTGTGATAACGCAGTTTTTCAATATTGAATTCGTCGCCGATTCCCGCACCCATGGCAACAATCAGCGGATTAAGTTTTTCGTTGTTATATACTTTGTCTATTCTCGCTTTTTCGACATTGAGCATTTTGCCCCACATGGCAAGAATAGCCTGAAACCTTGAATCGCGCCCCTGAATCGCAGAGCCGGCAGCCGAATCGCCCTCGACAATATAAAGCTCGCAAAGGGATGCGTCACGTTCGTTACAATCCTGAAGTTTATCGGGCATCTGGCCGCTTTCAAGCCCGGTCTTACGCCTGACGGATTCCCTCGCCTTACGCGCGGCTTCTCTGGCTCTGTTAGCCATAAGCGCTTTTTCAAGAATTGCTTTGCCGACAGCGGGATTCTGGTCAAAGTATTCTTCCAGCTCTTCGGTAACGATGGAATTGACAAGAGGCCTGATTTCGATGTTACCCAGCTTTGCCTTTGTCTGACCCTCAAACTGAGCGTCGGTTAATTTGACGGAAATAACACAGGTTATACCCTCGCGGCAGTCTTCGCCGGTAACTTTTTCGTCACCTTTGAGCAAATTGATTTTTTTGCCGTATTTGTTCAGAGCACCGGTCAGCGCGCGTTTAAAGCCGTCAACATGCATGCCGCCCTCCGGAGTGTGCACATTATTGGCAAAAGAAACAATCGTTTCGTTGTATGAGTCGTTATACTGGAAAGCAATTTCGCAGTCTGCATTCTGCTTTTTTCCGGACATATAAATTATATCTTCGTGAACCGGCGTTTTATATTTATTGAGGTATTTGACATATTCTCTTATACCGCCCTCGTAGCACAAAACGTCCTTGCGGTCTTTTTCACTCTTGCCGGCGCTTTCTTCGCGGGTATCTTCAATTGAAATCGTAAGCCCCGCATTAAGAAACGCTTCTTCACGCATACGCTTGTGAAGCACTTCGTAGTCATAGACTGTAGTGTCCGTGAACATAACCGGGTCAGGCTTAAAGCGAACATGGGTTCCGGTTATATCAGTTTCGCCCACAATACGCATTTTTTCGGTCACATTGCCGCGTTCGAACCTCATTTTATAGATTTTTCCGTTTTTGTGAACAAAAACCTCGAGCCATTCCGACAAAGCGTTGACAACGGAAGCGCCAACACCGTGAAGGCCGCCGGCAACTTTATAACCGCCTCCGCCGAATTTGCCGCCGGCGTGAAGCACAGTGAAAACAACCTCAAGGGCGGGCAGACCGACCTGTTCCTGTATATCAATGGGAATTCCGCGCCCGTTATCCGTTACACTGATGATATTTCCCGGTTCAATCACAAGATTTATTCTTGTGCAGTAACCCGCCAGCGCTTCGTCAATGGCGTTATCAACAATTTCATATACAAGGTGATGCAGACCGGATGAACTTGTTGTGCCTATATACATTCCGGGCCTTTTACGAACCGCCTCAAGCCCTTCAAGAACCTGAATCTGCTCTGCGCCGTATTCCTGTGTCACAGCTGTACTCACGGGCGAATCGGTGCTTTCAAAATCAACATATTCATCCTTGACTTCTTCAACGGGATATATTCCGTTTTCGGTGTCGATGATTTCTTCACTGTAATTATCCATAAAAACTCCTCTTTGCGCTATTGCCTTAACCTAACCCGTTTGTCGGTGTAAAGGGATTTTTCACCTTTTTCTTGGGCTTGTATTTCGGCGGATTTTCAAGCCGGATTCTTGCCCCTTTGCCGTCCTTTGAATAAAGATAACGGTTAACGTTGATAACAGCCGGCGCAAGGTCGTCGCTCATATAGTCAACGCAGTTTGCCAATAGCTCCTGGTCGTTTTCAAGCGCTCCGAGAATGGTTACGCAGATAATCCCCTGAGTCTCGTTTGTGCCGTCTTCGTAAATATCGTTAAGAAGGTTAAAAAGCTTTTTCATTTTGACCGAATCGTTCTCTCTGATTGTGGCAACCGCCGCGGGCGTGCCGTAGTTGATGAAGAAATCTTCCGGAAGAAACATTCCGTATTTTTCGCAATTCATCCGGTACGCCTCGCGAAGCTCGGGATAAATCGCCGTGAAACGGGAAGCGAGGGTGTTCGGGTCATATGAAAGCATGCCGCTTTTCGCCTGCGCCTTCGACACGGGAGTCGGCAGCTTTGTCTTCACGGGTTTAACGGTTTTTGTGCCGAAAAACTCAACCAGAGTGTCCGAAAAATCATTGACGACGTAGCGGATATCTTTAGCGTTTGCCGTTTCGCTTTCAAGTAAAGTCAAAGTCAAACGCGAATAATCCGAGGGGAGAACTTCACCCTCTTTCATCGCGCCGTAAAGCGCGATTTTATCGTTGACATATTCAACCTTCGCCTTTTTGCCTTCACCGGCAAACTCGACATATGAACTGCCGTCCGTCCCTTCGACAACCGGAGTTCCCTTCCCCTGCGGGTAAACTATTTCCATACCGCACTCGCCGACAGTGTTTGTCATGCCGGCGCAAACTTCTGATAAAACAGTGTTGATATCTGCCATATTCAATCCCTTTCAAAAGATAAAAAGTAAAAATCATATACCTTGGTATTATACCACAAATACTTTATTTATTGTTCTTTTTTGGAATTAAATCGCATTATTTTAATATATTAAAATTTTTATATTATAGATTTAGCAATTCGGTTGACCGAACAGACTTTTTATGCTAATATAAAAAAAACCGTGGCTGTGAGGTAAGTAAGCATGGGTTATTCGCAATATCCGAAAGTTATACGGCAAAAAATGCGCAAACGGGAACGCCGCCGCTCAAAAGTGATAATTGTTGCCGTGTTATGCGCAGTACTGTTTATTACAGCCTGCGGCTGCGCCGCCTTTATAGTCATGCGTTCAAAAGGCAAAAGCAGTCTTTCACTCGAAGCGCCGGAAGAAATCACGGGTGTTATGCAAAGTGAAAAAATCAAACCAGTTGTCAAAAACTCCGGCAAAATAATCAATTATGACGGCAAAGAATACGCTTTTAACGAAGACACAGTCGCCTTTTTATTCATGGGTCTGGATAAAGAAATCGCTGAAAATTCAAACGGACCCGCCGGAACTGCCGGCCAGACCGACGTTCTGATTGTCGCCGTATGGGACACGGCAAAAAACAAAATTCAATTTCTTGTTATCCCGCGTGACACCTTGGCTGACATCAATGTCTTTTATACAGACGGCAACTACAAAAGCATTATGAACGCTCAGATATGTCTCGCCTTTGCCTACGGCAGCGGCGGAAAGGACAGCTGTGAAAATGTGCTTTCCTCTGTCAGCAGGCTTTTAATGGGCGTTAAAATAAAGCAGTATTTCTGCCTTGACCTTGACGGTGTTCCGGCTTTAAATGACCTTGTGGGCGGAGTAACACTGACACCTGTTGAAACCTTCGGGAACTTTGTTAAAGGAAAGCAGGTGACTCTTTTGGGTCAGGATGCCGAAAACTACATCCGCTTAAGAGATTTTGAAAAAATCGACGCAGATAATTCAAGGCGTCTTCGCCAAAAACAATATCTTGAGGCTTTTGCAGGGGTGCTGACGGAAAAAATAAAAATCAACTTCGGCTTTTCAAGAACTTTTTATAATGAAGCATCAAAGTATTCGGTAACAAATATTTCTCCTAACGAAGCGGCGTTTCTTGCCTCCGAATATATGACAAAACGCCCGTCGGCTGATTCTTTCATTACCGTTCCGGGCAAATATCAAAAAGGTGAAACAAGCCCCGAATATATTCCGGATAACGCCGGACTTTTCCGTATTGTTCTTGATTTGTTCTATACCGAAGTCTGAGATTTACCGCGGCATTAAATACCGATAAATAAAAATAACTTGACAAACCGGACTCTAACCATTAAAATGACTCAATGTCACATTGACATTTATAATATATTTAATTTTGAAAAGAGGATTTATCATGAAAAAGATTTATGCTTTACTTTTGGCGGTTGTCATTGCCGCCGTTTCACTCTGCGCTCTTTCGGTCACTGTTTTTGCCAAAGATGACCCCGAAGCGACAGTTCCGCCCGCAACAGCAGCCGCTCCCGCAGTCACCGCCGCTCCGACTACAGCCGCTCCGGCAACAACAGCCGCCCCTGCGACAACAGCCGCTCCCGCGACTACTGCCGCTCCGGCAGCCGAAGACGATGATGAAATCTACACCAATCCCGAAGGTATGACCGCTATTGACGATGGAGACGAAGTTAAGACAAAGGTTTATACCCCCGCTGCGGTTGACACTCACAACCCCGGCACGGGCAGCAACCCGACAGTCGCCGTTGTTTCACTGATAGCGCTTACCTGCGCCGCAGCAGTTGCCGTCAGAACAAAGAAAGAAGATAAATAATTCAAACACTATTGCCGCGGGGCATCGGAATGCAAGTTGCAAACCGGTGCCCCGCATTTTTTGTTTTTGGGAAACGCTGTTTTTATTTTTTGAATTTCTTTATGAACGAGTCAAGCGGAGATTTGGCGGATGTATCGTCTGCATTCGCGGTTTTCGCTTCGGCTTTTTTGATTGAAGGCGTCATATAAACGAACATAACCGAGCACTGCGTTGCTTCGGCGGCTTTAGTGAAAATACTGTAGCTCATGCCGTATTCAATCCACTTTTCAAGCCTTTGAGAGAGCATCTCAGGGCTGTTCCCCGAGGTAGATATTTTTTCAATAATTTTGTCTATATTCATCTCTCCCAAAGTCTGCGCAAGCCCTGTCAAAGATTTTATTCCCTCCTCTGACATCAGTGCTTTAACGGCATCAACAAGCTCGCTGTTTTTGTTGAGAGATTTTTGGAGATCGGAAAGTGCCGAAAGTGTTTCAGGCAGATTTTCAACGGCGGCAATAACTTCAGGATCGCTTAAATCTTCAAGAAGTGACGACAGCGCCGGCATTGAATCGCCCATTCCCGCAAGCTTTGACAAAAGCCCGGCGACATTTGAATCGGTAAGGGCTTTGAGAGCTTTGATATTATCTTCATCCGTGAGAAGATTGATAAGCTCGTTAAGCTGCTCGGCATACTCAGGCTCACCGTACTTTGTAAGCAAATCAATTAGCTTGCGGTTGGATGAATAAAGGCTGAGCGCTTTTGAAATTGAGTTTACAAGTTCACCGACACCTTCGCCGCCCTTCTGAAGAGCACTAATTAGCTGCGCGGGATCGGTAAGTGAAACGGCATTTTCTATATCGCCCACAGCGGCGATAAGATTCTTCATCTGTTCCGATGTGTCGCCGGAACCGAGACCGATATTAAGGGCGCTGAGAGGTATCACCGCAAAATACATATTGCCGAGTTCAAAATCGGAGGCGTTCGCAGTAACGCTTGCGCTTGAACCGAGGCTCATTCCGCTCAAGTCAGACAACCCCGCTTCGTCAAGTCCGAGACTTTCGCTCATACCGGGCATACCGAAAAAGGCAACAATCTCTTTTGTCCCGTCGCCCAGCGATTTGCCGTTTTCAACCGTAACGGCAGTGAATTCACTCTCCGGCATAATGCACCCGCCGACCGCCACAACAGGCAGATAGATTTTTTGCTTTTTGCCGCCCAAATCAACGGTTTTATGCATGTTGTTTGTCATTTTTACCTGAATTTTAACTTTACCGCTCTTGCCCTTGATTTTTTCCGGTGAAATCTTTTTGCCGTCAAGATAATAGCTTATATCAAATGTTACAGGAAGCTTTTTATCCGTAGTACCGCTGTAATAAAGGTCTGTAGTTGCCATGTTCCAAGCAACATTTTCGCCGTCTATAACCGGCTCGGTATCGTCCTTGATGCTTTCAATGTTTTTAAGGTCGCTTATGTCCTTTGCGCACACTTCGCCTTTGTCCGTGTGAAGCCAATCGGTAACATTGACCGCCTGCTCCCTGCCGTCACTGTCAATGTTAACATAGACTGTTTCATTCTTTGTCAGAAAACCGGGCTCCGAGCTGTATGACAACTGCACGGGTTCGGCTGTTGTTTTATCATCGCCGACGGATTTTTCGCTTTTTGAGCCGCATGCGCAAAGGCTTAAAAGCATTGCAACAGTAATGACCGACGCCGCTGTGCGTTTTAATATGTTGTTTACACTCACTTTTCTTTTCTCCTTTTCTTTCTTCGGCGGTTTTTCGCTTTTCCAATACATAGTCGTTTTTCCTATAAGCGGTTCAAATGTCAGAAGAACCGGGGTCAGCAAAAGAATTATCACAGCCGCACTGACAACCGCGCCCCTGGCAAGCATTGCGCAAAGGGATGAAACAATTTCTATATTGCACACGGCGTAAACTCCGAAAGTAGCGCTGAAGAAAACAAGCGCGCTCTGGAATATCGACACATCCGCCGCGTCGGCGGCATCTTTAATTGCCCTGCGCCTGTCCTTTCCCCTGCGCAGTTCTTCGCGAAATCTTGTTGTCAAAAGGATAGCGTAATCAACCGTTGCGCCAAGCTGAACGCAGGAAATAACCGTCGGGGCAATAAACGAAACATTTGCGCCTGTGATAAGAGGAAACGCTTCGTTGATAAAAATCGCAAGCTCGATAGCCGCAACAAGCAGTACCGGAATAAGAAGGGACTTGAAGCTGATTGCCATAAGAGTAAATATCGCCGCAATAGAAATAATATTGGTGATTTTAAAATCCCTGGCTGTGACTTCGATAAGGTCCTTGCTCATCGCTCCCTCGCCCGTCAGGTAGCCGTTCGGGTCGTATTTTTTAATTATTGAGAGCATTTCTTCAATCTGGGCGTTTTCTTCATCCGATGACGCTTCAAAGCTTGTATTTATCATCATCATCTGATATCCGTCTTTAACGGCGATTTCTTTAATCTTATCCGGCAGAACCTGTGAGGCTATTGCCGAACCGATATAAGAGTTAAGAGACACTATACCGGTTATTCCGTCAACATGGGATATTTCTTCAATCATCTGCGACACCTTACCGCCGGGAGTATCGCTGTCAATAATAATAAAATGAGTGGTGGCCATGTTGAAGTCTTTTTTAAGCTTGTCAAGCGACTTTACAGACTGCAGCTGCTCCGGCAATGCGTTTGCAATACAGTAATCAAGCGGCACAACGCTTTTAAGGACAAACATGGGTACAATCAACGCAAGAAAAACCGCCGTAAACAGTCTGTTATGTTTAACGATAAAGTTATTTATTCCGGAAAAGGACGGCAAAATCCTCTTATGGCGGAATCTGCTTATCGGTTTGTCAAAAACAAGCAGGAAGGCGGGCAAAACAACAATGACCGTCGCAACGCCGAAAAGAACACCCTTCGCCATAACAATGCCTATATCAAAACCGAGAGTAAAGCTCATAAAACACAGCGCCAGAAAGCCGAAAATTGTTGTCAGTGAACTGCCGGTAAGGGAGAGGAAAGTTGAAACAACGGCGTTTGACATTGCGCTGCGGTTATCGGCGTTCTTTTGCTTTTCTTCATTAAACCTGTCCATCAGAAAGACGGAATAATCCATGGTAACGCCAAGCTGAAGTATTGCGGCAATGCTCTGCGTTATGTAGGAAATACCGCCGGGCATAAAAAAGTTGGTCCCCATATTATATATAACGGCATAACCCAGAGCAACAAGAAGAACAAACGGCAAAACAAATGAATCCATTGTAAATGACAGGGCGATAAGGGCAAGCGCCACGGCAATTGCAATATACACCGGTGCCTCTTTGTCGGCAAGGTCCTTTGTTTCAGCCATAATGGCACTCATTCCGCTGAGAAAACACTGTTTGTTGAGCAGCGATTTGATAGTTTTAATTGCCTTCATTGTTCCGGTTGACGCCGATGAACCACTGAACTGAATCATAACAAGCGTTGATCTGCCGTCGGGTGTATAAAAAACATCTTTCAAGGCGTCGGGCAGCGCCTGCTGAGGCACTGTGATATCGATGATATCATCGGCCCAGATAACATTGCTCACACCCTCAACCGCCGCTATTTTTTCTTTTAATTCTGACACATCTTTGCTTTTCATATTCTCTATAACAAGAAAAGCGTTGGCGGCGCACTCAAATTTTTCGTCAAGAATTTCTTCGCCCTGAACAGATTCAATACTTTGCGGAAGATATGACATAATATCATAATTGACAAAAGTGCTTATATATCCAAAAGCGGCCGGAATAAGAAGAAGCGTTGCCGCAAGCAAAACCGTTTTCGGAAATTTGATGATAAATGAAGCAATTTTATGAACCATATTTATCCTATGCCTCCAATATCCTGAAAACTGAATTTTTCAGGTATTCTTTTACTTCGTCCATGCTAAACGGTATATTTCCCATAACTGCGTCGCACATAACAGAACCGACAAGGTCGGTGATTAAATAAATTGTCATCTGCGCATCCCGCTCGCTGTAACCGTTCACCACAAACTGACTGACAAGCGTGTGACCGATTGACGAATACTCTTCACTTTCACCCGAAAAAAAGGCTCTCACGCAAAGCGACAGTTTTTTGTCAAGTAAAGTAGTGAAGTTTTTATTTTTCTCCAAAAAATCACAGACATAGCTGACCATGCAAAGAATCATATCGTTTAATGCTTTGCTTTTTACGCTGTTTTTAACAAACTTTATGGCATTTACAAGCAGTTCCGCGCTTTTATAGATTACAATCTGATCAAGCAAATCATATTTATCCTTGAAATACAGATAAAATGTACCCTTGGCAACGCCCGCCATCTTGACAATATCATCAACAGCCGTTGAAGTCACCGAGCTGATTGAAAAAAGATTAAAAGCGGAGTCAAGAATTCTTTTCCTTTTTATCTTCTTATTTTCTGCGGCAGAAGGCATTATATCATCCCCCGGTAGGTAAAATAAATGACTGTCAGTCACTTTTTCTGAATCTTACTCCAAAAATGACTGACAGTCAATATTTTTTGTTGCAGTTTAACAGTTTATTAACAATCCGTTTACTTTATAATTCACATAAAGCCGATGATTTTGCATATATGTTCATTTCAGCACGCCGTTTTGAACATATGCGTCCACAACACCCTTGACAATGTGCCAAAGACCGGGACTGATTTGCCTGATTATATCCATTCTGTCAAGCACCTGCTGCAGTTTGACATTCCCCTCGCGCCAGGTTAAGCCGTCTGTAAGGTAATTATGCAAAAGCGGTTGCAAACGGTCACAGGCGTTGGCAAACTTAGATTCTGTTGTTGCCTTTTCTTCAAATTCCTCCCACAAAGAGCGCAGCATCAGACTCTGATCCGGGTCAAGAAGCGAAAAAAGCCTGTCGGCAGAAGCCGCTTCGCGTTCCTTTTTGTCTTTATACCCGTCGGTATCATAAGCGAAAGTGTCGCCCGCGTATATCTCAATCAGGTCATGACAGACAACCATTTTAACGGTATGCTCAACATCAATCTTCTCACTGCAGTGTTCATTGAGTAACATTACATAAAGAGCAAGATGCCACGAATGCTCCGCGTCATTTTCACGCCTTGATGCATCAACAAGCGCATTACGGCGGAAAACATTTTTCATTTTGTCAATCTCGGTCAAAAACTCAAGCTGTTTTTTCAGCCTTTTGTTTTCTACAAACTCAAAATCCATAATCACAGCTCAAGTGTTTTTTCAACAGCTGATTTTTTAACGCACAGAGTCAAAATTTCCGCTGCCGTCTTAAGTTCGTCAAGGTCAGGGAATGTGGGAGCAATACGAATGTTTTTATCTTCAGGGTCCTTTCCGTAAGGATATGTTGCGCCCGCACCCGTCAGGGTAACGCCCGCCTGCGAGCAAAGCTCAACGGTCCTTTTGGCAGTGCCGGGCATAACGTCAAGAGAGATAAAATAACCGCCCTTTGGCTTTGTCCAGGAAGCGATACCCAAAGAAGTAAGCTCCCTGTCAAGAATTTCAAGCACAAGATCAAACTTCGGCTTGATAACAGCCGCGTGTTTTTTCATATGCTCTTTGATGCCGTCGTAATTCTTAAAAAATGCGGCATGCCTTAACATGTTTATTTTGTCATGACCTATAGTCTGAACAGTCATTCTTTTTTTAACAGAAGCGATGTTTGCTTTTGATGCCGCCATAACAGATACGCCCGCGCCGGGGAAGGTAATCTTTGAAGTCGAAGTAACTTCAATGAACATATCTTCGCTTGAATACTCTTTCGCAACCTCAAAAACATTAAGAAGAGTGTCTCCGTTTTCTTCTAAATGATGAACACAATAAGCGTTGTCCCAAATTACCCTGAAATCCTTTGCGGCAGGCTTAAGCGCAGCAAAGGCACGCACAACATCATCGCTGAAAGTTACTCCGCCGGGGTTTGAATACATCGGAACACAGATAACACCCTTAACTTTCTCATCCCTGACATATTCTTCGATAAGAGCCATATCCGGACCGTCTTCACCCATCGGGATATTTATCATTTCAATGCCGAAGTGCTGAAGAATTGCAAAATGCCTGTCATAACCCGGCACGGGGCAGAGAAATTTAATGCCGCCCTGTTTTGCCCACGGCTCACCGCCGGCGCCGAAAAGCATGCACTGCGCGATATAATCGTACATTATGTTAAGACTGGCGTTACCGAACACAATAAGGTTTTCACAGGGCACGCCGAGCATCTGAGAAAAAATCGTCTTAATTTCCGGAATCCCGTCAAGAACGCCGTAATTTCTCACATCAAAGCCGCATTCACTCCTGAACGAGCCGAGAAGAGAAGGATCAAGTATTCCGTTTGATAATTCAAGCTGTGCTTTACCGGGCTTTCCGCGCGCCATATTCAAAGAAAGATTCTGCGCCCTGTATTCGTCAAGTTCCTTATCAACATCACTCAGAAGAGTATTAAGTTCCTCTTTTTTGAAGTTTTGCATAAAAACACCTCTTATATTTCAGTAAATTGTTACATAATAAAATTCTGTAGCATTCTACTCCTTTAACATATTTCAGTCAAGAAAAAAATCGTTTTACCCCTTTATTTTGACGCAAAATGGTGTATAATGAATGGTGTAAAACGGAAAAGAGGATACATCTTGAAAAAAGCGCTCATTGTTTTTGTTCTTATTATTCTTGTCGCCGGCGCAATACTGATTTTATCGGTAAACAACAGACCCGACACAGTTAATGTTTCCGCAACAACCGCTTCGGAAACATCCGGCACATCTGCACAAACGGTAGTTAAAACGGCAGCTGTAACATCAGGCGGAAGCCGGGTCGAACATCAGACCGGCAGCCCCGAAAACGAAGTATATACAGACGAACAGCTTTCAAAAATGATAGCTTTCACATTTGACGACGGTCCGATTGCCAAGTTCACCAACAGAGTACTTGACGCTATGGAGCCTTACGGTTACACAGCGACATTCTTTGTAATAGGGCGTAACATCGATGAAGAAGGCTCAAAAGCCATGAGACGCGCTGTCAAAATGGGGTGTGAAATAGGCAATCACACCGAAAACCACAACCTGAAATTCGATTCTCTTGAAATACAGACCCGTACGGCGGAGATTGAAGAAAGCAGCGCAAAAATCGAAAAAGCCGCCGGAGTTAAGCCCCTGCTTTTAAGACCGCCCGGAGGGGTTTGCAAAAACATAAGGGGCAATATAGACAGCCCGATTATTCTGTGGTCTGTTGACACAAACGACTGGCGCAAAAAAGCGAACGCCGGCAACGAACAGGCAGCGCAGGAACTCGCTCAGTACATCATGGATGAGGTTAAAGGCAAACCGGGGTCAATCGTTCTGATGCACGATGTTTATCAATTCAGCGCCGAAACGGTTGAAAAGGTTATGCCGATGCTTCACGAAGAAGGGTACATTGTAAAATCCGTTTCTTCCCTTGCGAAAGCGTACGGAACAGCGCTTGAAAACGGCACAGTTTACAGAACAATTAAAAGATAAGTTGTTTTTGGGGGTCACTCGTTAATCGAGTGACCCCCAAAAACACACAATTACGCTGTCATTGCGGTTTTTTCGCATAATTTTTAAGGGAAACGCTGATTAAATCGGGGTGTTTAGAACGGCGAGCAGGTTTTTCGACTGATGAAGTCGAAAAATTGCAGAAATAATTTGTTTATTTCAAGATTTGAGACAAAATCAGGCGGAAAAGCTGCCGCCGTTATGAGTGCGGTGATTTAATCAGCGTTTCCCTAAGACATCCTTTTGCTTTTTCCAGCGCGGTACCCCAGAAGGGCAGAAGGCACACTGCTGTAATAAGAACCGCAATCAGAATTTCATAAAGCGGCAGTTTTGAAACAAAATAAGCCGGCAGATTGTATTTTTCGCTCACAAATTTCAAAAGCAAAACCATCAGCGGATAATGAACGGCATAAACCTGAAGGCTTTTTGCTCCCCACCTTGATAAATGCCCGAAAGGGGTTTTTGAAGGCGTGAGTGAAATGACGCAAAAAGTCATAACAGCCGATACGGCATAACATATCAGACGGAAGGTAAACGCATAGGGGCAGTTCGGTTTTATAACCGAATAAGAATTTCTGCCGGTAAAAATAAATTTGATATCCTTTATGCTGTCATAAAAGACAGCGGCAATAATAATTCCGGCGGCTAATAAAATGGCGGAAATAATTCTCAGCTGCCACTTTCTTTTTTCAAAAAAAACCTCAACTTCCTTCGGATTTAAAATGTACCCCAAATAGTAAAACGGATAGTAGGCAATCACTCTCGAAAGGCACAGAAAATCCCCTATGCTGTTGTCATAGCCGGCAATGCACGCAAGAATAATCCAAAAGATAATAAGTGCGGAAGGTTTTGCATTTTTGGTCAGCATAGTTATAATGCTGAAAAAGAAAAGCGCAAGAATATACCACGCCGCTCCGCTTGTTGAAAAGAGTTTAAAAGCGGGCTTTGTTCCGTTTGCCGCCCAGCGTGAAATAAAAATCAAAGAGTGGATTATAAGATACAGCACAAGGTAGGATGCAAGATTATTCCACCTTTTTTCATCAATATTCTTTTTGCCGAAAAGCCCCGACACAAAGATGAATGCCGGCATATGAAAAGAATAAATGATAAATCTAAGACAGCCCGTTGCGTAAGACACATCGGCAAACCTGTCCGCAACATGGCCCAGAACAACAAGAAAAATCAGGATGAATTTGAGATTATCCCATTTCTGAGAGCGATTCTGTATTGAAAAAGTGTTAGTTTTCATCTGTTCCAAAACTTTCTGTCAAGGCTTCTGAACTGTACAGCGCGGGCAATATGCTCCGCTTCAATATTAACGCTGTTTTCAAGGTCGGCTATTGTTCTTGCGACGCGTAAAATTTTATCATAGGACCTTGCTGAAAAATCAAGCTTTTCAAACACCTGTTCAAGCAGTACCATGGCCTTGGGCGTGGGGCAGCAGAACTGCCTTGTCATTGCGGCATCCATTTTTGCGTTGCAGGTTACCGGAGTACCTTTTAGTCTTTCATTTTGAATTTTACGGGCGGCTTTTACCCGTTCTCTTATTGCGGCGCTGCTTTCGCCGGGAACTTTGCCGGACAGCTTTTCAAAATCAACCGGCGGCACTTCAATGTGAATATCAATACGATCGAGCATGGGTCCCGAAACCTTTGAAATATATTTACGCGCGCTTCCCGGCGAACAGGTGCACTGCTTCTTCGGGTGACCGAAATATCCGCACGGACACGGGTTCATGGCGCACACAATCATTGCAGAACATGGATAGGTGAGCGAACCTGCCGCCCTGGAAATTGTCACACTGCCGTCTTCAATCGGCTGGCGCAGAACCTCCATTGAACGGCGTGAAAACTCCGGCAGCTCATCAAGAAACAATACGCCGTTATGAGCCAAAGAGATTTCACCCGGACGCGGAACGGCTCCGCCGCCCGACAGACCCGCCGGCGACACAGTATGATGAGGCGAGCGAAACGGTCTTTCGCGAATAAGCGACACTCCCTCAGGCAATGCGCCGGCTATCGAATATATTTCTGTTGTGGCAAGGCTTTCTTCAAATGTCATTTCCGGCAGGATTGACGGCAACCTTTTTGCAAGCATGCTTTTGCCGCTCCCCGGAGGACCGACCATAATAATGTTGTGACCGCCGGCAGCTGCAATCTCAAGGGCATACTTTGCCTCCTGCTGACCCATAACATCCTTGAAATCTGGTAACGGAGCGTGACAGCGCATTTCTTCGTTTTCATTGAACTCAACCGGACGCAGTTTTTCAACACCCTTGAGGTGATCAATTAACTGCCTGATATTTTCAACGCCGTATACATTGATTCCGTCAACAACGCTGCTTTCATTCGCATTGGCTGCCGGCACAAAAACATTTTTTATGCCGCTGTTTCTTGCTCTTATAACCATGGGCAAAACGCCGTTAATATGTCTTACAAGCCCGTCAAGCGAAAGCTCACCGACAAATGCGCTGTCATTCGTGTCACAGTTTATCTGGTTCCCCGCTTTCAAAAGCGCAACAAGTATGGGCAGGTCATAAACAGGGCCCTCTTTTCGCACATCGGCAGGAGAAAGATTAATCGTTATGGCAGATGACGGCATATAAAGGCCGGAATTTCTTATGGCGGAGCGGACACGGTTTTTTGATTCCGAGACAGCAGTATCCGGTAAGCCCACTATTTCAACTTTCGGCAAACCGCCCTGACCGAAGTCAACCTCAACACCGACCATATAGCTGTCAATACCGTAAAGACCCATACTGTTGATTCTCGCAAACATAATAAGCTCCTCTCCGAGGCCGTTTACTGCCTGTACGCTCCATATATTAGCATATAATAATTGTTTTGAAAACCCTTTACTTTTTAAACCTAATGTGTTATAATGCAGGAGCTTTCGCCCGCTTCCCGGTCCCCGGAGTAAGCCGCCATAGCGGAATTCACCTGCCGGTCACTGAGAAACGAGGCAAATAAATTAATGAGGTGAAAAAATGACACAGGCTGAAAAACAGGCAATCATGGCTGAATACGCAACCCACGAGGGTGACACCGGTTCACCCGAAGTTCAGGTAGCTGTTCTCACAAAAAGAATTAACGACCTTAACGAGCACCTTTCAGTGCACAAAAAGGACCATCACTCAAGAAGAGGTCTTCTTATGATGGTCGGTCGCAGAAGAAACCTTCTCGCATACCTTCAGAAGAACGACATTGAGCGTTACCGCGCTCTTATCGCAAAACTCGGTTTGCGTAAATAATTCGGATTGTGTCGCAGGCGGAGTTTTGCGCTCCGCCTGCACTGTTTTTGTTTTTTACAGTCTTAAAGGGGTTTAGCAGTTGATTGAGAATATACGGTGAGGATTGCTGCTTTGTATTCTGAATCCATTGCTAAAACCGGAGACTGTGGAATATATTTTTACAGAAAAGAGGTAAATGCAATGTTTTTTGAATCCTTCAAAAAGTATGAAACCGAAATTGCCGGCAGACCGTTTGTTGTTGAAGTCGGCAAAATGGCACAGCTTGCCGGCGGAGCATGCCTTGTTCGTTACGGCGGCACAAACGTGCTTTGCACCGCAACCATGGCGCCGAAGCCCCGCGAAGGCGTTGACTTTTTCCCGCTGTCTGTTGACTATGAAGAAAAGCTTTATTCAGTCGGTAAAATTCCCGGCTCATTCCAGCGCCGTGAAGGCAAAGCGAGCGAAAAGGCTACTCTCGCTTCGCGCGTAATCGACAGACCAATCCGTCCCCTTTTTCCCAAGGATATGCGCAACGATGTAGGCGTTGTCGCGACGGTTATGTCCGTTGACCCGGACTGTGAACCGGGCATCACCGCTATGCTCGGCGTTTCGGTCGCCATTTCAATCTCAGAAATTCCCTGGGACGGTCCCATCGCCGGCGTAGTTGTCGGCCTTGTTGACGGCAAATATGTCATAAACCCGACTCTTGAGGAAAGAGCAAAAACCGATATGTATGTTACCGTCGCTTCAACAAGCGATCTTGTCGCTATGATTGAAGCCGGCGCAAACGAAGTGAGCAACGAAGATATGTTTGACGGCATTATGTTCGCTCACAAGGAAAATCAGCGCCTGGTTGAATTCATAAACGGCATTAAAGCTGAAATCGGCAAGGAGAAGGTTGACTTCCCGTCAAACGACCCCGACCCCGAAATGTATGAGGCTATCAAGGATTTTGCCATTGATGATATCCGCATTGCTCTTGATACTGATGACAAGAGAATACGCGACGAGAGATTAAAACCCGTTTATGAAAAAGTTCATGAGAAATTCGATGAAATCTACCCCGAAATGGAAGTTAAGATTGACGAATGTCTCTATAAAGTGCAGAAATACGTTGTCCGCCGCTGGCTGCTTGACGACGGCAAGCGTGTTGACGGCAGAGGTATTGATGAAATCAGACCTCTTAACGCAGAAATTGACCTGCTTGACAGAGTCCACGGCTCAGGTATGTTCACCAGAGGTCAGACCCAGGTACTGTCCGTTACAACCCTCGGCCCGATGAGCGACAATCAGTTGCTTGACGGTCTTGACGAGGAAGACAGCAAGCGTTACATCCATCACTACAATTTCCCGTCCTATTCGGTCGGCGAAACCAAACCTTCAAGAGGTCCCGGTCGCCGCGAAATCGGTCACGGCGCTCTTGCGGAGCGTTCACTGATACCTGTTTTACCATCGGTTGAGGAGTTCCCGTATACAATCCGCGTTGTGTCTGAGGTTCTTTCGTCAAATGGCTCAACTTCACAGGGCTCCGTATGCGGCAGCACCCTTTCGCTCATGGCAGCGGGCGTTCCCATCAAAGCTCCCGTCGCCGGCATTTCATGCGGTCTTATAACCGAAGGCGAGCGCTTCATGACAATGGTTGACATTCAGGGTCTTGAGGATTTCTTCGGCGATATGGATTTCAAGGTTGCCGGCACAAAGAAGGGCATCACATCCATTCAGATGGACCTCAAGGTTCACGGCCTGACACCCGCTATCATCAAAGAAGCGCTTGAAAAGACCTACAAAGCCCGTTGCTACATTATAGATGAGATTATGACTCCTGTTATTGCCGAGCCGCGCAAGGAGCTTTCAAAGTGGGCGCCCAAGATGCTCACAACAAAAATCGATCCCGATAAGATCGGCGATGTCATCGGCAAACAGGGCAAAGTCATTCAGAAAATCTGCGCCGAATGCAACTGCAAAATCGATGTTGAAGAAGACGGCAGTATCTACATTTCTTCAACCGATATTGATGACGCAAGGCGCGCGCTTGAAATTGTTGAAACCATCGCAAACGATCCCGAAGAGGGCGCTATCTATAACGGAGTTGTTACAAGGCTCATGTCATTCGGCGCTTTTGTTGAAATCGCACCCGGTAAAGAGGGTATGGTTCACATAAGCCAGCTTGATGTCAAGAGGGTTGACAAGGTCGAAGATGTTGTAAACGTCGGCGACACCGTTATGGTAAAGGTTTTGCCAAAGGACGAACAGGGCAGGCTTAACTTCAGCCGCCGCGACGCTCTTATTGAAGTTAAAGGCCTCGTTCCCGAAAACGACCCGGCGCCGAGAGCTCCGTCAAGGGGCGCCCACGGCAACAGAGGCGGCAGACCCAGAAGATAAGCGCGTTAATTTTTCCGTACACTGTTCACTAAAAAACGCCCGTACCTGATTTTGTACGGGCGTTTAAAAATATTTACGAACTGATTTTATTAACTATGGACATAAAGAAAAAAATAAAAAGCTTTTCGATTCTTTTAGTTTTAGGAGTAATAATTATGCTTTCGCTTTTTGGATGCGGCAGGAACAAGCATAAGCTGAATTTTGACGGTTTCGGCTTTGAAAGCGCCAAAACATTATATGCCGCCGGGGAAAAGGTAACCGTGTACTACCCTATGGTCGCAACAGACACCGACTATCATTTCACTTTGAGTGATGACAGCATTACTCTGAGTGAGGATTATGACAGTAAACACGGTTTCGTTCTCACCTTTGTGATGCCGGACAGTGACATTTCGCTTAAAGTAACCTCCCGTAACAGCATGACTCAATCATCACAAATTACTTTCATCAACGAAGTGGAAAAAGCCGACATTTGGATTTTGCCCCAAACACAGGAAAACATGAAAAGCTCTTTATGGGGCAGCGCAACAATAAAAAATCTGCTGGCCGGGGAACAGCGTGAAATTCAAACAGGCAACACGGCAGAGGAAGAAAATTTCATTATCAGAATAATTGACGATCAACACGCCTACTACAGTGCGAACGGTGTTACGCTGAACGACGGCTGTGTAATACGCTTTATGACCGATGATTCCAGATTTGACGCTGTTATCGAAATAACCGATTCACAAGGGAATATTCTTTACAGCCGTAAGGCCTTCACGGGAGTATTCGGCGCCGAATAACCTTTACCGCCGTTTTTCAAGATAAAGCCGGATATATTCGTTCATAAGTTCATTTGCCTTTTCGGCGGCTTCAGGGTCCATGCCAAGGGCGTGTCCGGAGTTTTCGTAGATTATTAAGTCGCACGTCACTTCCATGCCTTTAAGCCTGTTGACAAATGAAACCACCTGATTATAAGGCACAATTTCATCTTTTTTCCCCTGGCAAACAGCAATCGGGACTGAGGAATTACTAATATATTTCAGCGGAGAAATGTTTTTAAGAGCTCCCTGCGACTCGGGGGACATAAAATTCCGCTTTGTTATCTTCATTGAACAGCAGTCTGAAAGTACTTCATATTTCCAGTTTTCAAACTCACCGTTAATTCCGATTAAAAAATCCGGAGCGGCGCAGTCAACCGGCGGACAACTGCAAAACAAAGCGACGATTTCAAGCGGAGATTTATTCGTCATTGTGTAAGCATACAACATTGAAAGATGCGCTCCGGCGCTGCCGCCGGTAAGCATAACCTTTGTGAGATTGCAGCCGTACTGCGCGCAAACTTCCTTAATTCTTTGAAGAGCCGCCGTTATGTCGCTGAGTTCATCCGAAATATTGATACTTTCAGACACAAAACGGTAGTTCATCGCCGCGCTTATATATCCCAGAGAGCAAAGGCGCTGCGCGTCGGCAGAGTGAATTGATTTGTCGCCCGTCTTCCACCCGCCGCCGTGGATTATCAGAACAACTCCCTCGCGGGTTTTCGGATTGTCGGGGATATAGATATCCACTATATTCCTTTCATGGGTGCCGTATGAAACATCATTGAGAACAGTCATTTTTTCTCCTGTAAATTAAAGCTCAATAAACCAACTATACAACGCGTAAAGATAAAATGCATTCATTTGCGCCGGTCCTTTTAAAGCCAAAAATGCGAGAGACATCCGTCCCCCACATGAGGATATAAAACTTACAATGAGTTATGCTTCATTCGTTTTGATCCTTTCTTGTTTTTTCTTTAATCTACCATATTTTAACAACCATTACAAGCATTTTTTATATGGCGTTGATACGCACAGAATAAAAAACAGTGCAGGAGGAAAAGCATGTATAATGTATCGGTACCGATTACGCTGAAAACATGCGAAAGGTACGGGGTTGAAAAATACATTGAAAAACTGCGTGAAGTCGGCGCGGTTCGTGTTCTGATTTCAATAGGCTGTTACGAAACCGACAGCGACAAGCGTCAAGCCCAGATGTCCGCGCTGAAAAAATTCATCCCGGTTTTTAAGAAAGCCGGGTTTGAAACAGGCGTATGGCTGTGGGCTTTTATGGTGCAGAGGGTCAGCCGTTATATCCATATGTCATCGCCAAGCGGCGGTGAAAGTAAAAACCAGGTCTGCCCGTCCGACGCGTCATTCCGGCAATTTGCCGCAGAATATGCCGCACAATTAGCCGCTTGTGCTCCGGATATGATTTTGTATGACGACGACTACCGTTACGGCTTTCAGGATTTCGGCCTTGGCTGTGCCTGCCCTAATCACAGGCGGCTTTGGTCTGAACTGACAGGTGATGAAACCCTGCCGGATGATATCGGCAAAAAAATATTCGGCGGCAAAAGCAATAAATACCGTTCGGCATTTCTAAAAGCAAACGGTCATTTTCTGAAACTGTTCGCAAGTGAAATGCGCGAAGCTGTTGACCGCGTTAATCCGGACATACGCATAGGGCTTTGCGCCTGCATGGACGTGTGGGATTTCTGCGGCGTTTCGGCGGACGAAATCAGCGTACTGCTCGCAGGCAGAACAAAACCGTTCCTGCGCCTGATCGGCGCGCCGTATTGGAGCCAGAATAGATTTTTCGGCTGCCGTTTGCAGGATGTAATTGAGCTTGAGCGTATGGAAAGCGCCTGGTGCCGTGAAGGGTTGGAGATTGTCTCTGAAGGTGACTGCTACCCGAGGCCGCGTTTTGCCTGCTCGGCAAGCAGGCTGGAATGCTTTGACATTGCCTTGAGAGCTTCGGGCTGTACGCACGGCATTCTTAAATATATGTTTGACTATTCGTCAAGCCCCGACTATGAACCGGGTTATACGGACAGACACATTAAAAACCGCTCACTTTATGAAAAGGTGCATGCAGCGTTTGCGGATAAGACAGCAACCGGCATACGCGTATTTGAGTTCAAAAACAAATTTGAAACAATGACGGTGACAGGCAGCTTTGACGGAAAAGATGATATAGAAAACACCTTTTTTTCAGCCGCTTCAAAGCTCATGACAGCCTGCTCGGTACCTACAGTATATGTGGGTAAGGGTGTCGCAGGTGTTGCATTCGGTGAGAACGCTCGGTATCTTTCGGATGAAGAAACCGGCAGCGGATTGATTCTTGATGTTCGCGCAGCCGAAATCCTTCTCTCTCTCGGAGTGGACACCGGACTTGTCGAAATAGGGGCTTGCTCACCGGCTGAAGAAGAATACTTTGTTCAAAGCGGGGAATATGTCAACATGAACAGTTCGGAGTTCTTTGACATAAAAGTTAAAGACAACGCTGTGATTGAAAGCTATGCCGTTAGAAAAAATGAAAAAACCGTTGCCTCATACCGGTATGAAAATAAGAACGGTCAGCGTTTTTTGGTATTTGCCTTTGACGGATACTATGCGGGTGAGCATGCGTTCAAACAGTACGCAAGAGCGAGTCAGATTGAACAGACAATAAGGTATTTCGGCAAAGCGCTGCCCGCGTTTCTTTTCGGTTATCCCGACACATATATCATGTGCAGTGAAGACAAAGATGAGCGCTCGGTACTGATAGGCAACTTCTTTGACGACGCAATAGAAAACGCCGCCGTTAAGGTCGGCGGCGGATTTACAGACGCAAAATTCATAAACTGTGAAGGAAGGCTTTTGGGTGACAACGTCGTGATAGAGCATATTGCGCCGTTTACCTGCGCAATTTTCACTGTAAAACTTAAGCAAAGCAAAGACTCAGAGCTATCAGATACTGCGCAATGTAATAGGTCACGTGGTTCGTTATAATGTCAACGGGGCGTGATTTGCCTTCACCGAAATATGTGCCGCTGAGTATCAAGTCTGAAACGGCAAAGAAAACACTCGCTGTAAATATCATAACACAAACGGTGTTTTTAAACCCGCCGAGCAAAGCCATTGAAAATGACAGGGCAACAAACGAAAAAAGAATAATGCTGTAAAAAACCGTAATTCCCTTGTACTCACCGTACCTGAGTTTCATTAATTTCTCACTTAAAACATTCAGTACGGCAACCAGAATCGCGGCGGCGACCGGAACAACGACATACAGAGTTTTGCCTTGAACATAAAAGTTTTTTATTAAGAACGCTATATAAAAAACATGGCCGACGGCAAAAACAATAAACCCCGCAAATGTATATACCTTTGCGCTTTCGGGATGGGCAAACTTCTGGTCAAGAAAAATATCGCCTAACATACCGAACATAAGCCCTAAGCAAACCGCAAGCGCGGTTTTGTCTGCACATTTATAAACTGCACTGAACACTGTGAGCATAAACCCGATGGACACGGACGCTTTGATAACCGTCACCTGAGCGCACGGTCCTTTGCTGACTCTGAATTTTAAAAATACACAGAGCAACGCAAAACCCAAACCCGTAAAAACATATGGTAGCATCGTTTTTTCCTCCGAATAACAACATATAAATATATTCTCAAAGGAAGCACTTCGATTTAATCAGCGTTTTCCTAAGCCGTTTTCAAATAATTCCGACCAAATACTTATCACTTATTCATACAGCGGATGCGCACCGCAGATTTTTCCGACCTCATCACGGATTTTTTCTTCGCTGTTTTCAAAATCGGTAACACAAAGGGCGATAAAACGGGCAATTTTATCCATATCCGCCTCTTTAAGTCCCCTTGTGGTGACAGCCGCCGTACCGAGTCTTATTCCGCTTGTCACAAACGGCTTTTCCGGGTCATTGGGAACCGCATTTTTATTGACGGTGATATAAACGCTGTCAAGGCGCTTTTCAAGTTCTTTGCCGGTTACGCCCGTGCCCCTGAGGTCAACGAGGATGAGATGATTATCCGTTCCGCCGGAAACCATATTAATCCCGTTTTCTCTTAACCCTTCGGCAAGAGCGGCGCAGTTGGCGACTATTTGTTTCTGATAAGTTTTAAACTCATCTTTAAGCGCCTCTCCAAAGCAAACAGCCTTTGCAGCAATTATATGCATGAGCGGTCCGCCTTGATTGCCCGGGAAGATGGCCTTATCAACGGCGGCGCCCAGCTCTTTTTTAGAAAGGATAAGACCGCCTCTGGGTCCCCTCAAAGTCTTATGAGTAGTTGAAGTTACAATATCGGCATAAGGAACAGGCGAAGGATGAACGCCCGCAGCTACAAGCCCGGCGATATGCGCCATATCAACCATAAAGTATGCGCCGACCGACTTTGCAATCTCACTTATTCTTTTAAAATCAATTATTCTCGGGTAAGCCGAAGCTCCCGCAACAATCAGCTTCGGGTGTTCGGTATTCGCCAATTCTTCAATTTTGTTGTAGTCAATATATCCGTTTTCATCAAGACCGTAGGATATGAAGTTGTAAAGTTTTCCGCTGGCGTTGACCGGTGAACCGTGGGTCAGGTGACCGCCGTTTGCAAGCGACATACCGAGCACCGTGTCACCCGGTTTCAAAACCGAGGCATATGCCGCCATATTCGCCTGAGCGCCTGAGTGCGGCTGAACATTGGCGCAGTCTGCGCCGAAAAGCTTTTTGGCTCGCTCAATAGCGATAATTTCAATCTTGTCAACCTCTTCACAGCCGCCGTAATATCTTTTGCCGGGGTAACCCTCGGCATACTTATTTGTCAAAACGGAACCCATTGCCGCCATAACAGCCGGCGAAACAATGTTTTCGCTGGCAATAAGCTCAAGGTTTCTTCTCTGCCGCTCAAGTTCGCTTTTCATCGCCGAGCCGACTTCGGCGTCAACGCCGGCGACATAACCTATTGTGTCAATATAATCTGAAAACAACTCAAAATCCTCCGTCGTTATATTCTGTATCTTTGTTCAAATTTTGAAAATGTTTCAATAAACCTGCTGTTGTCATATTTAATGCTGTTAAGATATTTGTGAGTATCAAAGCTGCCTTTATAAAGTTCAATAACCGCAACGGCTATGTTGGAACAGTGGTCGCTTATTCTTTCAAAATTCGTCAGTGTGTCCGAAAGCACAAAGCCCATTTCAATGGTGCAGCCGCCGCTCTGAAGTCTGTTAATATGGTGAGACTTTATTTCAACCGTCAGGCTGTCAATTACCTGTTCAAGAGGCTCAACCTCACACGCAAGATTCAAATCATTGTTCTCAAAGGCAACCATGGTGATTGAAATAATGTTTTCAACCGCTTCGCGGAGAACGGCAAGCTCTCTTTCCGCATCGCCGGTAAAGGCAATATTTTTGTCGTGCATTTCCTGAGCGGTTTTCATAAGGTTGACGGCGTGGTCACCGAGGCGTTCAAAATCCCCGATTGTGTGAAGCATTTTTGAAATACGGTGACTGTCAGCCGGCAGCATAGCCCTTGAAGAAAGCTTGACAAGGTATGACCCGATTGCGTCCTCAAGCCTGTCAATGGTATCCTCTTCTTCCAAAACTTTTTTCGCAAGATTTTTATCATACCGGTGCATGAGCCCGAAGGAATCAAGAAGCACCTCGTGGGAAAGCTTTGCCATTTTCAACGTATAGCTTTCACATTCGTTAACGGCAACCGACGGCTGGCGAAGAAGCAGGTCATCGAGTTTAAACACTTCTTCGCTCTGAGCTGCTTTTTTCTTATCCTTTACCATATTCTCCGCAAGCTTTATAAGAAGCTTTGCAAACGGCATAAGAATAGCCGTCACAAGAATGTTATATACAGAATGTATCAAAGCAATGTGCACGGCGTTAACCGTAATGGCGGAATACGCTTTACCGGTAACACCGTCAACAATAAGGTAAAGCGGCAGAAAAACCAAAGCTCCGATAACCTTAATAGCCGTGTGGACAAAAGCAACCCGCTTTGCCGACGCATCGGTACCGATACAGGATATAACAGCAGTTATACATGTGCCGATATTAAGACCTATGACAATAGGTACCGCCATACCGAGGGTGATACTGCCGGTCATGGCAAGCGCTTGCAAAATACCAATCGACGCCGCCGAAGACTGAATGACAGCCGTTACGACAACACCGATAAGCATGCCTATTACCGGGTTTGAGAACGAAGTAAGAAGCGATGTAAATGCCGGCATCTGCGCCACCGGACTGACGGCATCGCTCATAAACTTCATGCCATACATCAAAACCGCGAACCCGGCAAAGATATTGCCGATATTTTTCTTTTTTTCATCCTTGCTTATCATTGCCATAAACACGCCGATAAAAGCAAGAACGGGCGAAAAGTTCTCGGGCTTCAGCATCTTAAGTATGAAAGTGTCGCTCTGTATACCTGTAAGCGACAAAATCCACGCTGTCAGTGTTGTGCCTATATCCGCGCCGAAAATAACATATACCGTCCTGGAAAACTCCATTATACCGGAATTGACAAGACCGACTATCATGACCGTCGTTGCCGACGACGACTGGATTGCTATAGTTATCCCCGCGCCGAGAAGAAGACTCAAAAACGGCTTTGCCGTCATCTTTTTTAGGGCGTATTCCAATTTGCCGCCTGCCATTCTTTCAAGGCCGGAGCTCATTGTGCTCATGCCGAAAAGAAAGAACGCAAGACCCAAAAAAAGTTTAAGAAAAGAAAAAAAGTCCATTCTGTACCTCAGCTGTTTTCATGGTAACGGGACTGCCTGATTACATCAAATATAAAAGGACAGTTCTTTAAGATTTTTAACGGCGATATCGGCTTTTATCGGTGACGACATATACTCTTTTTCATCCGTTACACCGCTGTAAACCAGCGCACAGGGAATTGAGTGGTTCATGCCTATGGCAATATCGGTTGCCAGCCTGTCACCGACAAAGGCAATTTCATCCCTGCCGCAGGCAAAGTGCCTTGTAATGTAGTCAACCGTAGGTGTTTCAGGTTTGCCGAGCACAACCGGTCTTCTACCGGTTGAAGTGTAAAAAAGCTCGATAAATGACCCTGCGTCCGGCATAAAGCCGTCTGCCGTCGGGCAGTTCACATCCGGATGTGTCGCAAGGTAAACACAGCCCCCGGCAATATATCTTGAGGCTTTGTGAATTTTTTCATATGTAATCGTTGTGTCAAAACCGAGCAAAACTATGTCCGGCTCATCCTCAGTCAACTTCACACCGGCTTTTATCATATCGTTTCTGAGCCTTTCATTGCCCAGAAGATAAACGGACGCGCCGGGATAGCGGCTGTTTATATAATCTGCGGCAACAAAGGTCGAAATTATTATTTTATCTTCTCCGACCGGAAAGCCCATTTTTTGAAGCTTATCACAACAAACGGCAACATTGTTTGACGAATTGTTCGTGAAAAAGCAGTAATCCCTGCCCGTTGATAACAGTTTATCGATAAAATCGACACTGCCGGATATAAGAGAGCCGCTTAAATAAAACGTGCCGTCCATGTCAATGATAAAATATCTGGTTTTTGCAAAGACAGATTTCCCGCCCATTCAATTTTCACTCACTGC
Organism: Clostridiales bacterium; assembly: GCA_024697575.1. Lineage (GTDB taxonomy): Bacteria > Bacillota > Clostridia > Oscillospirales > Acutalibacteraceae > CAG-177. Next base: position 47,258 of record JAILFM010000128.1, read on the forward strand.
GTTGCCGGTAACAGAGGCAACATATGCTTTGGCATCTTTGATTTCCTTAAGAGCGTTTTCAACAGCCGAATCAACCCTCGCAATAACGTCATTGGAAAAATCAGAAGCGGATACTCTGATTTCTTCTGACCACTTATTTGCCTTGGCTATCGCTTCTTCGCTTGTTTTCTTCGCAAGCTGAACCATTTCTTCGGCTTTTCTGTAAGCATCCTTGATTATTGAATCCGCCTGCTGCTGAGCGTCGGAAACGGTTGCAGCTGCAGCATCCTGAGCTTCCTTCGTGACGGTATCCGCCGTTTCGCGGGCCCTGATAACAACCTCACTCGCTTCAACCATTGCCGCCGCCTCGGCGTCGGCGGCATTTTTAACGGCAGCCGCCTCTTCTTTAGCTGTGTTGACAATCTGCCTCGCCCTTGCTTCGGCTTCATCAACCTTGTTCTTACAATAGGTTTCGGTCTTCATGGCAAGGTCTCTGACCTTGTCTTCAGCCGCACTGACAAGAGCGCGCGATTTCTCCTGCGCAGTGGTCGTTGCGGCAACCGCCTCGTCCTTTGCCTTGACGAGAATATTGTTTCTGTCGGCAACGATAGCTTTCGCCTGCGCAATTTCTGTCGGCAAAGACAGGCGGATATCTTCAAGAAGTGTCTTCATCTGTTTGCCGTCAATTGCTATTTTGTTGCTGAAAGCAACCTTGGAACCGTTTTCGGCAAGGTCGTCAAGTTCATCAAGATACTGATCAATGTTCATTTTGATAAGTTCCTTCCTTTTATCTTTTTTATCACATCTTCGCAAATCTGCGGCGGAAGAAAATCCGTAACATCTCCGCCGAATTCGCAAACCTGCTTAACAAGGCTTGAAGACAGGAACATATGGTCCCCGTCAGCGGGTAAAAATACCGTTTCAAAATCCGGATTTATTTTTTTGTTTGTCAGAGCCTGCTGAAATTCATACTCAAAGTCTGACATGGCTCTTAAGCCTTTTACAACAGCGCAGGCGTTCACTTTTTTAACATAATCCGCCAAAAGTCCGCCGTATACGTCGGTTTTAACGTTAGGTATATCCTCAACACTGCGTTTAATTAAACGGGATCTTTCCTCAGCGTCAAAACAGCCGGAAGATTTATAATAATTAATCATCACGACCACGATTACTTCGTCAAAAAGCGCCGCAGCGCGTCTGATAATATCCACATGTCCCTTTGTTATCGGGTCAAAAGAACCCGGGCAAACGGCGATTTTCAAATAATCACTCTTTTCTGTAAATAGTTACGGCTATTTTACCGTATTTATATTCTCTGTCTTTAACCAGATGATTGATTTCGGGCGGTAAAACTGCACCGAACGGATGTTCGCAAACGACAACGCCGCCGGTTGCAAGGAACTGTCCGATTTTTTCAAGCGAATTTTCAAGAAGACCTGTGTTATAGGGCGGATCGAGAAAGACAATATCATAGGTATCGCCCGACATATTAAGAAATGCGGAAGAATCCGTTTTTACAACCCTCGCTTTTATCGAAAGCCCTGTTTTTTTCAGATTTTCCTCAACTATTTTAACAGCTTCCTGAGAACTGTCAACAAAAACACAGCTTTTTGCGCCCCGACTCAGAGCCTCTATACCCATTTGACCGGAACCTGCAAAAAGGTCAAGCACTCTTCTGCCCTCAATCTCAAACTGAAGCGCGCTGAAAACCGCTTCTTTAACCTTTTCGGATGTCGGCCTTGTGTTAAGATTATCCGGAGTTTTCAAGCGTATTCCGCGTGAAATGCCGGTAATGACTCTCATATTATTCCTCCGATACTGACTCAGCGTGAAATATATTTTGACGGATCTTTTAACTCTCCGTTATAAATAACTTCAAAATGAAGGTGAGGACCGCTTGAGTTGCCGGTTGAGCCGACCTTACCGATTTGCTGACCTGCCTCAACATACTCCCCAACTGAAACAGTTATTGAACCCACAACCATATGTGCGTATCTTGTCTTGAAGCCGTCACCGTGATTGATAAGAACCATCTGACCGTAGCCGGACATTGAACGCTGAACAACCTCAACTCTGCCGGATTTTGCCGCGATTACGGGCGAACCGTATGCCGTGCCGTTACCGGTGCAAAGATCAATTCCCTTATGCCAGCCGCTTGACCGCCAGCCGTATCCCGACGACGTGCTGCGGCAGTGAGGCGCCGGCCATAAAAAGCCGTAATCTGACGCTTCACCGATATAAACGCCGTTATACGATGTCATGGAACCTACCATAACAACCTCATTAACCGGCTCAACAAGAGTATCAAAGGAATACTCCGTTCCGCTCATCTCTCCGTTAATATATGTAACGGTTTTGGTGACCCTCTCACTGCCGTCGACGCCCTTTTGAAGAACCGTAAAGAATCCGCTGTATTTCGAGGGATCTTTTTTCCGCTCGGTTGAATATTTTACCGTGCGTACGGAAGTGGTAGTCATGGTTTTTTTTATGTTTACAAGCCCGTCAACAACCGGCAAAAGGATTCTGTCGCCCACGACAAGGTGCGTCAGATCATAATCCGGGTTGGCCTGCTGCACCATTTGCTCGGTAACGGAGTTTCTGTCACAGATTGAAGAAACGGTATCGCTTTCACTGATGATATAAACCATGGTGTTGCCCTTTTCGCCGGCAACAACCGACTCGAGCTTTGACGGCTCCCATATGATATCTTCGCTGTCGGCGTAAGCCCCTTGGATATAATCTATCTTTTCGGCAAAACCGATAACATAGCCTTCTTCCTCCGCCTGCTGTTCATAAGGCTCAAGAATATTGTAAAAAACCGTTTTAGCGTCCGTTTCATTCTTGACAGCGCATATAAACCTGCCGTCAATATATACTCCGCATGCGTCGGTCAGGTTATCAATACTGCTGTGAACCATTTTGTCGGATATAGTGTTCGCGTCGCTAAGTTTATCAAGTGATACGATTGCGAGGGCGTATTGTGAGGATGAACCTTCGGGCAGACTTTGTGACGCCGTCCGTTCAAGAAACTTATCTTTTGCGTCAAGAAAAACCGATTCGTCGCTTATATAGCCGATGCTCTCACCGTCATAGATAACCTCAAGAGCAAATGTCAGACTTTTCAAAGATGAGAAGGCTGTTATAAGAACAACAAGCGACGCTACGGGAAGAATATCAAAAAAAATGCTTTTAAAAAGTCCCCTGTGATTTATTAAAGCCTTTTTTGTATAATGTGAGATAACCCCCGGCAGTTTTTTCGGTTGAGCTATCGCTTTGCGAAACGCCCGTGACGATGTACGGATTTCAAAGCGGAAAACAGCCATTTCTTTAATAAAAGCCATTTTAGCTTTTTTTCTTGAAAGCCGTAAATCCTTTGTTAAAAGGCGGAATTTATCTCTTAAAAATATGAACGGAAAAGTAATAACAAAAACTATAATTCGAAAAACAGTCGAAATTATTTTTGTGACACAATCGCCTAATGAATAAACAGCTTTGTATAAGGAACTTTTACCGTTAAAGGAAAAACTTTCTTCATTCTGATTTTCGGGCACAGATAAAGCTGAAATATCGGGCATGATATCCGATTTTTCTTCGTTTTCTCCGGTCAGAACGGTAATATTAAAAACCTCAGGTTCTTTTTGAATTCCTGTTTCCGAAGCGGGCAATTCACCGGCGGCAATGCTGTCGTGATTTTTCAGCGCTTTTTCAAGCTGCTGTGAATAACGGCGTTCTATATCTTCGCGGATACCCTGCATTTCTATTTCGCTTTTTTCGCTGAACGCCTTTTTTCTCTCATCAAACCTCTTTTCCGCGTTAAAATCGGAGTAAGTTTCGGCAAGACTCTGAAATTTGTCCATTATCTCGTCAAAAATTCCGGAACCGGTGGCACTGTCAGCAGTTGTATTGCCGGATGAATTATTAATACAATTCATGCCGGTTAAAAAGCGCCTGACAGCGTCCTGCCATGACGGCAGACGGTCAAACCCGGCACTGTCGAGAGATGATTTTGATAACCGTGAATTTAAAGGTCTTTGCGCCCTTGAGGGATATTCTGCGGTTTTTATAGGTGTTACCGTTGTATTCTTACCGGCAACATCAAAAACGTATTTTGCAAGCTGAGCCCAGGAGCAAACGCCTTCGTTAGTTGCGTGGTAAACGCCGTATTTATCCGAAAAAACCATTGAACACAGCAGCGGCGCAAGGTCTTTAGTGTATGTCGGCGAACCGATTTGATCGTCAACAACACTGATACTGTCCTTTTCTTCGCTCAAGCGAAGCATGGTTTTTATAAAATTTTTGCCGTTTTCTCCGAAGACCCATGAAATCCTGACAATAAAATATTTTGAGCAGTTTTTTCTGATGATTTCCTCGCCCTGATATTTTGTTAATCCGTAATAGTTAACCGGGTTAACAGGCGAATCAATTCCGGAAAAATTTTCACCGGAGTTATCAAAAACATAGTCTGTACTTGTGTAAAGCAAAGCGGCATTGATTTTCTCACACGCCTTGGCAATGTATAAAGTTCCGTCGCAGTTAATTTTTTTGCATTCATCCCTGTTTTCCTCTGCAGCGTCAACATCGGTAAAAGCGGCAAAATGCATAACAGCGTCGGGTTTTTCACGAAACAGAAATTCCGAAATCTCTTTTTCGTCAGTTATATCAATATCCGGCAGGTCGGCGCCGATGCATTCAATGTTGTTCTTAAGCAAAAATTCAACAACGTCGCTGCCAAGCTGACCCTTAGACCCTGTCACAACAATTTTCATTCCGGCGCCCCCTTCCTCTCAATATTGAATAAACTACTGTAATCAGCAAAAATTCACTATATTATAGCACAACAATACGAAGTAAACAACAATAATTTTTTTGTTATACTGTTGACAAACCGCGAAAGTTCTGCTAGAATACCACCTGTTGTTGCGGATGTAGCTCATCTGGTAGAGCGCCACCTTGCCAAGGTGGAGGTAGCGAGTTCGAGCCTCGTCATCCGCTCCATTTTTTTGTCTGAACCGGCGCTGGTATATAACAGCATTAACAGCTTCAGCCTTCGCTCATTCCAAAATGAAGAGCGAAGGCTGAATTATTATTGTTTACAGAAAACGCCCGGACGGCATAAACCGCCCGGGCAATCTCATTGTGGTTTATTTTGCGTTTTTGGGAGTAAGAGTCGGCAATGTGCCGGTCTTGGTCCACTGAGTCCATCTGTAGTTCGGGTCGTCTGTTCTTGTATCCTTCTTGCCGTCACCGTTCGTGTCAACATATGAATACTGATTCTTAAGCATCATATAGTTGAAGAGCGTGTCAATATCGTTCTTATCAATATTAAGCTTTGTTGTGTCAGGATAGACGCCGGGCGATACTGTTGAGAAGTCAACATCAGCGGCAACCTTCTGAGCGGGCTTAAGCGAAACAAGGTTTTCGCCCTGACTTGCGGCGAGCATGTAAAGGTAGTCAGTTGTGTCGATTCTTGTGTCACCGTTGATATCGCCGAAGATAACAGCTGTGTAGCTGTATGCAGGTGAACCGTTCGCAAGGGTACCGGTAAGAACAGAACCTGTGCCGTAGCCTTTTTCACCCTGGATAACTTCGGGAACCGATGCCGCAAGACCGGTTACACGGAAGTCTTTGCTGGAAAGCTGAGCGGCTTCTCTGCCAAGGAACAGGAAACGGTAGATTGTATCATTGCCGTTTGCGTCAATCTCTGTAACAACAGTTGTGTTGCCGTCGTCGTCGGTAGGCTTGATTGTGGGAACAGTGTTGAAAACAAGATTACTGATTGCCTTATTAAGGTTATCAATAAGCTGGTCAATGAAATCCTGCTGGTCAATTGTACCGTGATAGTTAACCTTGTCGGAAACCTCAGCGAATCTTACAATATGCGCCGCATCATATTCACCGACGAGCGCCGCGTATGTTGTGGGATCTATTTCGTAGGCCGGGGCAACACCCTGAGAAGCGTCAGTTGTCTTTTCACCGTTCGCAGTGAAGTAAACCTGGAGACCGTCATCTGTCTTAAGAAGATTATTGCCGTATTTGATTATTTCATAAGCTCTGGCAAGAACGGCATCCATGTTCGCCCAGTCAATCTTTTCGCCGGCAGGTTTAAGAGCGCGCCATGCTCTGTACAGGCCCTTGAAAGCGTGGGTAACCATTGTCTGGGTAAGGTCGGTTGTGTTGACCTTGGCGGTGTTAATCAGACAGGTAGCAAAGTCATACGCTTTATAGAAATCGGAGAATGTGTTAACAGTCCACATAATCTCACTGTCAATTATTCTCCTGCCGTCAACGTAAACATAGATAACGTTGCCGTTCTCATCTCTTGAATATCTGTAGTTTCTTCTGCCGCTTTCACCTGTAAGGTCGGGTTTAACAAGGTTTACAAGCCACTGAAGAGCAGTTGTGTCAACAACAGTAAGTCTGCGGCTTTCGGCAAGGTCGAAACGCCAGCCGAGAAGATCATAGTAATCAAGGATATTATCCTGATAATCTACAACAGCGGTGATATATTTCTGATAAGCTTTCCTTATCTGCTTCTTCACCTGATCCGTATCGGTTGTGCCGGTGACAGCACTGTTTGAAGGAACAACAGAGCAGTCATCATACGATTCACCGTTCTTGATATAAATCTTGCAGATTGATGTCGGTTCTTTAACGGGTGTGGATGATGTCGACTGAAGCGCCTGTGTAGCAGTTGAAAGGAATCTGAAATAAGGTCTTGAGATTTCCATTTTTTCGGTATCGAATGTATAACCGAGGTCGGCACACATCTGGGTAACCGTCTGAACCTGAGCGGCTGAAAGATCCTGGAGTGAATTAATAGTGCCATGGTATGTGTTTTTTGCATCCGGGATAAAATCTACACTGTTTGAATTAAGAGCAAGTTTTACAACATCTTCCGTCTGCTGTTTTGTAAGCGGAACATTGCAGGACGGATCCTGTCCGAGGCTTATTGCAAAAGCCAGAGTTTCATAATTCTTGGTGTTGATATTGTTAAGCTTAAATGTTTTTGTCGGCTGAGCACCGGTATGGCTTTCAAGACCGTCGTTAATGGTAAAGGAGTTTGTCGAAGCAAGTTCAAAGAACGGGAAAATCGAATTGGGAACAGCAGGCGCCGAATCATCGGCTACACCGTCATTATCGGAGTCCAAGAGAGTTGCCTTAAGAAGTCTTGTCCTGATTGAATACGCCATCCAATCTCCGTAAGCTGAACCTAAGTCTTCCTGATAAAACTTTTCGTACTCTGTTACGAATTCATCAACCTGTTCAATGGCGTCATCGGCTCTGCCGTAATACTTATATGCGCCGATTTTGTTGATATTGAAGTCCTCGCAGTGGAACATAAGGTAACCGTTCGGGTCATAGCTGACGGTACCGCCGTTCGCCGCTGAGCGCGGAGTGTAGGAAGCGTATGAGAAGTTTGAATAATTCATTACAATGTCGCCGAAGCTGTCCTGGGTTTCGGTAGCCGTACCGGCGATTTCAAGATAGCTTCTCGAAGTTGTCAGGTAATAGATTGAATGTCTGCGGTTAAGCTCATCCTTATAGATTTCTCTCTCAGTGCCACCGTTTTCAAAATATTTTGATGCCGCCTCCGCGTCAATGGCGTTTGTGTAACCGTACTTGAACGTTACATAGTGCATATCGGTTGTGCCGGGAACAAGCTCTTCACTGACTGTTGCGCCCGCATTCTGTTCGGCAAGCAACGCGTTCTTTGTTGAAAGCTGTATTGTCAGCTGATTTTCAGGTATTCTGACTGTGTTGTTGCGGTTATCAAGAGCATTTGAATAGTTCTTAAGATCTTCAATGCCATAGTTTGTATTGGTATAGTACTGTGCCTCAGCCCTGGGAACGGTGTCGTTTCTCATAAGAAGCGGCATAATAGTCGCAAGGAATGCGGGACCGTAGTAATAAAGGTCGGCAATTAAGCAACTCAGAATAATCGCAACATTACCGGAATAGAGAAGACCGGTATCGCTTGTGGATGTAAGGCGTGTTACGCGTGTGGGGATACTGAATATCTGAAGCTTGGTTGTGCTTCCGGAGACAAAGCCAGACCTTGCGACAGTATCGGCCTTGTAGTTTGAAGGCATGGACATACCGGCATGCGGGAATACACCGTTGCCGCCCATCAGCATACCGATTACTCTGTCAAGAAGAGAAATTACAACAGCGATTATATTGCCGCTGTATCTGCCGTCACAGCCGAGGTCGCCCGTTACATTTGCGGAAAGAATGCTCAGGAATTTCTGAAGGTCAAGGTGACTGAGTGAATTAGCGAACCAATCGATTGCAAAGCCCCAGACGCCTTCGTCCGCTATCGGGCATTCATCGGTGTTGACAAGCCAGGTTATAGGCGTAATCTGGGTGAGGGTTGCGTCTACGAAACTCCAGCAGCAGCTGAAATCCGCGTTGGCAACCGCGGTCCTTGAGTTGTAGCCGCTGCTGCCGTAAATGGTTGTTACCATGGTGTTTACAAGATCCTGCCAAACGCCCTTCTTTGAGCCGGGGATAAGTGAAAGGCCGTCGTTTGAAAGAGAACCCGCGATGTTTGAATATGTCTGAGCGGAGCCGGTCTTTGATCCGGTCATAACAGAAGCAAAGTTTGTTATACCCCAGAGACAGAATTCATATGTAAACTGTTCAAATGTCGTCGTCTGATACGGGTCGTTGTTGTTGTAGTAGGAGAAATTAACAGGTGTGATGTCCCAGATACCGTTAAGGAAGTAAGCGCCGGAAATCGCGCCGATATCAAGCGCCGCTCTGGGTATTTCAACCGTCCTTGTCTTTGTTGTGCCGGTCTTTGAGTCAACATAGGTGTTTGAAGCCATTTCAACCCAGGGCAATTCCGCAACATCGCCGACAACAAGTCTGCCGCTCGCGTCACGGTAGCCGATCTTCTTGCCCGTTGTTTCGGATACATAGCAAACCGCATTTTCACCGAACTTTGCCTTCAGCGCTTCGGGATGGTGGTTGTAGTAGTACGCGTCAAGTCTTTCATAAAGGTCAAGACCCGGCAGATAGTTCATAACATTCGCCGCAAGGGTATAAGCGCCCGCGCCGGATATGGAGTCACAGAACTCGGGGAAGTAAATATCGTCAACAAACGAATTGAAGACAATCTTGACAATGCCGGCATAAACCTGCTGCATTGAGAGGACATACTTAAATTTGATTAACGAGGGATTTTTATAATCGGATTGAGAAGGATCGGTTGTGTTGACAACTGCGCCTTCGGTGTATGTGCCGTCCGCATTGGCGGTTACATAGCGGTACTGCGAAGTTTTCGCATCGCCTGTATCGATTGATTTGAACACAACGGATGAAGGTTTGCTGAATGTTCCGAAGGTTTCAAGAAGAACCTGGTCTTCAAGGACAACCTGCTCGCCGCCTACATTGCTGATAATGTCAACAGGAGGAACGGTTTCTGTCATTTCAGCCGTTGTGTAGCAGATGCCGTCGGGAACATCAAGACCCATCATCGGGAAGAACCCGGGAAGGAGTCTGCAAAGGTCGTTGAGAAGAGCCATGAGGTTGTCTGTAATGTTGATTCCGCTCACATCGATTTTGATGAAGGCCTCAAGGCCGCCGTCTTCGAGAAGCCAGTCAAGAAACGCATTAATTTTCGGAACGGGATAAATATCGGCATCGCCTTCGAATTTAATTTCAGGCGCGCCGTTATCCTCAAGAAGCGAAACTACAGCGCCGATGATGAGGCCGCCGGTTGATCCGGGGGCTATTGCGCTCTCATTACCCAGACCGTTATTCTTTGTCACATCAACGTCAAGAGCGTTGATGAGCGCATTGTAGAGAAACTCACGAGCCAAACCGTTAAGAGCGGCGGTAATGGCGTTGTAGCCGAGCTGATAGAGATCCATATGCTTATCCGCTTTGCCGTCGCCGTCAGAGTCAAACATCTGACCATAAATGCCGGCTTCACCGGGAAGCCCCTTCATACCGGGCAGAATAGCTTCATGATTTTCACCGAGCATCGACCTACCGCCGTCAGCCGCGCTTGAACCTGTGCCGTCAATCAAAGCCCAGTTAACGAGGCTCTGGATACCGTCGTCAATTGTTTTGCCCTCGGGCAGACCGGTATCTTCGGTAGTGTCGTCAATAAGCGATGAATAGAGTATTCTCTCAACAAGCTGACCGGGGTTGGCGATTATCTCCTTAATGGTCATGCCGTTGATTTTTTTGTCGATTTTTTTGATAATAAAATCAAGGATCGTGCCGAACTCCGCATCACCGCACAGAAGCTTTGTCAGCGGCTCCTGCTGGTTGTAAAGCCATGTCAGCAGTGACATAAGAACCTTGAGATCGGATGAAGGAGTACCGGTGCGGTCGCGCTTACCGTCGGCCTTTCTGTAAATCGAGGACGAAAGACCCTGCGAGTTAAGATCCTCGACAACGCCGAGATTGACCATTTTAAGAATACTCGTTAAAGCGCCTGTAACACCGATACCTATGAGCTTGGCTTTGACGATCGTTTTGTCGCTGTCATTTACCATGCCGACAAGATGCCTGATCGTGTAGCACAGATCGTCAACGGATGACAGATAGAATGTGATCCTGAGGAATGTACTGGCATCCTCATCACCAAGAGCGTAAATCTCCATTGACTCTTCAAAGCTTTCGCCGAGCATCTTATCTAACTGATCAAGAAGATACGACGCGCCCTGCTCCGGTGTGAACTTCAGTTTGTCAACCGAATCAAGGTAACTCGCCGCGTCTGTATGCACGCCGTCACGAAAAGCCGTGTAATCCCAGGTGGATCTGACCGTTGTTTTTGCAAAAACGGTCACACCGGCACCGGAAAAAATCATGACCGCGGCAATCAAGAGCGTAAAAATTCGCTTTGCCTGTTTCATAATATACCTCCCGAGGCGCCCTTCATAAAGGGTGGTTAGCTTGGTTTTGAGGGCACTACCCCCACAAACACTCTTTTACGATTTAAATTAAATGAAAAGGATGTTGCGGAGAGACTGTGAGATTATGAACAGTTTGTAAATTTTTTGTTGTAATTATCCTGTTAAAAAATTATCGGAAAACCCTGCAAAAAACAATGCAAAAAAACAATCAACTAAACAATCCCAATTCCTTGACAATTGCGGTTCTTTTTTATATAATTAATCGGTTTTATAAGTACATCACCGAAAGGAGTGTTAACAATGGCTCAGTTTACAAGAGAAGAATATGAAAAGTTAACCGAAAAGTACAGATACCTGACCACCGTAGGCAGAGACGAAATGGCTGAAAAGCTCAAAGAAGCCCGCTCTCACGGCGACCTTTCCGAAAATGCGGAATATGACGAGGCAAGAAACGACCAGGCAAAAATGGAAGCCGAAATTCAAGACCTTGAAAAAGCTCTTGAAGGCGCGGAAATCATTGACGAGTCCACCCTTTCCGCAGACGCCGTTCACCTCGGTTCTGTCGTCACTCTTTTTGACATTGAAATGGCTGAAGAAGTAACATATAAAATCATGGGTAAAAGCGATATCGTCAACGACATTATTTCGGATGAAAGCCCGGTGGGAATAGCCTGTATGGGCAAAAAGGTCGGCGACACAGTTGATGTATTACTTCCCGGCGGTAAAGTCGCGCCTATGAAAATTGTCGCAATCGGGTAATTACGGAGAACTGAAATGGACGAACAGACAAGAAACAACTATGCCCCCGCGCAGGATATGAACGAGCTGCGCAAAGTACGCCTTGAAAAGCTTCAGTCACTTCAAAGTGAAGGCAAGGATCCTTTTCAAATAACAAAATACGATGTCACAAATCACAGCGGCGATATAAAAGGTGATTTTGACTCTTTTGAAGGCAAAACCGTTTCCCTCGCCGGCAGAATGATGTCAAAGCGCATCATGGGAAAGGCAAGCTTTTGCAACATTCAGGACCTTACCGGCAATATTCAGTGCTATGTCGCAAGGGACAGCATAGGCGAAGAGAGCTACGCCGGGTTCAAAAAATTCGACGTCGGCGATATAATCGGTATCGAAGGCGCGGTCTTTAAGACAAAAACGGGTGAAATCTCAATTCATGCGTCAAAAGTCACTCTTCTCACAAAAAGCCTTCAGACTCTGCCGGAAAAATATCACGGGCTGACCAACACCGATGTCCGCTACCGTCAGAGATATACCGACCTGATTATGAATCCGGAGGTTAAAGACACTTTCGTTAAGCGGTCAAAAATCATATCTTCAATCCGCTCATACCTTGAAGACAGAGGATTCATCGAAGTTGAAACGCCCATGCTCGTTTCAAACGCCGGCGGAGCGGCGGCAAGACCCTTTGAAACGCATTACAACGCCCTTAACGAAGACGTTAAACTCAGAATATCCCTTGAACTGTATCTCAAGCGACTTATTGTCGGCGGTCTTGAAAAAGTTTTTGAAATCGGGCGCGTTTTCCGCAATGAGGGTGTTGACACCCGCCACAATCCGGAATTTACCCTGATGGAGCTTTATCAGGCATATACCGATTATCACGGCATGATGGATTTAACCGAGGATATGTTCCGCCATCTTGCCATGAAGGTCTGCGGTTCAACAACAATCAAATACGGTGAAAATATCATTGATTTAGGCAAGCCCTTCCGCCGCCTGACCATGATTGACGCCGTCAAAGAGTACGCCGGTGTTGATTTTGACAAGATTCCCGATACCGAAACCGCAAAAGCAATCGCCCGTGAAAAGCATGTTGAATTTGAAGACCGGCACACCAAGGGAGATATTCTTAACCTCTTCTTTGAGGAATACTGCGAAGAGAAGCTTATTCAGCCAACCTTTATTATGGATCACCCGGTTGATGTTTCACCGCTGACAAAGCGTAAGCCCGATAAACCGGACTATGTGGAACGCTTCGAGCTTTTCATAAATACATGGGAAATGTGCAACGCTTACAGCGAGCTCAACGACCCGGTCGACCAGCGCGAGCGTTTCAAAGCGCAGGACGCTGCTGCGGCGGCGGGTGACGAGGAAGCCAACCACACCGACGAAGACTTCCTCAACGCCCTCGAAATCGGCATGCCGCCTACAGGCGGAATAGGCTACGGCATTGACAGGCTTGTAATGCTTTTGACAGATTCCCCGGCAATCAGAGATGTTCTGCTTTTCCCGACAATGAAGAGCATTGACATTGATAAAAAACCGGCTGAAAGCGAAAACGAGGAGACACAGCCTGCAGAGCAGCCCGCCGAAAAAGAAGAGATTATTGATTTTTCAAATGTGGAAATCGAAGAGCTGTTTAAAGACTCGGTTGACTTTGAAACTTTCTCAAAAAGCGATTTTCGCGCCGTCAAAGTTCTCGAATGCTCAGCCGTTCCCAAATCAAAAAAGCTTCTTGAATTTAAACTCGATGACGGTTCCGGCGAAACAAGAACGATTCTCAGCGGCATTCACGCATATTACGAGCCCGAAGAACTTGTCGGCAAAACCTGCATAGCAATCACTAACCTTCCTCCCAGGCAGATGATGGGCATTGAAAGCTGCGGCATGCTGCTGTCAGCTGTTCACAAGGAAAACGGTGAAGAAAAGCTGCACCTTCTTATTGTGGATAATCATATCCCCGCCGGAGCAAAGCTGTATTAATACAGAAAGAACCTTAAACTTGATTGATTTCACTAAACCCGATTATTATCTTTACGGAGGACAAATAATGATTAAAAAAGTAAGCAACATCCCGTTCAGCGGCACAGCGGAGCAGGAAGAAAAGCTAAAAGCTGTCATCGAAGAATGCAAAAGCGACAAAAGTCTTCTTATGCACGTTATGCAGCAGGCTCAGGAAATCTATGGTTATCTGCCGATAGAAGTTCAAATCATGATTGCGGAGGGCATGGATGTTCCCCTTCAGAAGGTTTACGGTGTTTCTACATTTTATGCCCAGTTTGCGCTTTCACCCAAAGGCAAATACAATATCTCGGTTTGCCTCGGCACCGCTTGCTATGTAAAAGGCAGCCAGCAGATTCTTGACAAAATTGTTGAAATTCTCGGCATTGGACCGGGCGAATGCACACAGGATGTTAAGTTTTCGCTTGAAGCGTGCCGCTGCATTGGCGCGTGCGGACTTGCGCCCGTATTCACCGTTAACGACGATGTTTACGGCCGTGTAACACCCGACAAGGTTGCGGATATTCTCGCTAAATACAAATAATATTATCAGGAGCTCCCGAATGACAATTCATGACATAAAAGAGCTTTTAGATGCCCGTGTATGCTGCGGCGAAGAGATACTGAACAGGAGTATCCTCTCAGCGTGCGCAAGCGATATGATGAGCGATGTTCTCGCATTTGCAAAAAACCAGGCAATACTTGTTACCGGTCTGATGAACCCTCAGGTTATCCGCACAGCCGAAATGATGGATATGAAATGCATCGTTTTCGTAAGATCGAAAATGCCTTCCGACGAGATGGTTAACCTTGCTGAAAGCTGTTCAATCGTTCTGCTGTCCACAGATATGCTTATGTTTGAAACCTGCGGCGTACTGTTCACAAAAGGTCTTATAGGCAAAGGTGACACACAATGAGCGAAGAGCTGAAATTCACCTACAACGTTGACGGTGAAGATTTCAACTCCGCCGGTCAGGCATCGGTCAGTGTGAAGAAAAATCTTCGCCAGCTGGGCATTGACCCGGAAATTATCCGCAAAGTGTCCATCGCCATGTACGAAGGCGAAATCAACATGGTTATTCATGCCCACGGCGGCACAGCGGATGTTTTTGTGGATGATGAAAAAATCGGCATCGTTTTATCGGATAAAGGTCCCGGCATTGCGGACATATCAAAAGCCATGCAGGAGGGCTATTCAACCGCTACGGACACCGTCCGGGCTTTAGGTTTCGGCGCGGGCATGGGTTTGCCGAATATGAAGAGATATACCGACTATATGAATATCGAATCTCAAATCGGCGAAGGAACAACAATCACCATGCACGTCAAGTATCAATAAAGTATGTGAAAGGGCATTTGGAATGTCAACGTATATTCATTCAGTTTCTCTTGACGCCTCAAAATGCACCGGATGCACAACATGCATGAAACACTGCCCGACGGAGGCTATCAGAATAAAAGACAACTGCGCGTGCATTGACGCGCAGCGCTGTATAGACTGCGCCCAATGCATAAGGCACTGCCCCAACCACGCAAAAAAAAGCAATTACTCATCACTGAGTGAAATTCAGAAATACAAATATAAGATTGCACTGCCTGCCCCGGCGCTGATGGCTCAATTTGAAAACCTTGACAGTGTGGATATCGTTTTGCAGGGTCTTCTTGATGTAGGCTTTGACGATGTGTTTGAGGTTGCAAGGGGCGCGGAGATAGTTTCGGCATATACCAGAAGCTACCTTGCGACACCCGGCATAAAAAAGCCGGTTTTGAGCACAGCCTGCCCCGTCATTGCAAGGCTGGTCATGCTCAGATTTCCCTTTTTAAAGGATAATCTGATTCCTCTTTTACCCCCGATTGAAATTGCAGCCGACCTTGCGGTTAAAGAGGCAAAAGAAAAGCACCCGGAACTGCGTGACGAGGATATCTGCACCTGCTTTATATCCCCCTGCCCGGCAAAGGTCAGTTACATAAAAAACGGGTTCGGCTCATATAAAAGCAAAATCACCCTTGCAGTTTCAATGAGCGAGGTTTACATGCATCTGCTGCATGTTATGAAGCATGATGTCCCCGCCGAAGTTTCCGCCCGCGCAGGCCGCGTCGGATTAAGCTGGGCGATGTGCGGCGGTGAAGCTTCCGCTCTTCTCAATGATAAAATCATCGCCGCAGACGGTATTGACAATGTTATTTCAGTACTTGACCAGATTGAGGACGGCAACATTTCAAATGTTGATTTTGTTGAACTGAACGCCTGCCCCGGCGGCTGTGTCGGCGGCGTGATGGCGCTCGAAAACCCGTTTATAGCCAAAAACAGGCTTCACACCATAAGGCGTTATATGCCCGTAACTCAGGAGAATATTAAACAGTTTGAAGGCGCAATACCGGACAGCGGATTCACCGAAAATCTGCCGGACTATAAGCCTCTGAATAAACTCAGCGACAATATAGCTGAAAGCATGCGCTTAATGAACAAAATACAACTTATGTGCAAAGAACTGCCGGGAATTGACTGCGGCTCATGCGGCGCGCCGAACTGCCGGGCGTTTGCAGAGGATGTTGTCAGGGGACTTGCGGACAGAAACGACTGCATAATAGCATACCGTGACTATATTAAGGACTATATAAATAACTACCCCGGGAGCCGTAAAAATGACGGTTAATGAACTTTCAAACAACGACTTTCTCACCCCGGTCGTCATATGCGACGCCGGTGTCGAAATCAGCGGCGTTTATATCGGCGACCTTTTAAGCTGGGTCATGAATACCCTTCAGGAAGGTCAGCTTTGGGTGACAATAATGTCAAATATAAATATCCTCGCCGTTGCTTCTCTTAAAGAGGCGTCGGCAATTATCCTGGCGGAGGGAGTGAAACTTCCGGAGGATATTCAGGAAACGGCAAAAGCGAAGGGAATTAATGTTTTATCTTCAACGATGCCTGCCTATGAAACGGCGAAAAAGCTTTCAATGCTCGGCTTTTAAATATGAAAAAGTATTTTTACGACCTTCATATTCACTCATGCCTTTCACCCTGCGGTGACGATGACTCAACGCCTGCAAGCATTGCCGGAATGGGCGCTGTCACAAAGCTTGATGTTATGGCGCTGACAGATCATAATACAGCGCGCAACTGCCCTGCATTTTTTGAAGCGTGCCGTTTTTACGGCATTGTGCCGATAGCGGGTATGGAACTGACAACAAGCGAAGATATTCACACAGTCTGCCTTTTCAGAAATCTTGAAGAAGCAATGAGTTTTAACGATTATATTGATACATGCAGAATCAAGATAAAAAACAAAACTGAAATTTTCGGCAACCAGCTGATTATGAACAGCAACGACGAAATCACAGGCACTGATGAGTACCTTTTGCCGCCCGCAACATCGGTTTCTATTGAAGAAATAAGTTCAATTGTAAAAAAATACTCCGGTATATGCTACCCGGCTCATATTGATCGCGAATCAAACGGAATTATCGCCGTTCTGGGAACCTTTCCCGAACACCTTGATTTTAAAGCGGCAGAGATGCGTGACAAAAACAAGCTTGATGAATACAAAAAAAAATATCCTGCGTTAGATAAAAAACAGTTCGTTTTTTCATCGGATGCACACCACCTGTGGGATATTAATGAAGCAGTCAACTGTTTTGAACTCGAATGTGAAGAGGATGAACAAAGCGTCATAGATGCAATATTCAATAAGCTGGAACAGGTTATATGACAGAATTATCACTTAATATTCTTGATATTTCGCAAAATTCGGTAAAAGCGGGAGCAGATACAATCAATATTACACTCACTGAAACCGAAGAAACGCTGGAGTTTGTTATTAAAGACAACGGCTGCGGAATGGACGAAGAGACAGTCAACAGCGTAACCAACCCGTTTTACACCACACGAACCACAAGAAATGTCGGTCTGGGCGTTCCCCTTTTAAAACTTGCTGCGGAACAAACCGGCGGCGATATCGAAATCAACTCTGTCACAAAAGAGCAGGATCCATTGATCCACGGCACCGAACTCAAAGCATTGTTTTATAAAAACCACATCGACTTTACCCCATTAGGCGACATTATTTCAAGTGTCGTTACAATGATTCAGGGCGCACCCGATATACGCTGGTCATTTGTTCACACGGCGCCCGGCAAAGAAGTCACCCTTTTTACCGACGAGTTGAAAGCGGTTCTCGGCGACATCCCTCTTGATAACGCCGAAGTTATTACATGGATAAAAGAATACCTTAAAGAAAGCTATAGCAATTAAATAAGGCAATAAATATATGCAAATATATTAGGAATAACTATATTATACAGAAAGGTTTAATGTTATGAAATCATTGGCAGAACTTGCCGCGATCAGAGAAAAAATGAAGGATAAGGTTATCCTTCGTGAAGGATCGGGCGAAACAAGAGTAGTTGTCGGTATGGCAACATGCGGTATTGCCGCCGGCGCAAGACCGGTTCTTAACGCATTTGTCGAGGAAGTGAGCAAACAGGGTCTTTCAGAAAAGGTCACCGTTGCGCAGACAGGCTGCATAGGTGTTTGCCGCTTTGAACCGGTTGTTGAAATTTTTGAAGCCGGTAAAGAAAAGGTCACTTATGTCAAGATGACAGCCGATAAAGCAAGGGAAGTTGTTGAAAAACATCTTAAGGGCGGCAATGTCATAACAGAATATTTAATCACAAACGTATAATTTGGAGGGCAAAAAACTATGATTCGTTCACAGGTTTTAATCTGCGGCGGCACCGGCTGCACCTCTTCGGGCAGCAAGC
This sequence comes from Clostridiales bacterium, assembly GCA_024697575.1. GTDB lineage: Bacteria > Bacillota > Clostridia > Oscillospirales > Acutalibacteraceae > CAG-177. The sequence goes on from JAILFM010000128.1 coordinate 65,608, forward strand.
TTCTTATCTCATCCTTTGAAGAAGAGATAAAGAAGAACGGAATTGAGGATGAAATCAAAATCGTTCCCACCGGTTGCTTCGGTCTTTGCGAAAAAGGTCCCGTTGTCATTGTCTACCCCGAAGGGACTTTTTACAGCCATGTCGCAAAAGATGATGTTCCTGAAATCGTCGAAGAACACCTTCTCAAGGGTCGCCCGGTTACAAGGCTTGTTTACAATGATGTTGCTGAAGAAGTTAAAGAGGATGTTAATGAGGAAGCGACAAAAACCGCTTCACTTAATGACACTACCTTTTACAAGGCGCAGAAAAGAGTTGCCCTTCGCAACTGCGGTCTTATAAACCCCGAAAGTATTGATGAATATATCGCCATGGACGGCTATTCGGCTTTGGGCAAGGTCCTCACCGAAATGACACCGAAGGATGTTATCAAGTGCATTACAGACTCCGGTCTTCGCGGCAGAGGCGGCGGCGGCTTCCCGACCGGCAGAAAATGGTCATTCACAGCCGCCAACAAAGCCGATCAGAAGTATGTTGTTTGTAACGCCGACGAGGGTGACCCCGGAGCATTCATGGACCGTTCGGTTCTTGAAGGCGATCCGCACTGCATCGTGGAAGCGATGGCAATCTGCGGCTACGCGACGGGCGCAACAGAGGGCTATGTTTATGTCAGAGCGGAATATCCGATAGCGGTAAAACGCCTTCAGATTGCCATTAATCAGGCTAAGGAATACGGGCTTTTAGGCAAAAATATTTTTGACTCGGGCTTTGATTTCGACCTTCATATCCGTCTTGGCGCAGGCGCTTTCGTTTGCGGTGAAGAAACAGCTCTCATGACCTCAATCGAGGGCAACCGCGGCGAGCCGCGTCCCCGTCCGCCGTACCCTGCAGTAAAGGGCCTTTTCGGAAAACCGACGACTGAAAATAACGTTGAAACCTTTGCCAATATCCCGCAGATTATCCTCAAGGGCGCCGAATGGTTCGCGTCAATGGGTACGGAAAAATCAAAGGGCACAAAGGTCTTTGCTCTCGGCGGTAAAATAGCCAACACGGGTCTTGTTGAAATACCAATGGGCACAACTCTTCGCCAGATTATCGAAGATATCGGCGGCGGTGTTCCCAACGGCAAAAAGTTCAAAGCCGCCCAGACAGGCGGACCTTCCGGCGGCTGTATCCCGGCAAGCCTCATCGATACACCGATTGACTACGACAACCTCACCGCAATCGGCTGCATGATGGGCTCCGGCGGTCTGATTGTTATGGACGAAGACAACTGTATGGTTGACATTGCCAAGTTCTTCCTTGACTTTACGGTCGACGAAAGCTGCGGCAAGTGTGCTCCGTGCCGCATCGGTACCATGAGGATGAAGGAAATCCTTGAAAAGATAACTTCCGGCAACGGTACTCTTGAAGATATTGACAAGCTTGAAGAACTCGCAAAATATATCAAAGAGAATTCACTTTGCGGTCTTGGTCAAACAGCACCGAATCCTGTTCTTGCCACACTGAAATTCTTCAGAGAAGAATATATCGCCCATGTTGTTGAAAAGAGATGCCCCGCCGGCGTTTGCAAGGCTCTTCTTAACTATAAAATTGATCCGGTTAAATGTAAGGGCTGCACAAAGTGCGCAAGGAACTGCCCGGTCGGCGCAATCACCGGCAAAGTCAAAGAGGCACATGTTATCGACACAGCTAAATGCATTAAGTGCGGCGCCTGTATGGGCAACTGCAACTTCGGTGCTATCAGCAGGAGCTAATTCAGGAGGAAGTCAACAATGGAAAATGTAAATATTAAAATCAATAATGTTGAATACAGCGTTCCCGCCGGAATTTCAATCCTTGAGGCTGCAAGATACGCCGGTATTGAAATCCCCACTCTCTGCTATTTGAAAGAAATCAACGAAATCGGCGCCTGCCGTATGTGCATGGTTGAAGTCAAGGGCGCACGCTCAATGGTCACCGCCTGCGTTTACCCCGTAAACGAAGGTATGGAGATTTTTACCAACACCGAAAAAGTCAGAACCAGCCGCAGACACACTCTTGAACTTATTCTTTCAACTCACCGTAAAGAATGCCTTTCATGCATTCGCTCGGGGACCTGCGAGCTTCAGGCTCTTTGCAAGGAATTCGGCGTCACAGATGAAAACGCATTCGCAGGCGCTGTGCCTGAGTTTGAGTTTGACGATTCCGCCGCTCATATGATAAGAGATAACAGCAAATGTATCCTCTGCCGCCGCTGTGTTGCCGCTTGCCAGCAGCAGGATGTTGCGGTTATCGGCGCAAACGCCCGCGGCTTTGACACTCATATTTCATCGGCCTTTGACAGAGACCTGGCGAATGTGTCCTGCATTTCCTGCGGACAATGCATCGTCAACTGCCCCACCGGCGCTATTTATGAAAAAGATGACACCGATAAAGTCCTTGCCGCAATTAACGATCCGTCAAAGTTTGTCGTTGTTCACACTGCGCCGTCAATCAGGGTTACCCTCGGCGAAGCGTTCGGATACAGAATCGGTACAAATGTACAGGGCAAAATGGTTGCCGCATTGAGAAGACTCGGTTTCAACAAGGTTTTTGACACCGATTTTGCAGCTGACCTTACGATCATTGAGGAGTCAAACGAGCTGCTTGAAAGAATCACCAACGGCGGCACACTTCCCATGATTACATCCTGTTCACCCGGATGGGTCAAATATTGCGAACATTATTATCCCGAGCAGCTTAAGCACCTTTCAACCTGCAAATCACCGCAGCAGATGTTCGGCGCAACAATCAAAACATGGTATGCCAAAAAAATGGGAATTGACCCGAAGGATATTGTCGTTGTCGGCATTATGCCCTGCACAGCAAAGAAATTTGAGGCGCAGCGTGACGATCAGTCGGCATCCGGCTACCCCGATATTGATATTTCTCTTACAACAAGAGAACTTGCAAGAATGATTCAGTCGGCAGGCATCTTCTTCCGCAGACTTCCGGATGAAGAGTTTGACAGTCCTCTCGGCGATGCTTCGGGCGCCGGCGTAATTTTCGGCGCAACCGGCGGTGTTATGGAAGCGGCGTTAAGAACAGCAGTTGAGAAACTGACAGGCAAGGAACTTAAGGATGTCGAGTTCACCGATGTTCGCGGCACAAAGGGTATCAAAGAAGCAACTTATAATGTAAACGGTCAGGAAATCAAGGTCTGCGCCGCCAGCGGAATCGCAAACGCCAAAATCGTTATGGAGCAAATTAAAAACGGCACTTCGCCCTACACCTTTATAGAAATAATGGCGTGTCCGGGCGGCTGTGTAAACGGCGGCGGTCAGCCGGTTCAGCACGCAGTTGTTCGTAACTTCAACGATCTGAAATCAAGAAGGGCGGCGGCTCTGTATGAAGCGGACAAAAATCTTCCCGTAAGAAAATCACACGAAAACCCCGCTATCAAGACAGTTTATAAAGAGTTTTTCGGCGAACCCGGCTCACACAAAGCGCATGAAGTTCTTCACACAAGCTATGTTGCAAGACCCAAATACAAATAAAAGCACTGTAAAAAAACAGCCTCAATCCTTTCGGATTGGGGCTGTTGCCTTAGTAACCATATGTTTTTTATTATTTTTCGGCCTGTTTTGAATACTTCTTAAGATATATTAATCTCATTAGAATTGATTCAATGGGGTTAATTACTTTTGAAGCGGTGTATATATAAGAAGCAAGCTCCGCAAGGGCACTTTTTGACATAATCATATCAACCGCTTCAGCATCACCGCCATTTTTGCCGCAACATAAAGCTCCGCTGTTTTTAACAAGAACGGCATTTTTGCCTTTGATTTTTTTAACTATCTTTTCACAGCTTTTAGCAACCTTGACCCTTGTGCCGCAAATCTGGGCAAAGTCATCCAGCCTCGGCTTCATTTTGCGACCGATTATCGACACGGCCGTCACTTCATCATCAGCATTATGAAGAATATTTCTGAAATCGGGATTTGACAAATAAATATCCCTGTGCGCCCTTGCAAACGCGGAGACAGGAGCATCACTTTCACCCGTTGTAAGGTTCATAACGGCTTTTTCACCGTTTCCGACACAGGTGAATGTGATTTCACCCTTATTTCTGTCGCACTCGCTGTTGTAAAGCAGTGTTCCGTCAGGCTTAGTGTTTTCACAAGCGCTGAGTCTTTCAACAATACAATCACAGAGCCCGCCGATATCCGAAACAACTGTGTCAAATTTATCCCTTAATCCGTCAAAAAGATATTCCAGGCTGATTTTTTCAAGCTCAGAAGCAACAGCAAACGCTTCTTCACTGTCTTTGCCGAAACACAGAGCGCCGTGGTGAGCCATAATAACCGCTTTTGAATTCGACTCCTTTAAAGCGCCGATAACGCCTTTTTTCAGCTTTTTGGTGCCGGGCAGTCCGTATGAACCGATAAGAACACCGTCACCGATTATTTCAGCCGATTCGCCGAAAACAGCGTTAACGCCGGTTTTCAAGACGCTGACGGCTGATGCCGCTTTCTGATGCGTATGGATAACAAAATTAGCTTCCGGATGAATTTTGTATACTTCGGCATGAACTCCTTTTTCGGAAGACGGCTTTACGTCACCCGACCAGAAAAGGTCGGCGATTTTCACCTCAACAATATCATCGGCGGTCAGGCCGATATATGGCTTGCCGCTGGGGGTTATAACAAAGGTGTCAGCGTCAACGCGGCAACTGACGTTGCCCCATGTACGGGCTATCAGTCCGCTTTCAACAAGTCTTTCACCGGCTTTAATAACTTCAAGCTTAGCGTTAAGAATATCCATTATATTACCCTTTTATATGTCAGTCGATTCAGCCTATAAAACCAACCTTTGAGAACACACGGTCAAACGCCGCAAGGGCATTTTCAACATCCTCATCGGTATAAGCTGCATTGGTGTAAAGCCTGGAGCCGGCAAGGGTTACAAGACCTTCCGCCATATAAGCGGCGCCCATATGGGTCATCTCCTGCTTACGGACATTTGTTTCATCAAGAACTTTCGGAACTGTCCACAGCTTCTTCCAGTTAATAGAGAAATTGAGCGTACCGACAGTTTCAAGGTGACAGATTGAGCCCTGGTTAAATGCGACGAACGGCAGGTTGTATTTCGCAATAAGCTGCTGAAGACCGGCGGTAATCTTATCGCCGACCAAAGCCGCTTTGTAGCATGCGTCCGCCTTTTCCATCTCTTCGAGCATTGTATATCCGGCAACGCATGAAAGCGGGTTGGCGCTCATTGTGCCGCCGCAGAATGCTTTGTGTATTTTCTGGTTGCCGTCAAGACCCGCGCCGAGGTACTTCATGTATTCTTTCTTTCCGCCAAGACCGCCTGCACCGGGATATCCGCCGGCAATAACCTTGCCGAAAACCGTCAGATCGGGGGATACGCCGAAATAACCCTGTGCGCCGTTCATGCTCACACGGAAAGCTGTGACAACTTCATCGAATATAAGAAGCGCGCCGTACTTGCGGCAAAGTCTCTCGACTCCTCTGCAGAAATTTTTGTCAACCGGTCTTGAACCGCTTTCGGGGCCGATAGGCTCAAGCATGACCGCGGCTGTACCGCCGCAAAGCCTGTTCGCGCGAAGCTTTCTCTCAAGATCGTTTAAGTCACCGGGGAAGAACTCTTCAGTGTCTTTGAATATGAACATAGGCACGCCGTGCGCCTGGGTCCACTTTGTGCCGGGTATACGTATACCGTAGCCAAGCTGGTCTGACCAGCCGTGATATGCGCCGCCCATTTTGAGAATCTTCTTTTTGCCGGTTGCAAGCCTTGCAACACGGATGGCGCACATACAGGCCTCGGTGCCTGAACCGAGCATACGGAACATATCAACATTGGGAATTAAATCCGCAACTTTTTTGCCGAGTTTATATTCATACTCATGGAAAAGACCTGTTGACGGACCGCAGTTGTTAAGAAGCTCGATAACCTTTTCACGCACTGCCGGCGGATTTGAGCCGAGAACCGTCGGCCCTCCGGCCTGAAGGAAGTCATAATACCTGTTGCCGTCAATATCATAAAGATATGCGCCGTCAGCCTTTGTGAATACAAGGGGAAACGGGTAATTAAACGCAAGGTTGTGCTGAACACCGCCGGGTATGACGGTCTTCGCCTTTGAGATCATTTCTTTTGACTTTTTGCACTTTTTGTCAAAATAATTCTTTTCATATTCCTTCAAAGCGTCGGGCTTAATGGAATAAATTGGGTTTTTAATAAGTTCGTCAAGCTGCTTTTGAACCTTGGCGGCGTCGGGATAAGTGATAATTCCGGGATTCATAAGAACTCCTCCGATAATAGTGATTATGATTATATTAAGTAAAACCCGGTGATTGCTCACCAATGTTTAATATAACTGTTTTTTAATACTCTGTCAAGCATTTAGGAAAGCCTCAAGCCTTGAGTCAACAGTTTCTTTGCCCAGAAGCGCCATGATTGAAAACAGATCGGGAGTGTTCTTTCTGCCGGTGAGCGCAATGCGGATAACGGTTGAAACATCGCCGACATGACCTTTGAACGCTTCCGGATTCTTTTTATACTCTTTGACATTGGGCGTAAAACCAAGCGGTTCACACAGCGCCTTGATTTTTGCAAACCATGTGTCCTTATCGTCACTGAGTGAGTAGACTTTTTTGTATTCCCGTATAATTGCCTCCGCGTCTTCTTTTGCAATATTTTCGGGGATATCAAAGCAGGGAACATAGTATTCCTTAAAGAAATATGAATAATAATCTTTAATCTCGCTCCACATCGCAATGTCTTTTCTCGGCTTAGGTTTTTCACGGTCAATATTCACCATTGCCATGGAAAACTCCGGTCTTTCGGTGAACACACGGTTAAATTCGGGGTCATATTGCTCCGACCACGCGGCAATGCGCTCATAAACTGTACCGGCGTCCATAACGCTGATGACATTTTTGGAAACATCCTTTAGCTTCACAAGGTCAAAAAGGCATCCGCTTGACGCCATCTTCTTTAGGTTAAAGGGAAAATCAATCGCATTTAAAGTCGGATTTGCCCTTCGCCAATCCTCAAACCCGGAGCTTATAAGGGTCATCAGGTATTCGACAACTGCCTCTTTTGGATACCCTTCTTTGATAAAATAGCTCACCGCCGCTTCCGGGTCCTTGCGCTTTGAAAGCTTGCGTTTTTCGCCTGTTTCCTCGTCATTTTTCATGATCTGAGGCGTGTGGGCA
>JAILFM010000006.1 GCA_024697575.1 Clostridiales bacterium
GTTTAGAACGGTGAGCAGGTTTTTCGACTGATGAAGTCGAAAAATCGCAGAAATAATTTGTTTATTTCAAGATTTGAGACAAAATCAGGCGGAAAAGATGCCGCCGTTATGAGTGCGGCGATTTAATCAGCGTTTCCCTAATCCTGCTGAATTATCCCGGCTTTTGAAAGCTGAGCGACGGTGTAATCAACACTTGCCATAGCGCGTTCATGTGTTACGTCATATTCATTGCAAAGGCATTCGCATATTTCTTCACGCCGTGCTCCGTTTTGCAGTTTTTCGGTAATAAACAAAGCGGTTTCGTTAAGCTTTACCATGCCACCAAATCTTTCACCGCTTATACCGGAGTCAATAGCGACGGCATAGCCGTCCCTGTTCGCAATTATTATCCCGGGTTTAAGCCTCATAACTTTTACTCCATCCCTTTGAGGGCTTCTATTTCCGCCTTGTCTGTTTTTATCATGCCGTCTTTGATAAGTTTTACATCACTCACCTCAAAAGTTTTCGGCTGTGCGTCGGGATTTGAATCGAGTGAAACTTTAACTATTCCCTTGAGAAGGCTTGTTTCCGTAACCCGTCCCCTACCCTCGTCTGTCTCAACAAGAGCACCCGGCTTAGGCGTTGTTTTCAAAAGCTGTTCATAGGTATTGTATTCATATTTAAGGCAGCACATCAGCTTGCCGCAAGTGCCGCTTATTTTAACGGGGTTAAGAGACAGACCCTGGTCCTTTGCCATCTTGACAACGACAGGATGAAAATCATTAAGAAAAGTTTTGCAGCAAAACGGTCTGCCGCAAACGCCTATGCCGCCCAGCATTCTTGCTTCATCCCTGACACCTATCTGCCTTAATTCAATCCTCGTCCTGAAGGTTCCGGCAAGGTCTTTGACAAGTTCTCTGAAGTCGACTCTGCCGTCAGCAGTAAAATAAAAGAGAATTTTGCTGCCGTCAAAAGCGTATTCAACGTCAACAAGCTTCATTTCAAGCTTGTGATTTTCGGCTTTTTTAACAAAAACATCAAACGCTTCAACTTCTTTTTTCCGGTTCTCGTTGTATCTTGCTATATCCTTTGAATCGGCAATGCGAATAATTTTTCTCAGGGGCTTTAATATTTCTTCATCGGGTACCTGGTAGTTTTCGTCCGCAACCTCGCCGCATTCCACACCTCTGACAGTTTCAACAATTACCTTGTCAAATTTGTTGAGTTTTCGCCCGTCCGGGTCAAAATAATATACTTTACCGGTATCTTTAAATCTGATGCCGACTACCTCTGCCATATGTTAAATAAACCTCCGTATTGAATAAAGCAAAATCCGGTCTTCACCGGAAAAAAAGCGTTTCCCAAGATTATTGCGTCTGATTTTCATATCATGGAAAGCTTTGCCGCAAATCGCGCAAGAGCAAGATTCAGGTTGGCGTTTTCCGCCAAAGAAGTGATAATCTCCCCGACCGTGTCAAACCCGGCGAGCAAAGCCTCAGGCGATTTTTTATCACGCAAAAGCTGCGCCTCATTTTGAAGCTCGTCACCGTCTTCGCACGAATATCCGTTTCTTAAAGCCGATACAATAATATCCTGCAAAAAAGGCAACATGGCTGAAAAAAGGTCTTTGTTTTTATCAAAGACACCGCAAGCTTTTACGATTTCAAAAGCATTTGAAGTCCCCCAGCTTTTTGCAACTCCTTTCGCAGCCTCAAGAGCCTCGGCGACAGCGGAATCCTTCTTGAATTCCTGCCTTATATCCCCGATGATATAGGAAACGCATCTTGACAAAAATGTATCAAGAAATCCCGATCTATTTGAGCACAGCAAAATAAAGTATTCGCTGTTTTGCGGTTCTTCAATCGTTTTTAAAAGAGCATTTTGAGCCTCGATTTTCAAAAGCTGAGCGTCAACAATGATAAACACCCTGCAAGCCGCCTCATTTGCCGTCACAAAGCTGTCGGAACGGATTTTTCGCGCATCATCAACCCTTATACCGAGTGTTTTATAGCCATCTCCCTTTGTCGGCATATAGATATGCACATCCGGATGAGAGTCTGAAAAGACTTTGCGGCAGTGTTTGCAAACGCCGCAGGGCGCCGTGTCATCGCTTTCGCAAATCAGCGAAGTAGCAATTTTTTTGGCAAGGTCAAGCCTTTCCTGCGCCGTAGCGCCCTCTAAAATAACAGCGTGGGCAAAGCGTTCCCTTTCAAGAGAAGACTGAATCATCCTTTGCGCCTTAACACCGGTATTAAAGCCTGTTATTTTTCGCATTGTAACTCCTCTGAAAAAAGCTTTCAGGCAATCATCTGCGCCGCCGCAATAACGGCAGGCAGGGAAAGAACGGAAACAAGACTCACCGCCGCTACCGTCTGTGAGGCAAGAGAAGTGTTTCTGTCATATTTAGCCGAAAACATAACCGTGTTGTTTGCAGGCGGTGTTGCCGAGCACATAACAACTGTACATAAAAGCGTTCCCCGAAGACCTGCAAAATAGGCGATTGCCGTCATGATTGCAGGCATTATAATCAGCTTATATCCTGCAACCGGAAGAATACGCCACTGTTTGAAAAGTGACTTGAAATTTGTATTCGCAATATACGTGCCGAAAATCAGCATTGCAAGAGGAGAATTAAGCGATGCAATTGACTGAACGGGAGTCATAATTATATTCGGCAACTCAGCTCTGAGAATAAACAACGGCAATCCGACAAATACCGGAATAACTCCGGGATTAAGCAGCAACTTTTTGAAGTCAATTTTTGGTTTTTCGCCGTTTGTTTTTTCCATAATGCGCACGCCGTGGGTAAATGTGAAAATCTGAAAAGAAATTATAACCGCACTGCAGTAAAATACGCCCTCATTGCCGAAAACGGCCTGCGCCAAAGGCAGACCCATATATCCGCAATTACCGTAGACACAAGCATATTTATAAACTGCCGCGTCATCAGCCGGTGCTTTTTTGAAAAACGGCGCAATTATTACACCTGAAACGCAGTGCATCAAAAGCCCGACTCCTGTTGCTGTAAACAGTCCGCCCAGTGCTTTATCGCTGTATTCAAGCGTCAGAAAGCTTTCGATTATCTTAGCCGGGGTAACAACATAAAAAAGAAGGTCAGTGCATTTTTTCGCCGTTTTCTCGGTGAATACACCCGCTCTGTCACTTATGGCACCAATAATCACCATTAGATACAAAATCAGCACCTGCTCGCCGGCAATCAGAATATTTTCTCTGAACATAACACCTTATTCTTCTGCAACAGCAATAACTTCTTCGAAATCGTTTTCAACTTTTTCAACCCTTGTGATAACCGTCCCGAGTATAAACAGCGCAATCGTAATATCGCTGAATTCAAACATCTTATCGGCATAAAGCATATGGTCTTTGCCCGCAAGATGAAGGCAGATGCAGGGTAAAAAAGTGATTAAAGCGAGCAAAGAAGCGCAATATCCGGCGGATTTAACCTTGTAGTCGCATCCGTCACGATTGATGTTACAGTCAGCCTGGGCATAGTTCATGAAAAACGCTATGAAGAAGGCAACCATAAGCATATTCAAAAACAGTTCCGAAACTCTCGCATAGCTTATCGCCTTTGTAAACCTTGCCGTAAGCCTGAAAATATTCCACAAAACGGGTGAGAGCGCAAAAATTCTGTAACGGCCGCCGCTTCCCCTGCCGGAGAAAAAGTCAACTGCGGACAGTATAAAATACACAGCTGTCAAAAGTGCAAAAATCCCCTGCAGATAAAACAGGAACCTGACATTCACCTGCGATTCAGCAGTCACCGAAGAGCTTCCGTCATAGTTAAAAATACCTGCCGCATCATGAACGGTCGTTGCGGCAACGGCAAGCGCCATAATCCCCATACCGGGATTTTTTTTGCGGTTTTTTGTAAGCTGAAGGCTTCTTCTGTCTGAAAAAGCGTCAATAATAAAGTATAAACCGAATGCTGCTACAAGAAAACCGAAAAGAACTATACTGACGCTGAAACCGGTGTAAAACCCGGTTTGAGGCTCAATATTGGTAAAATACTGCACAATCCTAAACGGCAGAAGAATAACCGCAGCCACAGCAAAAACAATGGCGTTAATTGTTGACTTTTTCATTGTAACAAACCCTCTTTCTCAGCCGCGTTCATCTATCGGAACATATTCAAGCTTTGGATTTACTGTCTTATACGCCGGTCTGATAATCCGGCTGCCGGTAAGGAGTTCTTCAATCCTGTGCGCAGACCAGCCGCTGATTCTTGCGATAGTAAACATCGGGGTGAACAAATCAGACGGAATATTCAGCATTTTATAAACAAGGCCTGAATAAAGATCAACATTGGCACACATCGGCTTTGAGTTTTTTTTAATATCGGCAAAAATCTCAGGTGTCAGCTTTTCAATAAGGCTGAGCAAAATGAACTCCTCTTCAAATTCCTTACCCTTTGAAAACTCCTCCGCCTTTGCCTTAAGTATTTTGGCTCTCGGGTCGGATAATGTATAGACCGCATGCCCCATGCCGTATATAAGACCGCTGCCGTCACCTGCCTGCTTTTCGATAATCTTTTTCAGATAATCCGCAACCATTCCCTCGTTTGTAATATCGGTCACACCGGCTTTGATAAAATCAACCATCTGCGACACCTTGATATTTGCTCCGCCGTGTTTGGGACCCTTGAGAGCGCCTATACCGGCGGCAATGGCGCTGTAGGTATCTGTTCCGCTTGAAGTCAGCACACGGGTTGCAAAGGTCGAGTTGTTACCGCCGCCGTGCTCCGCATGAATCATAAGACAAATGTCAAGCAGCTTTGCTTCTTCATCGGTAAAAGTCTTGTCGGCCCTGATAGAACGAAGAATATTCTGTGCGGTTGTGAATTCCGGCTTCATCTGATGGATATACATGCTTTTGCGATAGTAATGGCGCCTTTTAACCTGGTAAGCGTAAACCATTATGGCAGGCAGCTTCGCTATTAGATTAACACACTGGCGAACGGTATTTTCAAGCCTCGTATCATCCGGGTTGTCGTCATAGCTGTAAAGCGCAAGAACCGAACGCGCAAGCTTGTTCATAACATCCGGCGAAGGAGCCTTCATGATTATATCCTCAATAAACACATCCGGCAACTCGCGGCATTGAGAGAGTATAGTGCGAAAACCCTCAAGCTGTTTCTTTGTGGGCAAAGTTCCCATAAGAAGAAGCCACGCAACCTCTTCAAAACCGAACCTGTCCTCTTTTTCGCAGGCGTCAACGATATCTTCAATCGAAACACCTCTGATTCTCAGCTTGCCTTCGTGAGGAACCTTTTCACCGTCCTCAATATAGTAGCCGTCAACGGTGCTAACCTTTGATATACCCGCCATAACGCCGGTGCCGTCGGCGTTCCGAAGACCGAGTTTTATATTGGCGCCGACATAATTGCTGTAATTAATCCTGTTGTTTTTCAGAATCAGATTGCATATATCCTTGAGCTGTTCGTCAGCCATTGCTGATTCGTAAAGTGACATTTTTCCTCCGTGTTAAAGACGGCGCCGGTCAGGACGCTCACCGCCTTGTAATTATTCTCTGTATTTTTTTATTGCATATCTGACTGTCACAAACGCTATGCATATGACAATGAATATTGCAATGCACAGCGCGTATCTTTTCCCTTGCGGGGTCATACCTTCAGCATCATCCTGTGAGGACGATACGGAGCGGCTGCCGAAAAAGAAATCGCGGTTATTGACACTGCCCGGCACATAGTTTTTGACGTCGTCCCAAAGAGTACTCATCAGTGCCAGCGTTTCGGGTGAAAGATTTTTAAACAGCTGGGTTTTAAACGCTCCCTCTTCGGGGTAAAGGACCGGGTCCTCAAAATAAGAATAATCGGGATTTTTGAATACGGCTGTGTGCGGGGTACCGTAGCAAATGTACTCCGCATTTGCCAGCGCCACATCCGGCTCATTCAAGAAATTAAGATAAAGCTCCGCAGCAAGCTTGTTTTTCGTACCCTTGAGAATACAAGCAGCGTCAACAAAATAGTTCACGCCTTCTTCCGGGTACACAAGGGCAAGGTCGTCGTTATTATCTTTCATTGTCAGGTAATCGCCGACATAATAGGGCGCAAGCGCCGCTTCGCCCGATTCCATTTTAAGAAAGACTTCGTCATTGACATAGACGGGGTTGACGCTCTTTTGCTCCTCAAGCAGATGAGCGGCGACATTCCATGCGGTGGGAGATTCCATATTGTAGTCCATGCCGAGAATGCTTTGCGCTATTGCGAAAGCGTCGCGGGGGTTATTGAACATCAAAATGTTATTTGTGTAATCCTCATCCCACAAAGCGGTCCAGCTTGTGGGTGGCTCTTTAACCATGGTTGTGTTGTAAATCAGCCCGACATAACTTACGGTGTAAGGGACGGTATATTCATTTGTCGGGTCATAGCCCAGATTGCGGTATTTTTCGTCAATATACTTGAAATTCGGAATATTGTCATAATCAAGCTTTTCAAGCATATCTTCGGCTATCATTCGCTCGATCATATAGTCCGACGGTATTACGACATCATACTTAACGCCGCCGCTTTTGAGCTTTGAATACATGGATTCGTTATTGTCAAAGGTATCATAAACAACCTTTATACCGTATTTTTCGGTAAACGCCTTGTTAACGTCAAGGCTGTCATCCTCACCCTCGGATATATATTCACCCCAGTTATAAACATAGAGAGTTGTGCCCCTGAGGGCTTCAATCTCATCAACGGAAGCGGCAAAGGAGCTCATCAAGGGCAAAAATGTGAAAGCCGCCGCCAGCGCAAAAGAAAAAAATCTTTTCATATTTCAACCTTTCGTAAAATTCCGGATAAATTCAGCGCTTCTTTTCGCTCTTTTCACTCTTTTGCTGAGCGATATTGTACAGGATAAGAAGAATAAGTATGCCCACAAAAATAAGCGCGGAAAGCGCATACATATCGGGCTTTACTCTCTTTTTTGTCATCGAGAAAATTGCTATAGGCAGCGTTCTGAAGCCCGGTCCGCCCGAAAAATAGCTGATTATAAAATCGTCAAGAGAAAGGGTAAACGCCATAATCATGCCGGTAACAATACCGGGCATAATCGATGGCAGAACAACCCTGAAAAAAGCGGAAAACGGTTTACAGCCAAGGTCTTGCGCCGCCTCTGAAAGGTTCTTATCCGTCTGGCGAAGCTTTGGTAAAACCGTCAGAATAACATAAGGCAGGTTGAATGTGACATGGGCAATCAAAAGAGTACCGAAGCCCAGAACCGATTCGATCGAAAGAAGTTTGCCGATAAAGACAAAAATCAGCATAAGCGACACGCCGGTCACTATCTCGGGATTCATCATTGGTATATTTGTCGTTGCAAGCACGGCAGAACGAAAAGGCCCTTTTTTAAACTTGTCAATACCCACCGCCGCGGCAGTACCCAATACGGTTGCCAGAACAGAAGAAGCAACGGCAAGAATAATAGTGTTACGAAAAGATATCAGCGTCGCCGTATCCGCAAGAATGCTCTTATACCACTGCAGTGAAAATCCGGAAAAAACAGATGTGCTGCTTGATGAGTTAAAAGAAAACATAATGAGCACGGCAATGGGAGCGTAAAGGAAAATAAAAACGAGGGCGACATAAATTTTTGAAAGAACCTTCATATCACCATCTCCCCTCCGTCCGACGAAAACCTGTTCATAACCGCCATGCAGATAAGGATAAGCACCATAAGAACAAGCGAAAGGGATGCGCCGAGGTTGTAGTTATATGACTGCTGAAACTGGCGCTCGATAACATCACCTATAAGGTCAAACGAACCGCCGCCGAGCTTTTGCGAAATGTAAAAGGTACTGACGCTCGGAACAAAAACCATGGTGACTCCGGAAACAATACCCGGCACGCTCATGGGAAGAACGCATTTTCTGATAACCGTCAGGCGGTTACCGCCCAGGTCCTGCGCCGCTTCAATCATGCTCATATCCATCTTTGCCATGACCGAATAAATCGGCATAATCATGTAGGGTAAAAAGTTATAAACCATGCCGAGTATGACAGCACCGGAAGTGTTAATCATGTGGACGGGTCTTAGCCCCACACGGGCAAAAAAGTTGTTAATGATGCCGGTATCCTGCAAAATTGCCATCCAGGAATATGTGCGGATAAGAAAGCTCATCCACATGGGCACCATAACGAGCAAAACCATTGTTCGCTGAACTTTATCGGTCTTTTGAGAAATTATATACGCCACAGGAAAAGCGATGAGAAGGCATATGACTGTGGCGACAATGCCGAACCAAATTGACCTTAAAAAGGTTGTTAAATACTTTGAAAGCAGGCGGATATTGTCAAAAGTGAAATCACCCGCGCCGGTTGTAAAGGAGTAGTAGACAACAAACACCATCGGTGCCAGGATAAAAAGGAGCGACCAGACAATATAGGGCGACGCAACAAGCTTTGTTCTCAATGAATCCCGGGTGTTCATTCCTTTTCCTCCTGTGCGTTTGAGAGCTCGTCAAACTCATCGCTGAAGGAGCTGTAGTCGCCGAACATGCCGGAATATTTACTTTTTTTCATAATGTGAATGGCATCGGGATCTATGGATAATCCGATCTGCGCCCCCTCGGGCTGAAAATCGGTGGTCTGTATCATCCACTTGAAGCCGCCTATGTCGACAATAATTTCAAAATGAACGCCCCTGAAGCTGACCGATGTGACAACACCCCTGAGCATGCCCTGTTCGGCGGGCACAATATCCACATCCTCAGGTCTGACGACAACATCGACCGCCTCATCCTTTGAAAAGCCCTTATCAAGGCATTCAAACCGGTGACCGGAAAAATCAACCAAAAAGTCACTGCGCATTACACCGTCCACAATGTTACTCTCACCGATAAAGTCGGCGACAAAAGCGTTTTTCGGCTCGTTGTAAATATCCTGCGGAGTGCCTATCTGCTGAATGATGCCGCCGTCCATAACAACAATGGTATCAGACATCGACAGCGCCTCCTCCTGGTCGTGAGTAACATAGACAAAGGTTATGCCAAGACGCTGCTGAATATTTTTAAGTTCAATCTGCATATCTTTACGAAGCTTAAGGTCAAGCGCGCCAAGCGGCTCATCAAGCAAAAGGAGCTTCGGCTTGACTGCCAGCGCGCGGGCAATGGCAACTCGCTGCTGCTGACCGCCCGAAAGGGATGTAACATTGCGCTTGTTGAAACCTTTGAGGTTGACAAGCTCAAGCATATTCTCAACCGTTTGCTTTATTTCTTTTTCGGGAGTCTTTTTTATTCTTAACCCGAAAGCAACATTCTCATAAACATTAAGATGCGGGAACAGCGCGTACCGCTGAAAAACGGTATTGACAGCCCTTTTGTACGGCGGAACACCGTTCACACGCTTTTCTCCGAAATACACTTCACCTTCATCAGGCTCGATAAAACCGCCGATAATCCTAAGCGTTGTTGTTTTGCCGCACCCGGACGGACCCAGCAGAGTGACAAATTCTTTATCTCTGATGTAAAGATTAAGATTGTCAAGCACCCGATTATCGCCGAAACTGACGGAAATGTTTTTAAGGTTAACAAGAATGTCGTTTTTCAATTATGCAGCCCCTCTCTTTATAAAGGATTTTCTTTTTGCTTGAAAATACAAATATTCACTTTATGATATTGCAAAAGCCTGTAAATGTCAAGAAAAATAAAGTCGAATAATTAGCGGCTGCAAATGCGTCAGGTTTCTATTATTATGTGAATATAAATGCTGTCATCCGAGGTGAAAAATGGATTCTTCCGTATAGGCATTGAATTTTTATTCCGGGTCTTGTGAAATAATTGATTGAGAGAAAGGAGCTGCTTTATGCATATCGTAAAAAAAGTTTTGGCAGTTTTTCTGGCGGCGCTGTTTGTGATGCCGGGGCTTGGCATCGGAATGACCGCATTGGCGGTTGACCGCGCTTTATCAGGGAATAATGGTGTTCAGACAGGCGCGTTATCCAAGGCCATATGTTTCGTGACGGACGGCGAAGCGGACTGCATCACAAGAGTCAGCGCATATGGCAGCGCTGAGACGAAGGACCGGATCTTTGCACTTTCACGAAATGACGCGACAAACGCGGACTACGGATTCATCGCGGAAATAAACGCGGCAGATACCGCGCGTCAGGCGTGCGACAGCGATTACGCAAAGTGTCAGGGCTTATCTGTCGATAAAACAAGCAAACTGTCGGCCTGGTATCTGCGAACGGCACCGTCCGCTTCGAACTGACGGGCCATAATGGCACGAACACAGTATACAGAGCGCGGACGGTGAAAAAACCGCCACATGCGTGGTGAATGTCAGGTACGCGTGGTGGCAGTATATCATCTTGCTTTTGTTTGGAAGCTTTTGGTTTTAATTGAATAAAATAATCGGGGGATGTCGCATTTAAGCGAAAAACAAACAGACAAAGACATTTAAAAAACTCGCAGAGTTAAGGAAAACCCTGCGAGCCTTTAATTTTCTCTTTATTCCGAAATTATTCATAAGGAAAAACGATTTTATGGGCTGTTTTCGGCGTTTTTCGTTCTTGCCGTACCCTCGTACTGTCTGCGGACGAAGAAAACGCCGCTTTCATCTTAACTGCGACAGCCACCTGATTTTTTGCCGTTTTACACTCACCATTCAAAATCAGTGAAAAACTCTGTGCTGACAATGTTGCTGACACTTATTTTACCGATAATGGTTACCGTCGCCTGAACATCCGCCGCTGCGGAAAACTCACAGCTTACGACTCTGTTTGTTTCTGAGTTCACTCTTGCGATTACATAA
>JAILFM010000027.1 GCA_024697575.1 Clostridiales bacterium
GAATACAGCCGAAATTACGCCGATGATCAAAAAAACCGTTTTCAGACTTGCGTTCCACACGCCTTTTTCCGATGCATCCATAAGTGAGAGTAAAAGCATCTGCGACATACCGGCTGTGATACCGCTGACAAATGTCGAAAATGAAATAACTCTCGTCCTGTCCCGCGGGATAGGTGAAACTGCGGTTGTCATCCCGTTGAACGGTACATCTGCAAAAGTAAAGCACAGTTCCCAAAGAACATATGAAGCGTACATATAGGCTATACGGGCGGCGGTAGAAGTTACGCCGCTCATAAAAGTCGGTCCGCCGAAAAGCAGCACTGTCAAAACAGCGAAAGGCAGCGGCATAACAATCAGCCACGGACGCAGTTTTCCGTATCCGGTTCTTGTCTTATCCACAACGGAGCCAATCAGCGGGTCGTTGACTGCATCCCAAAGCCCTAAGAGTAGCATCATAAATGATACGGCTCCTGCAGGCAAGCCGAAAACTTTTGTGAAAAACAATGACAGATAACCGCTTTGAGTAGGCGTTGTCACAAAGCTCTTTCCGCCTGCGGCAAGGCCGTAGGCAAGCGCCTCGCCGTAACCGACATAATGTCTTTCTTTGATTTCGCTCATCTGTTCACCTCTGAATTGAAGTAAATTCAGTCAAAAAGCCCCGCACATTCGAGGGTAAAACCGATTGTGCGGGGAAAGTTTTTATTTGTCGGCAAGTGTTGTCGGCTCCTCATGGTTAAGAGAATAGCTGACTGTGTTTGTGAGCCTGAACTGAACGGGAACCGTACTGATTTCGCTCATTTTGCCTTCGCCTGTGACATTGATTTTAACATCAATATTTTTGATATATTCAATCGCTGTTACTTCGTCTGTCTCAACATTTGTTGTAAGAATAACCTGACAGTTATCATATGAAATCACCGGTTTGTCAAGGCTCATATACTTGTTGGCTTTTTTAAACTCTTCGAGAATATCGTCGATGTTCTCCATATCATACGCTTTCTCAATTGTTTCGGGCAATGCCGGAGTCTTGAGGGTAACCGTTATGCGCCTTTCGGTTCCGTTATCGGCGCAGGTGGCAAGCTCAATTTCATCCATTGTAAGGCGGCTGACATAACTTTCACCTTTGATCGGCATGAATGAAGAAAGATCTTCGCCGTATTCCGCCGAATCACCGCCGTTGTGAAGCATATAGCTGTCAAGAAGGGAAAAAGCGGCGTTCACATATTTGTTTTCGCTTATCGGCAGGCTTTCTCCGTTTTCATCGGTTACTTTACCGAGACTTCTGCGAAGGCTCATATCAGCGCTTGCCTTGCCTTGCTTTGCCTCATTGATATGAAGATTGAAATATTCAAAAATCGGAACTGAATTTGCGGCAAGGGCTTCGGGTGAATAGGTTGTGTCGGTGACAACATTGCTTTCTTCGTCATAAGATGTTGTTATATCGGTCGGGAGAGGGGACTTAACAAAAATGGTTGTTGTTTCTGCTGTCTCTTCTTCATCATATGAGCAACCCGCAAAAGAAAAAACAAGGGCACAAACAAGCATAACAGCCGCAAAGAGAGTTAATGATTTTTTCATAAGATGTCCTTTCAGCTTTTGCATCAAAATCAAAAAAGTGGTTGTTTAAAAGTTCACGCCTTTTTCATCAAAGAGAAAAACTGTTTGCAGGCAGATATCAACTGTGGCTTCAATCGTTTTCGGGTCAAGATTGTCAGCTGTGTCAAGCCTTGTGTGATAATATCTTGCGGGTGCGGGGTCCATCGCCGCAAAGGTTGCGCCGTCAAGGCCTGCCTGAGTTATTGCGGCGGCATCGGTTGAGCCGAGCGAAACAGTAGCTGAGGGAAGGTCAAAACCGGCAAGTTTTGCGCCTTCTTTAATGAGCTTGCAAACCTTTTCACTGTTATGTACGGTGCCTGTCATATCTTTATTGTATACTGCCATGAAATCCCAGTCACGGACGGTGTCAATACCGAAATAAACGGTTTCGATGCCGTCATTTTTAATTTCATCCGCATGGGCTTTGACAAATGCTTTTGCGCCTCTCAGACCGGATTCTTCGGAGCCGGTGCAGATTACCATAACCTCTGTGTTTTCAAAGCGTATGTTTTTATCCTGAAGAAATCTCGGAACAGCCATTGAGAGGTAACAGCCTGTCAGGTCGTCGTTTGCGCCTTCAACCGGTCTTTTTTTGTTGTAAAACAGCAGGCAGAAAAGGAAGATTGGTAAAAAGCATGCGTTTATTATCGAAAGAATCAACAAAGCGTTGCTGTCTCCCTTGTCACGGCAGATAAAAACAACGGCGATAATGTCAAAAACTACCGACAGAAGAAGGCCTAAAATACCGCCGCCGATTGCGGGCACAACAAGCTTTGGACCGCCCCAATATGTGAAACGCCATTCTGGCGCGGAGTCCGCGTGACCGCATAAAATGATTCTGCGTTTTGTTTCACCCGCAGCTTTTCTGACGGCGATGACATTATGCGAAGTCGCCTTTTTAAAGAAAGGATCAAGGGTTTCTTTGTAGAACAGAAATTCGGTAATAACAAAAAACAGAGCGACAAGCACAAAAACCGCTCCGACAGCAACCATAGGGAGCTGCAAAAAACCGATGTCAACGCCGCATTTCGGTAACAACTCGCTTAAAAAGAAAAGCAGTGTCGAAACAACGGCGCAAAAAACAGCAACCTGAACCCAGCCCATAAACGCCCAGGGGGACACGGTAAAATCTTCAATCTTTACTTCATCACAGCTGGTTTCAAGCTCCGCTGCCATACGCTTCTGAGCGTCATATTCCTGCTCACTGCCCGCAATTCGCGGACCGATTTCTTTACAGATTTTCTTTATGTTTCTGACCACATAGTTTGCATACATTCTGCGGTCGGACTGGTAGTTTTTGACTTGTTCTTCGGGTTTCAATTCTACACCTCCGTGATTTATTACCGAAACAATGAATGAATATTTTGACGATTTGTTTATGTTTTGCCGGATTAAGTTATTTATCCGACTTTCCCAAGATATTCTTCAAGGCATTTGCCGCTTTGCTTTATTGCTTTGGCGTTTTCAACGCCGACATAGCGCCAGTGCCATGGTTCATAAATTATTTTGGTTATATTCTCTTTGTTTTTCGGATATCTGAGTATAAAACCGTAGTCTGCGGCGTGTTCCTCAAGCCACTTATACTCGTTAGATTTGTCAAAACTCTGATAAAGGGAACATATATCCATTGCTATACC
>JAILFM010000044.1 GCA_024697575.1 Clostridiales bacterium
CTGCCCAAAACATTGAGAAAATTAAAAATTCAAATCTGAGAGATTTCAGGTTTTGATAATTATTTATACGAGAAAAGACTGATTACTCCGCCTATAATAAAGTTATAAACAAAGAAGAAAAATCTTGCGATTTTCGTGTTGCAGATTTTGAATTCAAATTCCGCTTTTGCGCTGTTATATACCTCGGGATATTCATCTATCTGAACATATCCTGAGGTTGTTTTTCTTTCAACAGTTTGTTTTGAATAAAAGCCTTATTCGCTGAATTTGATAAAGGATATTGTTTCTTCCGAAAGCTCAATTGTGCCGACTGTTAAGGTGTTTACACTGCCGTCGCTGTTTGCATTATTTGAATATCCGACATAGCCGTAATTAAGATATGTAAAATTCAAGGTTTTTTCGGAGAATGTAACGGTCGATTTATTTTCGGGATCTGGTATATTTATTTTATCTCCGGGTTTAAAGAAATTGACCGAACCTCCGATATAGTTATCAACTTCGCTTGAATGATTGTGACCAAACAGAAAAACTATATCGAGCTGATTTGCCTTTTCATTAAGGACATCAAAAATATATGAAGCGTAGAGATTATCTTTACCGTCGGCTCTTACGGTATAATGAAGAGGGACGTGAGTTAAAACAAATACAGGGCGGTTATCATCAGAGCTGATCATATTGTCAAGATTTTTGCTTAAATCGTCTGCAATCGATTTGATTTTGTCGGGAGAAGTATTCTTTGTCTGCTTCCAGGTGAAATCGTCTTCATTTAAGACATAAATGCAGTAACTGCCCATGTCGTGAAAACCTGTCTTTGTGAAGGCATTCGAGAGCCAATCGTGATTACCCTGAATGAAAACAATTGAATTTTCATTCTCATTGGGATAAACAGATGTATATTTTTCCTTAATAAGATGAACGCCCTGTGTAGCGTAGTCGGGGAGAACCAGAGAATAATCGCCGCCGATTAAAACCGAATCAGGGTCATCGAGACCTTCTTTTTTCATGTTGGAAATTATTTTTTCAAACCGGTCATACGCCTTAACACCGACATCCTGAAAATCAGACGCTGTGATAATTGTTGCGTAAGCATCCGGATTAAATATAACCTCTTTGGCAAACGCGGGGCTTAACAGACTCAGCGCAATAATAAACGCGAGCAATAAAGAGAGAACTGATTTTTTGAGTTTCATTGAAATATTCCTTTCTTTTTTTATAATTATCATATTTTTTCAATTAATTGTCAATGATTATTTATTAATATGCACCAAACTTTATTGCTTTTTAAAAATACTTATGGTAACATTATCACCGGAATATTGTTTGGGTGAAAGGAGCCTAAAATGAAAGAATTTGATTACATTGTTGTTGGTTCCGGTTGCGCCGGGCTGTCTGCCTCTCTTGAGCTGGCAGTAAACAACAGAAAAGTCCTTCTTATTGAACAGCACAATATACCCGGCGGGTGCGCTACAGGTTTTGTTCGCGGCAGGTTTGAATTTGATCCCTCACTTCATGAGCTTTGCGGCGTAGGGTCAGAAGAAAACCCCGGTTTTGTCCGCGAGATGTTTGACAAATACGGTGTTGACATTGAATGGAATGAAGTCACAGACTGCTTCAGAGTAATCAGCACTTACTCCGACGGAACGCCGATGGATGTTACAATGCCTGCGGGCAAAGAAGCTTTTATCGACAAAATGGAATATTATGTTCCCGGTTCAAAACCTTCAGTTAACAAGTTTTTTGATCTTATTCAGAATATTGAAGACGGTCTTGCTTATATCAGCGGTGATGAAATCAAAGTATCTGAAATCATCAAAAGATATGTTCCTATGCTCCGTTCCGGCGGTTATACAACAAGCGTTGTTCTGGACGCTCTTGATATGCCTCAAAAGGCTAAAGATATTTTATCCGTGTATTGGTCCTATCTGGGCGTTGATATGGAAAAGATGTCTTTTCTTCATTACGCTTCAATGGTCAACAGTTATGTTAAATTGTCAGCGTATTTCCCGATGCACACTTCGCATGAAATCTCTGTAAAAATGGTTGAAAGGCTCAGAGAACTTGGCGGCACTGTTATGATGGGTTGCAGAGCTGAGAAATTCATTTTTGAAGGGGATAAGTGCGTCGGTGTTGAAACAAATCTCGGTACTTTCAAAGCTAAGTTCGGTGTTTTAGCAAATATCAACCCTGATATTGTTCACGGCAAAATGATACCGGATAACCTGGTTCCCAAGAGAGAAAAAAAGCTTTCAGCCGCGAGGGACAGAAAAATCGGCGGACGTATGTTTACCGCATACTTCGGCCTTAACAAAACCGCTGAGGAGCTTGGCATCAAAGACTACAGCATTTTCTTTGTTGGATCTTCCGATTCTGTCAAAGAATATAATTCACTTAAGAGGATTTCAACAAATAATTATGTAATAATGCTTTGTTACAATATTCATAACAAAGGATTTTCACCTGAAGGAACTAGTGTGGTTTCGTTTACCACTATGTTTACCTCTTCTCATGATTTTAACGTTCTTGAAGAGACTGAGTACTTTAAGCTCAAGAACATGATGGCTGAAAGATTTATTAATATTTTGAAGGACAAAGCCGGTATCGATATTTCCGACGCGATTGAAGAAGTTACGGTTGCCTCCCCCTACACATTCGCTCGCTATCTTAATGCTCCGGAAGGCGGTGTTTACGGTTTTGAAACGACCCAGTGGGACGGCGTTATCCCAAGAACGATTGAAATGACAATGGGCCTTGATTATAAGATCAAGCATCTTTACACGATCGGTACCAGCGGTGTTCGCGGCGATGGATATTCTTCGGGATATGCCGACGGGCAGATATTGGCTGACAGAGCTTTGGTTCAATTTGAAAAGGAGGGTGAGTAATAATGTCACTTGAATTTAAAGTTAAAACACTCGGCGGTGACCTTAAAAGATTTGTCGGATTAATTACCGACAGAGAGCGCGCCATCAGAAAAGCACCCGAAAAAGAAATTAACCCCACTTTCGCAATTAATGAAAACGCAAAGCTTCTTCACCCTGATTATCAAAAGATGATAATTGCCGATATTATTG
Organism: Clostridiales bacterium; assembly: GCA_024697575.1. Lineage (GTDB taxonomy): Bacteria > Bacillota > Clostridia > Oscillospirales > Acutalibacteraceae > CAG-177. The sequence goes on from JAILFM010000044.1 coordinate 3,072, forward strand.
ATCACAGTGGAGCGGAATCTAAAACCTTTGTGTTTAAAAAAGCTGACGGCTCAAAAGCGGCTTATTTCAGAGCCGGTCAATATGTGAGTGTGCTCTTAAAAATCGGCTCTTCTCTTGTAACAAGACCCTATTCGATTTGTTCTTCGCCGAACGAAGCGCTTGAAGGAATTGTCAAAATAACGGTTCGTGACGTTAAAGACGGGTTCGCGGCGCCTTATATGCTTGAAAATTTCAAAATAGGGGACACAGTTTACATTTCCGGACCTGAAGGCACATTTTATTATGAGCCTCTCAGAGATGCTGAAAATGTTGTCGCTATTGCAGGCGGCAGCGGTATTACGCCTTTCCTTTCAATGGCAAACGCTATTAAAGACGGTACCGAAGACTTTGATTTAACGATCCTTTTCGGTTCAAGAACTGTAGATAATATTCTCTTTAAAAAAGAACTTGATGAAATCGCGTCCGAATGCTCCAAAGTTAAAGTTGTTCATGTTCTTTCAAATGAAAAAAAGAAAGGCTTTGAAAACGGTTTCATAAATGCCGAGTTGATCAAAAAATACGCTCCTGAAGGGAAATATTCAATCTTTATTTGCGGTCCGGAGGCAATGTATCGCTTTGCTCAAAAAGAGATTGAAAAGCTTGATATTGAGCCTAAATTTGTACGCCGTGAACTTCTCGGTGTAACCAAAGATGTATCTTCATTGCCGGGTTATCCGGAGCAGGCAGTCGGTAAAGTATTTGAAATAAAAGTAATTATCGGCGAAAATGAATATTCAGTACAGGGTAAGGCGGAAGAGACAATACTCACAGCGATTGAAAGAGCCGGTATTCCCGCGCCCTCAAGGTGCAGAAGCGGTGAATGCGGCTGGTGCAGAAGTAAACTCGTCAGCGGTACAGCATATATCCCTGCGGAAAATGATTCCGGAAGGAGATTTACCGATAAAGAGTTTAATTATATTCATCCCTGCGCGTCATTCCCGACAAGCGATATAATTATTGAAGTTCCGGGCAGTTTTATGCAATGAATTTGATTAGTGCCGGCTTTTTTAAGCCGGCACTTAACATAACAAGGAGATACTAACTTTGCTTAAATTTCATCCTGCAGTTTTTGCTGTCGGTAATTCTTATCAGATTATTGTTACAACAGTCAATGAAGCATTTGTTAAAATAAAGATTGATAACCGTGAATTTATTGATGATTCTAACGGAATTCTAAAATCACAGTCAAGAACTCATAAATTCAGTATACCGCAGTCTTTGCTTGATTTTGCAAAAACATATACAGTCATTGAAAAACCTATTATTCGGCGCTTGCCTTATTTTTCATTGACAAAAAATGATGTTATTTATAATTATTCGTTTAAACCGGCTCCTTTAGAAAATCCGGTTTGCTATCATATTGCCGATGCGCACAATGATATTGAAGGACCTGTTAAGGCAGCAAAATCTTTCGGCGAATTTGATTTTCTTCTCCTCAACGGTGATATTCCCAATGACAGCGGGGATATTGAAAATTTTGACACAATTTTTGACATATGCAGTCAATTAACTTTGGGTTCTTTACCGATAGTGAACGCAAGAGGCAATCATGATTTGAGGGGGATTTTTGCGGAAAAACTTGCTGACTTTACGCCCGGTCTTAATAACAAATCTTATTATTCCTGGAAACTCGGTTCAATTTGGGGGCTTACTCTTGACTGCGGTGAAGATAAAGATGACAGCAATAAAGAATACGGTAATACCGTTTGTTGCCATTTGTTCAGATTATCTGAAACCGAATATATCAAATCCATTGTACAAAACAGAAGTGCCGAATACAATGCACCGGATGTAAAGCATAGAATAATCCTTGTTCATAATCCTTTTACATTCAAACATGCACCCCCGTTTAATATTGAAGAGGATATTTACAGAGAATGGGCTGATATTCTTAAAAATGATATTAAGCCGGATATAATGATTTGCGGTCATACTCATAAGTTTTCAGTCAATTATCCGGGGGATGACAGCGACTATCTCGGCCATCCATGTCCCGTTCTTGTCGCTTCTGAAAAAGAAAAAAACGGCCGTTTTGCAGGAGCAGGTATAGAGTTCAGAGATGATAAAGAGATTGCAGTTACATTTACCGACAATATTAACGGAATAATCGACCAAACAATAATATAGTTTTTCAAAGCCAACTCCCGAACGATTTTTAAGGAGTTGGCTTTAAAAAATTCTTATCTTTTTCGTCTTTTAAAGATTATAATAATAACTGCAATTGAACCGATTATAGCTATAGTGTAAGCGAATTTTAACCAATTACCCGAAGCGCTTTTTACTGAATTATTATTGTTTGATAACCCGGCCTTTTTTGTAGAATTATTATTTGTTTTGCTTTGATTCGTGTCGGTTATTTTATCAATATCAGAAGGATCCTCTGTTTCTTTTTCAGTATTTAAAGGAAATCCAAATACAGTCGGAAGTTCTTTATAACCGGTTATTGTGTACCATTCCGGCTCAATTTCTTTCCCAAGGTCAATCCAGACTATCTGATTATTATATTCTGCGCATTCCCATGAGATGTCATTTTGATAATATGAAAACAGAAATGTATATTCATCACCCGATTTTATAACACCTTCTTTTTCATCATTATTTGGATGTAAATAATAGGGTACCGGGGAATCAACATTAAATCTGTGAATTTCACCGCTCGCAAAATTTGTTTTAACGCATTCAGGACCTTGAATACTGTTATATTGAATCCAATAATGCTTGTTATCGATTGTGATACGGTACCATTCATAACAGGGAATATCCCATTCATTTTCACTTTGTAATTCTTCTGTTTTTTCTCTGAATGACCAATCAAAATAAAATATCTGATTATTATCAACATTTTTATCGGTTCTTACTCCCGGTTTAAGATTGTTATCTTCGTATAATACCATGTTTTCCGTCGTAATCAAATAATTACTTGATTCGCACATAATATCATCAGGAATGTCTGAATAATCTTCGATTAAAATCCAACCTTTTTTGTCTTTATATTCGACATAAGCATATATTTCTCCTTCTGACTCAAAATATATGTCAAAATCTATTTCTGTACCCAAGGGTATATTTGCTGAGGGTTGTTGTTCCCACACATTAATAAAACTTTCATACATGTTGATTTCGTTAAGTGTGACAGCTTTGCCTGTATAGTTATTTCCGTACTGATATCCGGACCTGAACGCAAGTGAATTAAATGTATTAACAAGCCAGCCTTTGACTCCATTAAATTCCGTATACAGTCCAAAACAGTTTTCGTATGAAAAAACTTTAAGGTCGGTACCGGGGTCAATTGTTGTTAACTTACTGTATACAACGCTCGGACCCTCATAAAGATTAATTTTATTCTCACCTATAACTTTTATATATTCTGCTTTTGCAACTGCATTTGCCGGAGGAGTAACTATATCGGTTTCAAGTTTCAAATCACTTACTTTAACGCATCCTCTTTTATCTTCATATTCTACTTGCCAGTATTTTATTGCATCGGGACTTGTATCCTGACCCTCTGCGTAATATTCACCATCATAGTGCAAAATAAGCTTGGTATTATACGGTATTATCTCGCCTGACGATTTATACATAATGTCATAAGTTGTTTCGTCAAATACAATATTATAAAGAACGGCACCGTCTTTGTTATCAACTGTTGCATTTATACCCGGGAATTCCGTATTATCTGCGGAATACGCAAAAAAAACAGTACAAGTACTCAGAATGATTATTAAGATAGAGGATATTATTTTTTTTATTTTATTTTCCATTTTCTTTTCCTTTGATATATTATAGGAAAACATCCGGCAGACTGAATTTAAAAAAATCTGTCCGGATGTTTACAAATTATTTTATAAGATCGCCGCCTACGGAACCGTCCCAGGTATCAACCTCTTTTGCTTTCATCTCTTCTTCGTCAAACCAACGGGTGGTAACTGCCTTGGTTTCTGTATAAAATCTGAAACCGTCTTTGCCTAAAGTATGCAAATCGCCGAAGAAAGAATTCTTATGACCGGTAAAAGGAAATACACCGACAGGAACAGGAATACCGACATTAACACCGACCATTCCTCCGTCTGTTCTTTTTGTAAATTCTCTTGCATAATATCCGCTTTGTGTAAAAATAACACTGCCGTTAGCAAACGGATTGGCGTTCATTATGGCAAGTCCTTCTTCAAAATCTTTAACTCTCTTTATACATAAAACAGGGCCGAAAATTTCTCTTTGCCCGATGCTCATTTCAGGCGTAACATTATCGAATATAGTGGGACCGACATAAAACCCGTTTTCATATCCCTTAACAACAGTGTTTCTGCCGTCAAGAACCAGAGTGGCCCCTTCTTCAACGCCTTTGTTAATCCAGTCAATAACACTTTTTTTGTGACCGGCAGATACTACAGGACCGAGCTCTGTTGTTTTGTCATAAGCAGGACCTATTTTAATCTCGCTCGCGTATTTTTTTATTTGAGCAACTATAGAAGCGGCTATACTGTCCTGCGCAACAACA
>JAILFM010000096.1 GCA_024697575.1 Clostridiales bacterium
AGATTTTTGTGAAATATGACGGAATAATATTCGCGCAAGACGCGTGCCGCGTATTGTGCGGTATTGCCCAAGATTTGAGACAAAATCAGGCGGAAAAGATGCCGCCGTTATGAGTGCGGCGATTTAATCAGCGTTTCCTTAAATAAACAATCGATTTTTTACTGTATCATCATCGCGTCTCCGAAGGAGAAGAAGCGGTATTCGCGGTCCACAGCTTCTTTATAAGCCGCCATGGTTTTCTCATGACCGTAAAATGCGCTGACCAGCATTATCAAAGTGCTCTCGGGAAGGTGGAAATTCGTAATCAGGCAGTCAACACATTTGAACTCATATCCCGGATAAATGAAAATATCGGTATTGCCCTCATCCGCTCTGATACTGCCGCGGAATGTTGCAACGCTCTCAAGAGTCCTTGTACAGGTTGTTCCAACCGCAAAAACACGCCCGCCGTTTTTTTTTGTTTCATTTATAATATCGGCGGTGTCCTGAGGCAAAACATAATGCTCCGAATGCATATGGTGATTCTGAATATTATCAGCTTTAACGGGTCTGAATGTACCAAGTCCTATATGAAGAGTAACAAAGCCGACTTTGACGCCTTTTTCTTCAATTTTTTTCAATAAATCATCTGTGAAATGAAGGCCGGCTGTCGGAGCGGCAGCGCTCCCCTCTTCTTTGGCATAAACTGTCTGATAACGCTCGGAGTTATCTAATTTTTCTTTGATATAATGCGGCAGCGGCATTTCACCGATTTTATCAATAATGTCATAAAAACTGCCTTGATATTCAAACCTGACAATACGGTTCCCGTCCGGCAAAACATCGGTTATCTCACCTTTGAGTAACCCTTCGCCAAAAACAAATCTGTGACCCACTCTTGCTTTTTTACCGGGGCCGGTAATCGTCTCCCATACATTCAAATCCTTTTGAGAAAGAAGAAGAAACTCAACAACCGCACCGGTATCCTCACGCAAGCCGTAAAGTCTGGCAGGTAAAACCTTTGTGTTGTTAAGGATAAGGCAGTCGCCGGGTTTAAAATAGTCTATAACATCATAAAAGTGTTTATGTTCAATGCTGCTGTCCGCTTTATTTAAAACCATCAGACGCGAAATGTCACGCGGTTCAACCGGCGTCTGAGCAATAAGTCTCTCAGGTAAATAGTAAAAAAAATCACTTTTTCTCATCAAAATCACCATAAGCAAAAAAAATAATTGACTGAAAAAATCGGGTGTGCTATTATATCCGAAAGTATAATAGCGTAATATCGGATTGTCAAGAAAAGAATAATGTGAGGTATTAATATGGAAAAATATAAAGTAGGAATTATCGGCGCCACCGGTATGGTCGGACAGCGTTTTGTCACCCTTCTTGCGGAGCATCCGTGGTTTGATGTCAAAGTCCTCGCCGCGTCTTCAAGATCCGCCGGCAAGACATACAAAGAAGCCCTCGCAGGCAAATGGTGTATGACATGCGAGATACCGGCAAACATCGCAGAAATGACTGTAAAAGACGCGACGAACGATATTGAAGAAATTGCCGGAACGGTGGATTTTGTGTTCTGCGCAGTTAATATGAAAAAAGACGAAATAAAAGCGCTCGAAAAAGCGTACGCTCTTGCGGAGTGCCCCGTCATTTCAAACAACAGCGCCAACAGGCACACACCGGATGTTCCGATGATTATCCCGGAGCTTAACAGCGATCACAGCGCAATTATTGAGGCACAGAAAAAACACCTTGGCACAAAGCGCGGTTTTATCGCCGTTAAGTCAAACTGCTCTCTCCAGAGCTATGTTCCAGCGCTTTATCCGCTGGATAAGTTCGGTGTAAAAGACGTTCTTGTTTGTACATATCAGGCAATTTCCGGCGCAGGGAAGACATTTGAAACATGGCCGGAGATGGTTGACAATGTTATACCTTTCATCGGTGGGGAAGAAGAAAAGAGTGAAATTGAGCCGCTTAAAATCTGGGGTAAAATCGAGGGTGAAGAAATCGTACCGGCAAAGAGCCCGAATTTTACGGCGCAGTGCCTGAGAGTTCCTGCTTCGGACGGCCATATGGCCGCTGTTTTCGTAAGGTTTGAGAATAAACCTTCGATTGAAGAAATCAAAGAAATATGGAAGAATTTCAAAGGCTATCCGCAAGAGCATAACCTGCCTTCGGCTCCAAAGCAGTTCCTTCACTATTTTGAAGAGGACAATATGCCACAGACAAAGCTTAACAGAAATCTTGAGGGCGGCATGGCGGTTTCGATGGGTCGCCTTAGAGATGACACACAGTATGACTATAAATTCGTGTGTCTGTCACATAATACGCTCAGAGGAGCCGCAGGCGGCGCAGTTCTGATGGCAGAGATGCTTTGCGATCAGGGTTATATCGACCGCATTCACTGATTAATTCAAGTTAGGACTGAAAAGAATATGAAAAACATAATCATTTCCGGCTCAAGCGGAAGAATGGGACGATTTGTTTCATCCGCAATCTTATCAGATCCGGAATGTGAAACAATTTGCGGCATTGACAAATATATTCCGGATAACAGCGGGTTTCCCGTTTTTGCGAGCGCTTTGGATATTCCGGATGAAATATCGAAAAAAGCCGATTGCATGATTGATTTTTCAAACCCGGAGTGCTTTGACACAAACATCAAATACTGTCTTAACAGCAATATCGGCATTGTTGTCGCAACAACAGGTCTCAGCGACGAGCAAAAGCAGGCTTTAGCTGATGCAAGTGAAAAAATACCCGTTTTCTTTTCGGCAAATATGTCTTTAGGTGTCAATCTGATAACGGAGCTTGCGAAAACAGCCACAAAGGTACTTGGCTCAGGTTTTGACATTGAAGTTGTTGAAATGCACCACAATCAAAAGCTGGACGCGCCAAGCGGCACTGCGCTGATGATAGCCGATGAAATCAAATCCGTAAGAAACAGCGAAACATATTATGAATACGACCGTCACATAAAACGCGAAAAAAGAAACGCAAACGAAATCGGAATACATTCCCTTCGCGGCGGAACGGTAACAGGCGAACACCAAATAATTTTTGCCGGCAATGATGAAATTGTAACAATCAGCCACTCCGCAAGAAGCAGGGGTCTTTTTGCAACCGGAGCAGTAAATGCCGCAAAGTTCATTATGAAAAAGCAAAACGGAATGTTCAATATGAAAGATATGATTGAGGAGTAATCAAATGAAAGCAAAAACTTTTGTAAAGACCGCAGCGGCGATGACTGCCGCAACCGCAGGCGCAGGTTATGTTCTTTTTAACGAAGTAATGAGCCGCTCCGGTATTTTTTCAAAAAAAGTTTCCGACTCGGTTATCAAAAAGCAAAAGCTTATGACAGTTGAAGAACCCGCCTGTGTCGACGAGAGAGTTGAATGGTTCAGAAACGCTGATTTCAAAGAGTATTCAATAACAAACCCCCGCGGTTTTCTTCTTAAAGGTTATCTGATACCGGCTGAAAAAGAAAGCGATGTTTATGTATTCTGTTCACACGGTTACAAAAGCAGCAAGGACGAATTCAGATTTATTTCAAAATTCTATCACGATATGGGTTACAATGTTTTTCTTGTAGACCACCAGGCTTGCGGCAACAGCGAAGGCAAATACCTCGGTTTCGGTTATCACGAAAGCAAGGACTGTTTGCTGTGGCTCGACTACATGAAACAGCTTTTCGGCGAAAACATTCAGATTATTCTTCACGGTATTTCAATGGGGTGCGCCACGGTAACAATGATGAGCGGCGATGCCGCCCTGCCCTCAAATGTCAAATTTGTAATTGCGGATTGCGGCTACACAAGCTGTGATGATGAATTTTCACACGCAATCAAATTCCTTCACATACCCAAATTTCCCGTTTATTATGCAGCCAAAGAATTTAACAAGGTTCTGAACGGGTTCAGCTTTGAAAAGGTTTCTCCGCTGAACGCAGTAAGATATTCAAAAGTTCCCATGCTTTTTATACACGGCGGAGATGACAGCTTTGTGCCGACCTATATGGTTCATCAGCTTTATGCTGCGTGCGGCAGTGAAAACAAAGATTTGCTTATTGTTGAAAACGCAAAGCATGCCGAAAGCTACCAAACCGACAGCCCGGCTTATGAAAAGAAGATAAAAGAATTTACGGATAAATTCATAAAGTGAGGGTTTTTGACTAAATGAAATGTCCATTTTGCGGCTGTGAAGACAGCAAGGTGGTTGACTCAAGACCGGTTGAAGAAGGAAACAGAATCAGACGCAGAAGAGAATGCATTACTTGCTTAAAGCGCTTTACCACATACGAAATAATCGAAAGCGCGCCAATCATGGTTATCAAAAAAGACAATTCCAGGGAGTTATTTAACCGTGACAAACTGCTTAACGGTATTATGCGTTCATGTGAAAAGCGCCCTGTTTCGCTGAATGAAATTGAAAATGCAGTCAGCGAAATTGAACAGCAGATTGAAAACAGCCTCAACCGTGAAGTTACTTCAACATATATCGGTGAACTTGCGATGGACAAGCTGAAAAACCTTGACGAAGTAGCTTATGTACGCTTTGCCAGCGTATACAGACAGTTTAAAGACATAAACACCTTTATGGATGAATTAAAAAAGCTTCTTAACGAGAAATAGTCAACACCATATAAAAGAGCAAACCCGTCAGGTTGCGGTCACAAGCACCGCCCTGACGGGTTTAATAATTACTATACAGGTTTGATTGTTTCACCGTCCGTTGAAATTCTGAACTTCAGGTCTTTTTCAGCGAAATTCAATGTAATATATCCCTTTTCGCCAAGCAGAGGCTCAATCAGAGTTTTAAGCGCCGGATTTTTGAACGAATTCACAGATATCCATTTACCCGAACCCTGAGAAAACACATTGATACTTTTTTTATGAACAAAGGGTTCCGGCAGATACTTTTTTTTCGTTACTACAGTAAGACCGTTTTCAGTGACAAGCCTTTGGACGGCGGACAGCGTTTTTTCACTGATATACGGACCGCAAAGGAAACAAAGCTTCAGAGTTTTCAGATCTTCATATCCGGAATTGTCATCAAAAACAACGGCGCTGTTCATTGAAGCGAATGAACGGTGTTTTTTAATCAGCCAAAGCGAAACTCTGTCATAAGATAAACCGCCGTTGCCGCTTTCACCGTGAGTAATCACATTAAAAGCGTGAACCCACTCCCTGTTCTCTTTTTTCACTTTGAGAGCAGGGTTACCCAACAGCATATTGCGCCACATAACAGGCGTTGCGCCCTGGCCCCAGAACGAATCGTCATATCTTATTATACCGACTTGAGGTTTATAGGAAGTGATATCATAATTTCTTTCTTTGCCGGAATACTCTCTTAAAAAGCTCATAAAGGTTTCGCCGTAGCTGTTAAGCTTTTCGCCGTTCGAAATACCGCTGAGAGCTTCAACATAAACGCGGTTAACACCGGCATAATAAGCAAATTCAAGGTTTGAATACAGTTCCCTCTCTGAATGACCGGGAAAAGTCATTCTGCACCACAAATCAACACAGTTCCACAACGGCGTTTTATATTGCAAAGCTGCGCCGGCGGCTATTGCGAATTGAATATTCGACATCGATTCTTTCTGGCTTTTAAAATTCGGAATGATGCCTGTTTTTGCAAAACGGTGAAACAAAACGGGGAAAACATGTTCGCCGCTAACCGTTTTTGCGCCGGCTGCTTTAAGTTGATCAACATAAGAACCAAGCTGTTTATCGAGAAGTTCACCCTGTTCCAGAAGCGAGGATGTTTTTATGACCTCAAAAACCGGTAAATCTTTTTTGAGCTTTGAAGCAAGATAAATTGAAACATTACGGTTAATAATGCAATGCTCAAGCTCATCATACATAAAACCGTCGCAATTTGAATATTTGTTAAGAGAGTCGCAGAATTCCGATGGCAGAACAGCCCTGTGACAACCGGCTTGTTTTTCCGCCCACTGAAAGCCGTCCGGTGAAGACATATCCTCAACAAAATTCTGCTGTTCAAAATTGCAAACGAAGCTTATTGATTTTTCGCTGAGTACTTCGCCGACCTTTTCGGCAATCTGCTTGTTCTCTGCCATTGTTTTGCCGCCGGGATTAAAATGACAGACCGCAAAATCAATTTTCGTTTCAGCGTCTGTAAACAAATTCAGCGCCGGTGAATCAGCAGTAATGTCCCGGTCATCAATATGTAGACCTATCTGTAAGTTCCTACTGTCCATATCATTCAAATTTCCTTATTATCAGTTCGCTGAGCTTTCTCTTGGGTACATAATGAGTGCCGTTTTCATCGCGGTAATAAGCGACACTCTCACCGTTTTCACTGTCAGTAAGAACAACATTTTCATCAGGCTTGCCGATTGCAAGAACAAGGTCAATCGAATATCTTGAAGTGTCAATTTCAAAATGCGAGGCAATTTTTGCCCTGTCAATACTGCCTAACATACACCCGCCAAGCCCCTGTTCGGCAAGTGAAAGCAGAATAGTCTGAGCGACAATGCCTTCATCAATCTTTTTATCAACACCGATTGAATTGTCACACAAAATTATAATATAAGCCGAGGGACGTTCGCCCTCTTTCGGGGTTCCCCTACCCTTTAAAAGACCCGCAAAAGCAAGACAGCCGAACATAAACTCATTATCATCTTTATTGTTGACAATGATATATTTAATTGCCTGTGAATTGACCGTTGACGGGGTGAAGCGGGATACTTCAACAGCATTTTCAATAACGCCGGTATCAATATGAAAGCTTTCATCAAAGCGGCGATATGAGCGGCTTGATTTAACAAGATTAATAAAATCAGAAGTCATTTAAATCCTCTCACTGAATATCTTCGTTTGCCTGTGTCTCTTCGGGCGCTGATGTTGACTGCTCAATTTCAGTTAATGATTCAGGTTCAGTCGGCGCCTGAGTTGTATATACCTTTGTTGTGGGAGGCACAGTTGTAGGCGAAACATAAACTCTCAAATAGACAGTTGTGCCGACATCATATTCCTTCTCCGCCATCGGAGCAACGGAAAGCACTTCGTTCTCTTTGTGACTGCCGATTGAAACTTCGTTTTTCATAACTTCAAAGCCAAGCTCAGTGAGCTGATTTTTAGCTTCTTCAAAATCCATACCGCTGACATCAGGCAAAACAATCTGTTCAACACCCTTGCTGACTGTGACCGTGATTTTTGTCATTTTGGGAACCTGCGTATCGGGGGCAATGCTTTGAGAAATAACATAGCCGGCATCGACATCGGGGGAATAAACTTCCTCTTTGGTAATAAGAAAATCGGAGTTAAAAACAGTATTTGTCTGAATTTCAACAAAACCTCTGCCGACAAAGTTCGGCACAGTAACCATATCTGACTGCTCGGTCGACGCAGCAGTCGGAGAAACGGCAGAATTTGAAAAGATATTATCTCTGAAAACGGTTAATGACAACGCTGAGATAACAGCCGCGCCCACAAGGACAACAATAAGAGCTGTTATAAGTATCGTTTTTACCGAACCGCTTTCTTTGTCATCATCATCTTCGTCCTCCTCTTGAAGGGCAGCATGCTTAGGAGCATACATACGCCCGTCGGGAGCGACGGTTTTTCTTTTTGACCCGGCGGCGGCAGTCGGCGAACCCGAAAGCTCCGCTCTGAGCTGCTCGGTGTTCTGAATTCTGTCCTGCGGCATAATCTGAAGAGCGTTTATCATACCGTTGATAACATAAGCCGGTATAATTTCCGCAAATTTGCCGGGTATCATCATGCGGTCATTGGTAACCCTTTCCTTAGCTCCGATCGGGTCGGAACCGATAAGGCAGCGATAGAGAACACCGCAAAAGCTGTAAATATCAGTCCAGGGTCCGATATTGCCGTCAATATCATATTGCTCAATGCCGGCATAGCCGTCATAAATCTGGTTGGTAACGCGGCTGCCGACAGTTCTTGTCTGCAAAGTGCAAAAACCGGCAAGCTTGATTTTGCCGTCGGCTGTGACAAAAAGAGTCTGCGGTGAAATACCGCCGTGAACAATATTGTTGCTGTGAAGAACGCCGAGGCATGACAAAAGGGGCATAAGCAACGACTGCGCCTTTTCCCAGCTGATATAACCGCTCCGGCTTCTTAAAACATAATCGCGAAGAGTGACGCCGTTAAAATAATCATAAACGGCATAAGAGGTGCCGAACGCCTCAAAAACGGCGGTGACATTTATCATCGCCGAAGGACCGCTTAACCCCGAAAGCTTTGACCAGAGAATTTCAAAATTATGCCTGATTTCCGCAAAGCTTCTTTCACACCCGGGCATAACCTGAATATCGTTGCTGTAAGTAGTTCTTTTAATAAAAGTATTGGGCAAAAGCTCTCTGATAAAAATATTTCGCCCGTCTGACAAATCCCTGCCGATGTACGTTGCGCCCTCGCCGTTGCTTTCAATACATCTGCCGACAAGATATTTGCCGTCAACTATTGTTCTTGTCGGCAAAAAAGGCGGCAGTTGAGTGCTGTCAATGTTATAACCGCAATAGGGGCAAATATGTTCATCGCCAATATCTTTCATGCAGTTCATGCATAAATTACCGCGTGAAGCCATAAGTCAAACTCCTTTCACTGTTAATCCGATACTGTAATTATTGAAAACAGCTCTTTAATTCTGTCAAATCTGTTTTTAAGATAAAGCCACCCGAAAAGGGATTCCAATCCCGTGGCATAGTGATAATCTGCGCTTGTCTGGTTCTTAGGCACTGCGCCCGGGTGAGAATTGCGCCCGCGAAGGAAAACCGAATGTTCTTCCTGAGTCAAAACGGGCAGAATCTTTTTGACGCCTACGCTTTGCGCCCTTGCACAAACCATTGCTGAAGCTGCCCTGTGCATTTCTTTAACGGGCGTTTCACAGCCCGCTATCAACTGACCTCTGACAAGAAGGTCAAAAACGGTGTCACCGATAAACGCCAAAACCAAAGGGCTGAGCCTGTCCGGATTTATATCAAAAGAATTATTTTCAATCATATCAGTTCACAAAATCAAATTCAAGGTCATAGATTGAAACCGTATCGCCCTCATTAATGCCCTTATCCAAAAGCGCGTCAATGATGCCGGATGAAACAAGAACCCTTTGAAAATACTGAAGGGACTCATAATCGTCAAGGTCGCTTTGTTGAAGAATTTTAAGAAGCCACTGAGCTTCCACAAAATACACACCGTCCTGAACCGTGATTTTGAAACCGTCCTTTTCTTTCTTTTCAAAAATATCAAGAGGAATCGGCTCGGGCTCATACCTTTTAACAGGCGGCAGATCCTTAAGCTTTGACCAAACTGCGTTAATAACCTCTTTCGCGCCGATGTTTATAGGCGCGCACATAGTTAAAAATTCATATCCCTTTTCGCTGAAATATTTCTTCAGCCTTTCAATCTGTTCATCTTCCGCAAGGTCGATTTTGTTGGCAACAACAATCTGTTCACGCTGAGCAAGCTCTGAACTGAATTTTTCAAGCTCAAGGTTGATTTTTTCAAAATCCTCAACAGGGTCCCTGCCCTCGCTGCCGGAAGCATCAATAACATGAACCAAAAGACGGCAGCGTTCAACATGCCTTAAAAACTGGTGGCCGAGCCCGACACCGTCGGCGGCGCCTTCAATAAGCCCGGGGATATCCGCCATAACAAAGGAATTGCCTTCACCCATAGAGACAACACCAAGTACGGGAGTTATGGTTGTGAAATGATAATCGCCGATAACCGGCTTCGCTTCGCTCACAACTGAAATAAAAGTTGATTTGCCGACATTCGGGTAACCGATTATACCGACATCCGCAAGAAGCTTTAGTTCCAGTGTGACATCCCACTCTTCACCGGGAGTGCCGGTTTTGGCGAATCGCGGCACTTGCCTTGTAGGCGTTGCAAAATGCGGGTTGCCCCAGCCGCCTCTGCCGCCCTTCGCGGCTGTGAAAGGCTCATCGTCGGACATATCCGCCATAATCTTTCCGCTTTCGCATTCACGGATTATAGTGCCTCTGGGGACTTCGATAATTAGATCCTCTCCCCTTTTGCCGTTGCGTCTGCCGCCCGAACCGTTTTCGCCGTTCGGGGCGATATATTTGCGTTTGTATCTGAAATCCGACAGAGTCGAAAGGTTATCATTAACCTTAAAAATGACGCTGCCGCCGTGACCGCCGTCACCGCCGTCGGGACCGCCCGCCGCGACATACTTTTCGCGCCTGAAAGAAACCGCGCCGTTGCCGCCGCTGCCGCCTTTAATCTTGATTTTTGCAGTATCTATAAACATGGTTATCCCCGTGAATGAATTATTCATTTAATTCTATCATAAAAATAATACCTATTCAACAGTTTTCAAAATCAAGTTTTTTCTCAAATAGTTACATTAAAATTTCAAACTGTTTCTATCAAGTAAAAATTCTTTAATTCCTGTCATGATATATCCTTTTTCAGTTATACGAGGTTTCATGTTTTTTTCGACAATTATTA
>JAILFM010000145.1 GCA_024697575.1 Clostridiales bacterium
CGGTATTGCCCTTGAAATAAACAAATTATTTCTGCAATTTTTCGACTTCATCAGTCGAAAAACCTGCTCGCCGTTCTAAACACCCCGATTTAATCAGCGTTTCCCTAAACAACTCGTTTATACCGTTTATAATCGTATAATTGCTTAAAACTTATAAAATTATGATTGATTTTTAATAAAAGATGTGTTATAATCCGCCTTGCTGTGTTAAAGACCAAGTGGTCAGACAACAAAAAAACCAAGTGAAGTGGATTACTTAAAAAATCTCACTTCCCTTGTATTTCAAAGAAAACAATAGAATTGTTCATCGGGGTGTAAGAACCTGAAGCAGACGCTTCAGAACCTTGTTACTCGCTTTGCTCGTAATATGCGCAGGCGCTCCACCCCGTTTATATCCTTTATCGGGGTGTAAGAACCTGAAGCTGACGCTTCAGAACCTTGTTACTCGCTTTGCTCGTAATATGCGCAGGCGCTTCACCCCGTTTATATCCTTTATCGGGGTGTAGCGCAGATGGTAGCGCGCTTGGTTCGGGACCAAGAGGCCGTGGGTTCAAATCCCGCCACTCCGACCAGAAAAAAGCTTCGCATTTTGCGAAGTTTTTTCAATTAAGTGTGCTTTGTATGTAAATAAGTCCTTAAGAAAGGTATGGCTTTAAATGAACATAAAAACCATACGCAAAAGATATAAAAATATGACCTCTTTTCAGGTTATAATAGCCAGTTTTTTTATTCTGATTTTGATAGGGACTTTTCTGCTTATGCTTCCCGTATCATCACAGCAAAGGCAAGTGACTCCGTTTCTTGACTCTATGTTTACCGCCGTTTCAGCAACCTGTGTTACCGGTCTTGTCGTACAGGACACGGCGACATACTGGTCGCTTTTCGGGCAGACTGTGATACTGATTCTTATTCAAATCGGCGGCATGGGAGTTGTTACAATTGGGCTAATGATTATTAAAGCTTCCGGCAAAAAAATAGGGCTGTGGCAGCGAAGCACAATGCAGGAGTCGATTTCAGCGCCTCATGTCGGCGGAATCGTTCGTCTGACGGGCTTTATTATCAAAATATCCGCCGTTATTGAGCTGACCGGGGCAGCGTTGCTTTTTCCGGTTTTTTGCAGGGATTTCGGAGTTATGCGCGGGCTGTGGTATTCCCTTTTTCACAGTATTTCGGCGTTCTGTAATGCCGGCTTTGACCTTATGGGTGTGCGTCAACCGTTTTCATCCCTTACAACCTACAGCAGCAATGTTTATTTAAGTGTTGTTATTATGGCTTTGATTGTGACGGGCGGTATAGGGTTTATTGTCTGGAGTGATATCGGGTTAAATAAACGCCATTTGACAAAATATACTTTGCACAGTAAAATTGTTTTGCTTACATCGGCGGTTTTGATTGTTCTGCCGGCTGTATATTTCTTTTTTTATGAATATGATATTCTGTGCTTTCATGACAGGGTGATTAATTCGTTTTTTCAGTCGGTTACCGCGAGAACAGCGGGCTTTAACACCGCTAATCTGGCGGCAATGGACGAATCGGGATTATCTTTGATGATTATTCTTATGCTGATTGGCGGTTCACCGGGCTCTACTGCCGGAGGTATGAAAACTTCCACATTTGCCGTGCTGTTTCTGTCGGCTGTTACGGTTTTCAGCCGCAGGGACGATGTCCAGTGTTTCAAAAGAAGAATATCGGATGAAACCGTTCGTACCGCCGGGGCAATTCTCTTCATATATATTCTGCTGTTTCTTTCAGGCGGCATTTTTATAAGCAGAGTTGAGAATCTGCCGCTTTTGACATGTTTGTTTGAAACCGGTTCGGCTATAGGCACTGTCGGTTTGACGCTTGGTATAACAAGTACTCTGTCATCACTGTCAAAGATTATTCTTATGTTGCTTATGTTTTTCGGCAGAGTCGGGGGCTTGACTCTTATATACGCGGCAATTCCTTCGGCGGAAAATAAGAATTCCCGTTTTCCTCTCGGGAAAATATCTGTTGGATAAGGAGAAAATTTGTGAAATCAGTTTTAATAATAGGAATGGGAAATTTCGGCAGTCAGATTGCCCGCCGTATGGAGGAACTTCGCTGTGAAGTCATGGCGGTTGATATCAATGAAGAATGCGTTGATAATATAATGCCTTATGTTACCAATGCAGTTATCGGTGACAGCACCGATGAAGAATTTCTTCGTTCTCTCGGAATAGGGAATTTTGATGTGTGCATTGTCGCTCTCGGTAGTTTGTTTCAGTCATCACTGGAAACGACATCTCTGTTAAAGGAACTTGGAGCTAAACTGGTTATATCACGCGCGACCAGTGAGGTGCAGCGGAAGTTTCTGCTCAGAAACGGTGCCGATGAGGTTGTCTATCCTGAAATGCAGATGGCGTTTCGTGTTGCGACAAAATACGCGTCGGACAGAATTCTTGATTTTATACAACTTGACAATAATTATTCCATTTATGAAATGAAAGTGCCGAATGAGTGGCACGGCAAAACTCTCACACAGATGGATATCAGGAGAAAGCATAAAGTCAATATCCTTACGATAAAGCGCGGTGAGAATGTTTTTATACCGTCGCCCGACACTGTATTATCGAACGGTGATATTGCTTTTGCTATCGGTGAAGAACATGATATCAGAAAATGCTTCAGAGTATAAAACCGGTCGGTAATTACAACTTTTGACGAGTTTGATATTATATAATTCGGAAAAAATAGAGAAGAAGGTGTCTTTCCTGAAAAAATTGATTTGCTTGGTATTATGCATGGTTATTGCTTTTTCCTGCTGCATAATCGGCAGTGCGGAAAAAGACGATACCCCCGTTATCATTATTCCGGGTTTTATCGAACCCGTTATGGGTGTAAATATCGATAAAGAAAATGAAGAACAGCTCTGGCCTTTTTCCGTTAAAACTCTTCTCGGGAAAATCGTTTCGGATTTACCGACCCTGATGTTCCGTCTGGCGGGGCTGGCTTTCGGAAGATTTGACAAATTCGGAACCAGGCTTGGTCAGGATGCCGAGGATATTTTGTATAAATTGACCTGCAATCCGGACGGAAGCTCGAACTACGGAATTGAGTCTTATCCCCAGCAGCCCGAACGGTGTTCGTTGGATTTCCTTAAAGGATATAAGGGCGGAAAGTATCTTGTTATGGCTTCCGCTGCCCTGGCGAAGGATATTGCTTCAAAGTTCAATTCAAAACGGACTTTTATTTTCTGTTATAACAGTCAACTTGACAGTCTTGAACTTGCTTCTCAGCTAAGGAGTTTTATTGCTTGCGTAAAGGAATATACAGGTTCTGAAAATGTCAGGCTTTGCTCGCACAGCTATGGCGGTCAGGTAATTGCTTCATATTTTTACCTGTATCCGGATGATTGCGATGTTACAAAGGCGGTGATGATTTACCCTGCGCTTGGCGGGACAGACGCTGTCAAATATATTCTTGAAGCGGATACCGATGTTCCGCTTGATGATATTTTTGTTTTCTTTGAAAATCTTCTCGGCGCTCCCACAAAAATCGAAAAATTTATTTATAAAAAATACTTCCATTATATCAGCGAATTCTCAAGCTTCGGCCTTGCGGAAGTTGTTGAAATGTGGCGTTATTGGAGCAGTATGTATTCTCTTTGTTCAAATGAATACTACGAATGGCTCAAAGAGGAGTTCCTTGATCCTGTCAAAAGCGCTGACATCATTGAAGCAAACGATATAATTCATTATGAGATAATGCCCAATCTCAGAAAAATCTTTGAAAACTGCCGAGCTAAAGGTGTTGATTTGTCAATTATTTGCGGCACCGGTTCACGGGAGTGTCTGGGCGGTGATGATAACACAGATGTTCTTCTTCCTGCGAAGTTCGTTACCGGCGCGGACTGTGTAAAATTCGGTGAGCATTTCAGCGACGGATATGAGGCAAAGCACACTGTATGCCGTAATCCGGAGCATTACCATGTTTCACCCGCTATGGATATCGACGCGTCGACGGCGTTTCTTCCTGAAAATACCTGGTTTGTGGAAGGGGCTTTTCACGGCGGACATTCAGCCCAGGATTATACTGTGTCTCTTGTTGAAGAACTTCTTCTGACAGATAATATCACAGATGTTTATTCCGATCCGGCATATCCTCAGTTCAATTATTCCGACAATGTAAATATGGGAATTTTGTTCGGTTTTGATAAATCACAGGTCGGCTATCTTTCTTCCGATGACAGCGGCATATTCATCAAAAATCTGAATAAAGTCACACCGATAAAGGTTTTGTCTGTTACTGCGTCTGACCTTGATATTGAATTCAGCGCATTAAAATCATCTGTTATCCTTCCCGGTAAATCCGTAACAATAAAATTCCGCGGCGATATCCCTCAGGTGAATGCCAAACGAACTGAAATCACCGTTAAATATTTACAGGGTGCTTCAATCAATATGGTGACGAGGGTATTTTCGGTTCTTAATCCGAATTCTTAAAAAAGTTACGATAAAAAGTACAAGCCGCAGTGATGAATTCTACAATATAACAAAAACAAGAAACATCACTAACGGCAATATCGGTCAAAGCATTAAAAATGCTGCCGAATCCGTTAATGATGTTTCTGAAAAAAGATTATCACCTGTTTCCGCCCCTGTCAACCCCTTAAGGGCAACAATTTTGTCAATGAAAAAGGCAAGCTTAAACAAATATTCGCTTTCGAAGCTGCAGAAATCAACTTGAAAAATAAGGTTGAATCCGGGCAGACGAGTGTTGATGGGGATGTTGACATACGCAACAGATTCACTTGCCAAAGGCAAAAATCACTTGGCGAAGCCATACTTCATATCCGAAGGGTACATCACGTTTCGCTATGCGGAACACATCGTTGAAAAAAGCACTGCAAAACAGTGCTTTTTTCTGGCTGGGGCGGCGGGATTTGAACCCACGGATGCAGGAGTCAAAGTCCTGTGCCTTACCGCTTGGCGACGCCCCAGTATTAACTTCAAAAAATACGCAAAGCTAAAAGCTTTGCGTATAAGTGGGGTGATTAGAGGGAGCCGAACCCTCGACCTCCAGGGCCACAACCTGGCACTCTAACCAGCTGAGCTATAACCACCATACGGGTCACATTTTCAATGCCCCGGAATGATAGCACATTAAGGCATTAAATGTCAAGCTGTTTTAAAAATTTTGTCATATTCCGGGTGTAAGGGGTTGTCGCATTTAAGCGAAAAGCAAACAGACAAAGACTTTTAAAAAGACTTGTAGAGTTAAGGAAAACCCTGCGAACCTTTAATTTGCTCTTCATTCCGAAATTGTTTATAGAGATAAACGATTTTATGGTCTGTTTTCGGCGTTTTTTCGTTCTTGCCGTACCATCGTACTGTCTGTGAACGAAGAAAACGCCGTTTTCATCTTATCTGCGACAGCCCCACAAGGGCTGCTTTACTTAAGCATCAATTCACAGACTATTTTACTGTGTTCAACAGGGTCGTCAACGCTGCGTCCTGCAATCAGGCATGCTTCGCTGTATAAGAGCTTTGAATATTTTTCGAGCGTTTCTTTATCATTTTCAAACAGATTCTTAATTGTTGCGGCAATCGGGTGTGAATGGTTGATTTCAAGAACAATGTTAGCTTTGACCTTGTTCTGCTCTGCGCCCGGCATCGCGTTTAAAGTTTTTTCCATATCGAGTGAAATCTCGCCCTCGGTCGTCAGGCAAACAGGGTGATTCGAAAGCTTATCCGTAAATCTTACGGAGCTTACTGAATCGCCGATAGCTTCTTTCATCAGCTTAAACATATCGGCGTTATCGTTATTTTCGCTTTCAAGGGCTTTCTTTTCTTCTTCATCCCCTAAATCAAGCGCTTCGTCGCAAATGTTGACAAATTTCTTGTCAGCGTATGCTGAAAGGGTCTTAAGAACAAACTCATCAACGTATTCTGTTAAATAGATGATTTCAAAACCTTTTTCTTTAACGGCGTCACACTGCGGCAGCATTTCGATTTTTTCGACTGTCTCGCCGCATGCGTAGAATATTTTATCCTGACCTTCTTTTGCTCTGTCACAGTATTCTTTGAGTGTTGAAAGCTTTTTTTCGCTTGATGTTACAAAAAGAAGAAGGTCTTTGAGCTCGTCTTTGTTAACACCGTAGAAATTATAGCATCCGAATTTAAGCTGAATACCGAAAACTTTGAAAAACTCTTCATAGGCTTCGCGCTCATTCTTAAGCATTTTTTCAAGTTCGGTTTTGATTTTTTTCTCAATGGTTTTTGAAATCAGCTTCAGGTGGCTGTCATGCTGAAGCATCTCACGGGATATATTGAGCGAAAGATCCTCGCTGTCTACAATACCTTTTACAAAGCTGAAGTGGTCGGGCAAAAGTTCCTTGCATTTATCGGCGATGAGAACGCCTTTTGAATACAGTGAAAGACCTTTTTCATAGTCCTTGGTATAGTAGTCAAAAGGAGCGTGCTTCGGTATAAACATCAGTGCCTTAAAAGTAGCGTTACCCTCAACGCTTGAATGAATTACTTTGACCGGGTCATCGTAGTCATAATATTTTTCTTTGTAAAAGTTGTTGTATTCTTCATCTTTGATCTCGCTTTTTTGCTTTTTCCAAAGAGGAATACGGCTGTTGAGAGTTCTTTCTTCGATTTTATCTTCGTATTCGTCTTCACTGCCTTCTTTAAGAACGGAGGTTGTCATATCCATTACAATAGGATGGCGTATATAGTCCGAGTATTTCTTAATGAGTGATGAAATCTTGTACTGTTCAAGATAGTCGCTGTATTTTTCGTCTTCCGTATCTTCTTTCAAATGCATTGTGACAACGGTGCCGAAGCTTTCTTTGTTGCATTCGCCGATTTTGTAGCCGTCGGTGCCTTTGCTTTCCCATCTGTAGGCTTTGTCACTGCCGTACGCTTTTGTTTCAACTACGACATAGTCCGACACCATAAAAGCCGAATAAAATCCTACGCCGAACTGACCGATAATTTCAACATCGTCCTTTTTTTCGTTTTCGTTCTTAAAAGCAAGCGAGCCGCTTTTTGCAATTGTGCCGAGATTGCTGTCCAGCTCCTCTTCCGTCATTCCGATACCGTTATCTTCAACAGTGATTGTCCTTGCTTCTTTGTCAAGGGTGATTTTGATTTTAAAATCATCCGTGTTTAAGCCGACATTTGTGTCGGTCAGCGATTTAAAATACAGTTTGTCAAGGGCATCGGATGAGTTGGAAATAATCTCGCGAAGAAAGATTTCCTTATGAGTATAGATGGAATTAATCATAAGGTCCATCAACCGTTTGGATTCCGATTTAAACTGTTTTGTACGCATTGAAATACCTTCTTTTTTGCTGAATTTGCTGTTTGAACACAGCTTTTGATGCTATTTATAGCATTCAATTATGAATAAACTGCTAACAATTCGATATTTAACAATAATAATGAAAAAAGAATTTGACATTTTCTCAAAACATGGTATAATATCGCCGATGTTTTGGGGGCGTAGCTCATCTGGGAGAGCGCTACATTCGCATTGTAGAGGTAGTGAGTTCGAGTCTCATCGTCTCCACCATCATTTTATATCCCTCTTCATATTCTTTAAAGGGTATGATTTCTCAGGCAGCCCGGCGGGCTGCTGTTTTTTTTAAAATTTTCCCGACTTAATCGGATTTTCCCGGGTTTTATCACTGATTTGAAATGGAGCTTAATAATGTCTGTAACCGTTGCCGGTGTTGATGAAAACAGCGTTTGCTTTCATAAAGGTGTCAGGGCGGGTGATGAGCTTGTCAGTATCAATAACTCGCCGGTAAATGATTTCCTTGACTACAGATTTCTTATTAACGACTCCTGTCTGCGTCTGCTTTTCAAAAGAAAATCCGGCGGATACAACATTTTTATGTTGCATAAAAATGAAAGTGATGATTTGGGGCTTGATTTTGAGACTTATCTCATGGATAAACAGCAATCCTGCAAAAACAAATGCATTTTCTGTTTTATCGATCAGCTTCCTAAAGGGATGAGAAAATCTCTTTATTTTAAAGATGATGACTCGCGTCTTTCGTTTTTGTTCGGAAACTACATCACTCTGACAAATTTAACGGACGAAGATGTTGACAGAATCATAAAAATGCACATAAGTCCCGTTAATATCTCCGTACATACCATGAATCCGTCACTCAGGGTCAGCATGATGAAAAATCCATTTGCCGGTGAGTCGCTTAAATATATCAAACGCCTTGCCCATGCCGGTACTCTTCTTAACACGCAGATTGTTTGCTGCCCCGGGATAAACGACGGTGAAGAGCTTGAGTTTTCTTTAAGAGAGCTTTATAAATTAAGACCCGGTGTTCAGAGTATTGCCTGCGTTCCGGTCGGGCTTACAAAATATCGTGACAACTTATTTGAGTTAAATAAATATGACAGATTTTCTGCAGGCAAAGTTATTGATATTATCGAAAAGATAAACAAAGAATTCTGTAGTGATGACAGTGAATATATAGCTTACGCTGCGGACGAGTTTTACCTTACTGCGCAAAGACCTATGCCGGAATATAAAAAGTACAACGGCTTCCCTCAGCTCGAAAACGGTGTGGGAATGTGGTCATTACTTGAAAATGAATTCTGTGAAGCTTTGAAAAATGTTAATGCATTTGACAGAAAAAGAAAAGTGACTCTTGCGACCGGCAGTGCTGCGTTTCCTCTTATTCAAAAGCTTGCGGAAATGGTTAATGATAAATTCAAAAGCCTGTCGATTAATGTTGTCAGAGTTGAGAACAGACTTTTCGGTCCGGATATTACGGTTTCGGGGCTTTTATCCGGCGAAGATATATGCCTTGCTCTTAGCGGAATCGATATAGGCGATGAATTGATAATTCCGCCTAATTGCCTGAAAAAAGACGAGGATTTGTTTATAGATGATATGACGGTCGCTCAGATGAGCGAAAGACTGAATGTGAAGGTCAGGCAGAACGGTCCGTCCGGTAAAGAATTGCTTGACTGCATGCTGGGGGTGAATTAATGAAAAGCGGCGTTGTTGCTGTTGTAGGCAGGCCGAATGTCGGCAAATCAACTTTATTCAACAAGCTTGTCGGAAAGCGGCTTTCAATTGTTGATGATACACCCGGTGTTACAAGGGACAGGATTTACGGCGAATGCGAATGGCTTAACAACAGATTTTTGCTTGTGGATACCGGCGGCATTGAGCCAAAGTCAGATGATATAATTCTTTCTCAAATGGAGCGCCAGGCAAATCTTGCCATAGATTCGGCGGATGTTATTATACTCGTTACGGATGTCAGGTGCGGCGTTGTTGCAACTGACGAACAGGTTGCTTCAATTCTGTTAAAAAGCGGTAAGCCGGTAATTTTGGCTGTCAATAAATGTGACACGGTTGGAGAACCTCCGCTTGAATTTTATGAATTTTATAACCTTGGTTTAGGCGATCCCGTTCCTGTGTCATCTGTTCACGGTCACGGAACCGGAGACCTCCTTGACCTTGTTATTTCATATCTTCCAGAAGAAAACATTTGTGATGAAGAGGGCGAAGATGCGATAAAAGTTGCCGTTATCGGCAAACCTAATGCCGGTAAATCTTCGCTTGTCAACAGAGTCCTCGGCGAAGAGCGGATGATTGTGTCCGATATCGCGGGCACTACAAGGGACGCTACGGATTCGCTCGTTGAAAATGAATTCGGAAAGTTTGTTTTTATCGATACGGCAGGTTTAAGAAGAAAAAGCAGAGTATATGACCGCATTGAAAAATACTCATCTCTGAGAGCGAGAATGGCTGTTGAACGCGCCGAAGTTTGTGTTATTATGATTGACGCCGTCGACGGTTTTACGGAACAGGATTCCAAGGTTGCCGGTATAGCCCACGAAATGGGAAAAGCGTGCATAATAGCCGTTAACAAATGGGATGCTGTTGAAAAAGACGGCAAAACAATGGATTCAATGCGCAAAAAGCTGATGAATGATTTTTCATTTATGCCTTATGCCCCGATTATCTTTATTTCAGCAAAAGAGGGAATAAGAATTGACAGGTTGTTTGAACTTATAAAATTTGTTAACACGCAAAATGCAATGAGAATATCAACGGGCAAGCTTAACGATGTTCTCGCTTCGGCTACAGCAAGGGTTCAGCCGCCTTCGGATAAGGGCAGGCGCCTTAAAATTTTTTATATGACCCAGGCTTCAACAAGGCCGCCGACATTTGTTTGCTTTGTTAACAGGGCGGATTTATTTCACTACAGCTATCAAAGATATATCGAAAATCAAATCAGAGAGGTTTTCGGCCTTGAAGGCACGCCCATACGTTTTGTAATCCGTGAAAGAGAGAGTAACAAATGATTGTTCTCGGCATTGACCCGGGTTATGCCATTGTCGGCTGCGGTATTGTTGATTACAAAAACAACCGTTTTGCAATGCGTTATTACGGGGCAATAACAACAGATGCGCATACTCCGTTTAACATAAGAATAGAAACGATTTTTGACAGAACGGACGAACTGATAAAAAAATACAGACCGGATGCAATGGCGATAGAGAAGCTGTTTTTTAATACCAATCAAAAAACCGCTATAGATGTTGCTCAGGCAAGAGGGGCGCTGATTCTTGCTGCGCAGAAAAACAAATTGCCCATAGCAGAATACACACCTCTTCAGGTTAAGCAGAGTGTTGTCGGATACGGTCGCGCCGAGAAAAAACAAGTTCAGGAAATGACAAGAATCCTTCTTAATCTTGACAAAATACCAAAGCCGGATGATGCTGCGGATGCTTTGGCTATGGCAATTTGCCACTGCCATTGTTCGGGATCGCTTTTAAATCCGGGCGTTTGATAAGAATACATTTGAGGTTTGCATATGTTTTACAGTATTACCGGCGAAATTGTTTTTAAAGGTGAAAATATGATTGCCGTTAACTGCAACGGCGTTGCTTTCAGGTTGACTGTTTCAGCCAATACACTTGCTTCTTGCTCGGAAGGGGACATAAAGCAGACTTTTTATACTTTCCTCAGTGTCCGTGAAGACGCAATGGAGCTTTTCGGCTTTTCCCAAAAGGCGGAACTTGACTGTTTTAAACTTTTGACATCTATTTCGGGTGTGGGACCCAAGGCTGCTGTTTCAATTCTTTCCGCGCTCACTCCCGACAGACTTGCGCTTGCTGTCTCGGGCGATGATATCAAATCAATTACCGCAGCGCAGGGCATCGGTCCGAAGATAGCTCAAAGGATTATTCTTGAACTCAAAGGCAAGCTTGACAGTATACCGTTTTCGACTAAAGCGGCTTCCGATATTGCTTCGATAAAAAAATCATCCGTTTCCTATGCGGGTGAAGATGCGGTTAATGCTCTTGTTATGCTCGGATATACAAAAAGTGAAGCGGGTATTGCCGTAGGCAGGCTTGATTCCAATCTGACTACGGAACAGATGATAAAACTGGCGCTTAAAGACCTTGCCCGAAATTTATAATTGAGGAACTGTTAATATGGATTTTGAAAATGAAGAGAGATTCGTCGGTGCTCAATTCAATGAAAGCGAAGACAGCGAAACAGAGCTTTCATTAAGACCTAAACACCTTTGTGATTATATCGGTCAGGATAAGGTTAAAGAAAATTTATCGGTTTACATAAGAGCGGCAAAGCAAAGAGACGATGTGCTTGACCATGTGCTGCTCTACGGTCCTCCGGGGCTTGGCAAGACAACGCTTGCCGGGATAATTGCAAATGAGATGGGTGTAAATTTCAGGGTGACAAGCGGACCTGCCATTGAAAAACCGGGCGACCTTGCGGCGTTACTTACTAACCTTAACGAAGGCGATGTTCTTTTTATTGATGAAATTCACAGGCTGACAAGGTCTGTTGAAGAAGTGCTTTACCCTGCTATGGAAGATAATGTTCTTGATATCATTATCGGCAAAGGACCTTCCGCTCGTTCTATCAGGCTGGATCTTCATCACTTTACTCTTGTCGGCGCAACCACAAGGGCCGGTCAGCTCAGCGCCCCGCTTCGCGACAGATTCGGTGTTATATTCAGACTTGAGATGTATACTCCCGAACAGCTTTCCGAAATTGTCAACCGTTCCGCCGGTATTCTTGACATTGAAATCGATCCGTCGGGTTCTCTTGAAATTGCTTCGCGCTCCAGAGGAACACCGAGAATTGCAAACCGTTTTTTAAAACGCGCAAGAGATTTTGCTCAGGTTGTCGGCAACGGAGAAATCACAAAAGAGGTTTCTTCAATAGCTCTTGACAGGATGGAGGTTGACGCTCTCGGTCTTGATTCTATTGACAGGCTTATTCTGAAAACGATGATAAAAAACTACAACGGCGGACCGGTAGGCCTTGAGACAATTGCGGCGGCAATCGGTGAGGAAGCTGTGACGGTTGAAGATGTTTATGAACCGTTTTTAATGCAGATTGGTTTTTTGGCAAGAACACCGAGGGGCAGAACAGTTACCCCTGCCGGATATGCTCACATGGGGATTCCTTTCCCCGGTCAACAAGTTATGCAGGGCGTTTAAATTAATAATTCGGAGAAATATATGCGTTGTGCTGATAATTGGGACGATTACGAGCTTATTGACTGCAGTGACGGCGAAAGGCTTGAAAGGTGGAAAGATATTATCCTCGTCAGACCCGACCCCCAAATTGTCTGGAAAACACCGAAAACTGACTCGCGCTGGTTTAATCCGCATGCCGTATACTCGCGTTCTTCTACAGGCGGCGGCAGTTGGCATATTAACAAAAATATGCCCCCGGTGTGGCAGGTTTCACTCGGTGAACTCAAATTTAATATAAAAACCATGGGCTTCAAACACACCGGTTTGTTCCCGGAGCAGGCTGTAAACTGGAGATTAATCAGCGAAGTAATCAGAGACGCAGGGCACGATGTGAAAGTGCTTAATTTGTTTGCCTATACCGGCGGCGCGACAATTGCCGCGCTTAATTCGGGCGCAAGTGTTACCCATGTTGACGCTTCAAAAGGAATGACTCAATGGGCGAGAGAAAACGCCGTTTCAAGCTGTGTTGATGACAGACCGGTAAGGTGGCTTGTTGACGACTGTATGAAATTTGTCAACAGAGAAATACGAAGAGGCAACAAATACGATATCATTATTATGGACCCGCCTTCATACGGCCGCGGACCATCGGGCGAAGTGTGGACACTTGAAAAAGAAATATATAGTTTTGCTTCCGTCTGTTCACTCCTTCTTTCGGATAATCCGTTGCTTTTTATGATTAATTCATATACCACGGGGTTGTCTCCCAGCGTTATGAAGTATATAATCGGCGAAACGGTGCAGTCAAAATTCAAAGGCTTTCTGTTCAGTGACGAGATAGGTCTGCCTGTTTCTTCAAAACCGGGCAGAGTTTTGCCATGCGGAGCTACTTCAATATGGTCAAGTAATGACATTGGTTCAATTTTATGAGTGACTTATCAAATGATACAATAATTGAATTTGAAAATGTTTCTTTCAGTTATAATTCTGACAATAATGCCAAAGATAATGAGGTTTTGCATAATATCAATCTCAGCTTTAAAAAAGGCGAGCTTGTTGCTGTTGTCGGGCGTAACGGCAGCGGTAAAAGTACTCTTGCAAAGCTTTGCAATGCCCTTTATGAGCCGAATAACGGAAGGGTTATTGTTAACGGTATTGTTTCCGGAACAGAAAAAAATGACGAAGAAATCAGAAAACATGTCGGCATGGTGTTTCAAAATCCGGATAATCAGATTGTTGCGACAATTGTGGAAGATGATGTTGCATTCGGTCCCGAAAATCTCGGTATCGACCCTTTGGAAATAAGGCAAAGGGTTGATGACGCTCTTAAGAAGGTCGGTATGTATGAATACCGTCTTGAGCAGCCTTTTAAGCTTTCCGGCGGTCAAAAGCAGAGGGTGGCGATTGCAGGCGCAATCGCAATGCGCACTGAGTGCATTGTTTTTGACGAACCGACGGCGATGCTTGACCCTTTAGGCAGAAAAGAAGTTTTGAGCGCAGTCAGGACGCTTGTTGACGAATACGGGATAACAGTTATTCTAATAACACATTTTATGGAAGAAGCAGCGCAGGCGGACAGGGTTATTGTCCTGAATGAGGGCTGTGTTATTCTTGACAACACGCCGGAAAAAGTTTTTTCGAAGTCTGATTTACTTAATTCAATCGGGCTTGATATTCCGCAGATAACAAAGTTTTGTGCTTTGCTTGGCTTAGGCAACAGTGTCCTAACAGTTGATCAAGCGTATGACTTGTTGATTCCCGTATTGGAGAAAAACTCATGAATCATTTTGTTGAGTTAAAGGATATTTCGTATTCATACACCCAGGGTAGCAAAAATAGAGTTTTTGCCGTTAAAGATGTCAATTTTAACTTAAATAAGGGTGAGATTGTCGGAATAATCGGTCATACCGGCAGCGGCAAAAGCACATTAATTTCAGTTTTTAACGGTCTTCTTAAGCCGGCTTCCGGCAGTGTTTTTGTAGATGGTCAGGACATTTTTCAAGATAAAAAGACTTTGTATAATGTTAAATTTAAAGTAGGCATTTGCTTTCAGTATCCCGAATATCAGTTGTTTGAAGAAACTGTTTTTAAAGATATAGCTTTCGGTCCAAAAAACATGAAACTTACCTCTGACGAGGTAAAGCAAAGAGTTATTTCCGCCGCGCGTTATTGTGATATCAGCGAAGAAATGCTGAATAAATCACCATTTGAATTAAGCGGTGGTGAAAAAAGACGGGTTGCTGTTGCCGGAGTTATGGCGATGAATCCCGACATACTGATTCTTGATGAACCTGCTGCGGGTCTTGACCCCGCCGGACGAACAAAGCTGATTGGTCTTATCAGGGATTATAACCGTACAACCGGCTCTGCTGTTATTATTGTTTCACACAATATGGAAGAAGTATGCTCTTTATGTGAAAGAGTGGTTGTTGTCAATAAGTCAAAAATTGTTCTTGATTCTGCACTCGATGATGTTTTTTCTCATTCGGAAATGCTCAGTTCAATTGGTCTTGATGTCCCGGATGTTACAAAGCTTTTTTTGAAACTCAAAGCGGCAGGTGTTGATTTACCGACAGATGTTTATACTCCGGAGCAGGCAGCAGAAATATTAAAACCGCTTATTAATCGGAGGTAGAAGTTGATAAATAATATTACTTTCGGTCAATATATACCGGGCAATTCTTTTTTTCATAAATGTGACCCGAGGTCAAAGCTTATCGGCGTTTTTTGGTATGTAGTGCTGATTTTTTTGTGCAAAAGCTTTTTTTCTTTAGCTCTCGTTTCTGCTTTTACTCTTATCTCAGTTATATTTTCAGGTGTTAATCTGAAGACTGTTTTAAAAAGCTTGAAACCCGTATTGATTATTTTGATTTTTACCGCAATAGTCAACCTTTTTTATACATCGGGCGGTGAAATTATTTTTGCAATCAGAGGTTTTAAAATCACTGAAAAAGGTGTGAACACTGCCGTTTTTACAGTCCTCAGGATTATAAATCTTGTTGTTGTCAGTTCTCTTTTGACATATACTACAACGCCAACTATGTTAACCGACGGCATAGAAAGGCTTCTTCATCCTTTGACATATCTTCATATAAATGTCGGCAGTCTTGCCATGATGATGACGCTCGCTTTAAGGTTTATTCCTACTCTGATTGAAGAAATTCAGCGTATCATCAATGCGCAAAAATCAAGAGGAGCCGATTTTGAAAACGGCGGTATAGTTTCCCGTGCAAAAGCACTTGTTCCCATATTTGTACCTTTAATAATTTCTTCATTCAGAAGGGCATATGAACTTGCATTTGCCATGACCGCCCGCTGTTACACGGGCGGCAATGAGAGAACAAGAATGAAACAGATGAAAATTAAGGTAAGAGATATCTTTGTTTTTGTTTACTGCGTGGTTTTGACATCCGGCATTATTGTGCTTAACAGATTATTTGAGGCTGTTTTATGAGAAACATTCTTTTTACTTCTTCATTTGACGGTACCAGATATCATGGCTGGCAGGTTCAGGAAAATGCCGTTACCGTGCAGCAAACTGTTCAAGATTCTTTTGAACAAATTACCTGTAAAAGAGGTGATATTATCGGCTGTTCAAGGACCGACGCTTCTGTCCATGCAAATATGTACTGTTTTAACATTCGCACGGAATGTGAAATGCCGTGCAGCGTACTGAAAAGAGCTATGAATGCGGTACTTCCCCGTGACATTGCAGTTTTTGACTGTAAAGAAGTTCCGCTTGACTTCCATGCGAGGTATTCTTGTAAATCAAAAGAATATATTTATAAGATATGGAACTGTGAATGCAAAAATCCTTTTCTTTATAATTATTCTCTTCATTGGCAATATCCCCTTGATTGTGAATTTCTTGACCTTCAGGCAAAAGATTTTATCGGCAAGTATGATTATTCTTCTTTTTGTTCGGCGGGATCGAGCGTTGAAAATAAGGTAAGAAACGTTATTTTTTCCTCGGTGTTTAAACAGGGGAATACTGTGATTTTTAAGGTCGAGGCGGACGGCTTTCTGTATAACATGGTCAGGATTATGGTCGGCACTCTCTTAGATATATCCGCCGGCAAAATTAACCCGGGTTCTGTAAAGGAAATAATAGAAGCGAAGAACAGGAATATGGCCGGTATCACCGTGCCGGGTAAAGGACTGTATCTTAATAGAGTTAATTATTGAGGTTTATTATGGCTGACAAAAAAATCGAAAAATTCGGCAGTATTCGATTAAAGAGTGACAAAAAAGCCGCAAAAAAATATTTGCGAATACCTCTTGCGGTTATAATAATAATTGCGATATTAATTGTTGCCTTCAATATTGCTGGTGATATTTTGACATCCAATATTTCGGACGCAATAAAATTAATTCCTTACGGTTTTTCTCAGGGCTCCGGTTATCCGTATTCTTTTGAACAAAGTACATTCAAAAAAGCTGTAACAGTAAGTGAGCAGATGGGCGTCCTTACAGAGGATTCTTATTCATTGCTTAACAGAACGGCAAATCCTACCGCTAAATTCAAAGTGTCGCTAAATGATCCGAAAGTATGTTCGTCAAACGGCAGGTCTGTAGTTTACAGTAATCTTTCAAATGTAATATACACTTATTCAAAGACTAAACAGATTAATAAATCCGAGTGCGCCGGGGTTGTAACATCGGCAGATATTTCCTCTCACGGTGCTGTTGCCGCATGCTGCCGCGGCGAAGACAGCCGCAGTGTTATCGATGTTTTTAATTGCAAAGGTAAACTGGAGTTTGAGTGGAAATGCTATGATGAATACATTACAAGCGCTTCGCTTTCGCCTTTCGGCAAATATGTTGCAGTGTGTCTTATAGGTGCTGAGAATGTGGATGTTTATTCGCGGATTTTAATGTTTAAAACAGATGATACAACTGCACGTCTTGATTTGAAGCTTAAAGATACAACGGCACTTAAAATAGTCAGTTTAAAGTTTAATAAAATACTCGTAATTTGCAATAATAAGTCGTTGATAATTGATAAGGACGGGAACATTTTACAGGAATTTGACTATTCGGGTGAAAGTCCGGAAAAGATTTTTGTCGATGACAGCCATAATTCTCTCATTTGTTACGGTATTCTCGGCGGAACCGGTTACAGGACAATTGTTATTTCTCCGTATGCTCAGGTTAAAAGCGATTTCAACATTGATTTTAAACCTTCATCATGCTATAATTCAAAAAATAAAATTGTTTTCAGCGCAGGCAGCCTTTTCCGGGTTTACAGAAACGATGGTGTTATGATTAACACAACGGAAACGGATAATATTATAGACTCAGTCTATATCTTGGCAGACAGGGTTTACACTGTTGCCAATGGGTCTGTATTTAAGTTCAAATATTAATGAGGTAACGCTATGAAAAAAAACATTAAAGATTTACTTGACGGAGCTTTTACTGTTCCGAATTTACTGACTGTAGTAAGAATCATTCTTGTTCCCTTTTTTGCGGTTGAATACTATCATCGCAATTATTTGGCGGCTGTAATCATATTAGCTGTATCGGGTTTAACAGATTTCCTTGACGGAAAAATTGCAAGAAAGTTCAATCAGGTCAGCACTTTAGGCAAGCTTCTTGACCCGCTTGCGGATAAGGCAACTCAGATTACATTGGCAGTGCTTTTTTTCATTACCTTCAGGTCCTCCGATGATAAAATGATAAAGGCGTTCAGCTTCATTTTTTTAGTGTTTCTTATT
>JAILFM010000162.1 GCA_024697575.1 Clostridiales bacterium
TATTGTATCAGCAGTGAGTCATGCGCGCTTGATGCCGTCGGCGCCCGCTTTATCCGCGATGTAAAGCCGGGCGAAATCGTAGTCTTTTCCGACGAGGGAATGAAATCAATTACAACTCACTGCCGTGCCAAAGATAAAAGCAGTATCTGCGTGTTTGAATATATTTATTTTGCCCGTCCCGATTCCGTGATTGACGGCGCTTCGGTACACAGCGCAAGAATACGGGCAGGCGCTTTTCTCGCCAAAGAGCATCCCGTAGATGCCGATGTCGTCATCGGCGTGCCCGATTCGGGGCTTGACGCGGCGCTCGGCTATGCGCGTGAAAGTAAAATTCCTTACGGTATCGGCTTCATTAAAAATCGCTATATCGGCAGAAGCTTTATTCAGCCGTCACAGGAACAGCGCGAGGACGCAGTAAGAATAAAACTCAATGTTATGAAGGAAAACATTGAGGGTAAAAGAGTCGTTATGATTGACGATTCCATCGTCAGGGGAACTACCTGCGCAAGAATTGTAAAGCTGCTCAGAGAAGCAGGCGCAAAAGAAGTGCACATGCGCGTATCCGCTCCACCCTTTAAAAACGCCTGTTATTTCGGCACGGATATTGACAGCAGCGATAACCTGATTGCCTGTCAGTATGATACGGCCCAGGAAATTGCAAAGGTCATCGGCGTAGATTCGCTCGGCTATCTTTCCGTTGAGTCAACGCATAAAATTGCTGAGGGCGCTGGCGTTTGCTTCTGCGACGGATGCTTTACGGGTAACTATCCCATAGCAGTACCAACGCAAATCAGCAAAAACAAATTCGACCAAAAACTCGGCAACTTCTCAAATTACTATCAGGTTCTTGATTAGAATTAAAGCCTTCCCGTCAGGAAGGCTTTTAATAGTTCTGTTAAATCTTTTTCGTTATACTTTCTAATTATCATATGATTATCTCCACAAATACCGATTTGTCGGGTTCATTATAGCACAATGTAAAAGAAAAGCACAGCCGCAGGGATTCTCTGCGGACGTGGGTTTATGCTGTGTTGAATTTTTCTTTCGGCTGCTTGCAGCGGGGACATTTCCAGTCATCGGGTAAATCCTCAAACGCAACTCCGTCATGCTCCGCGGGGTCATAAACATATCCGCATACGGAACAGACATATTTGCCTGTAGCGGTCTTGAAAACGATTTCGCCTGCGGGAATAGTTTCGGGCGGATTATTCAAATCAATCACCTTTTTGCCCTCAAGATTTTCATAGCCCTGCGGCGTATGAGTTCCGCAGTAAACCGTCGGGTGCTTTGATACGAATTCACGCACCCTGTCAAGCGTTGCTCTTGCTTCTTTAAGGTCGTCATAAACAACGGACAGCTTGTTTTCATAAAGCGCCTCGTCAACATAGGTAATATCGCCGTGGAGCATGTAGAAAAGCCCGTCGCTTTCTACGATAACAATGCTGTTGCCATTGGTGTGGCCCTTCGCCTTTATGTAGTAAACACCGTCAATAATCTTCTGACTTGCGGGGAAATTATAATAAGCGCCGTCCGTAAAGGAAACGGGAATTGTATTGTCAAGTCCCTGAAGCTCGTCGGCGGATATTTCTTCCTCGTTTACATAAATCTTTGCATTCGGGAAAGATTTCAGCTCGCCCGAATGGTCGGAGTGTTTGTGCGTGAGCAGGATTTTTGTTATCTGTTCGGGCTTGTAGCCGAGATTAGCAAGCGCTTCCATATAGGAGCAGATGTCCTTGCCTGTGTAAGCAGGAGAATTTTCATCAGGAGCTTCCTCAGGCGTACCTGCAGGCAGTCCTGTGTCAACAAGAATAACCTCTTTTCCCGTATCAATCAGATAATTCTGAAGCGAACCGCGGTATCTTACGTTTTTGTCAAAGCTTTCTGCGCCTTCTTCTCCTCCGAAAGAGAAGGGCTGACCGTAAAAGCCGTCTTTTCTGAATTTTACTGCTTTAATTATCATAATTTTTACTCCTTATGTATTCATTATTCCGCTAATGCTTTGCCCATGGCAAAGGCATTTTCACATTCCTTCGGGAATACGGTTTCGTGACGCCTGATTTTAGCTTCTGGGTTGAACATGGTCCACTCCCAATCGGTTTTGCTGTAGTCTTTCAGCTGTAATGTGTTACCGCTGACAAGCACCCTTGTCGGTCCCACAAAATTCGTTAATGTGTTCTGATAGTTTTGCAGCAAGCCCGTATATGAGCCACCGGGAGCATTGCTTGTCATTATCAGCAGTACGGGAATAAAACGCTCATTACAGCACGGTGTATCAATATTATACGTCAGATTCTGAAAAATCAGACGTTCATACAGCGCGCGGAAGGATGCCGTCATTTCGCTGAGATAATTCGGCGAGCCGATAATTAAGCCGTCCGCCTCACGAATGGCGTCCAGCACGGGAGTAAGCCCGTCGCGGCAAATACAATGCCCCTTGAACTCTTCCTTTTTACATCCGAAACAGGAGATACACCCTGTGTATTTTTCAAGGCGGAACAAATCAAATTTTATTACTTCTGCTCCAGCCGATTCAGCGCCTTTAATTGCTTCGTTAATCAGCGTGTCCGTATTCCAGCCTTTGCGGGGACCTGCGTTAACCGCTACTATTTTTTTACTCATAATAACCTCTTCCTTTAAATGGTACAGTTATTATATCACAACTCAAAATAAAAGTACAGCCGCCGAGCTTCGGTGGCAGATAAAAATCAATCAATGACATTGGTATCGATATATTCATATTATCACTCTTCAATTATTAGCGTTGATTATTGCCTCAACCTTATCTCTGTTCATATAAAGCGTACAGCCTCCTATGTGGTCGTCCGCAAGCAAGCCTTCTGTCTGTAACGCTTTGAAAAGCGGCGATTTAAGCGCTTCTCTTAATGAAGTATCCTTAACGTTGATATCGGAATACGGTGAAAACGGACAAGGCTCTGCGCCTCCGTGAGAATTGATATGGAAAAAGCCGCGCCCTGCCGCAACGCAACCGCCCGAGCTCTTTTCATCACCGGGGAAGGAAATAAATACCATGCTCCTTTTTCTGCGGCGCAATTTCTTAACCGATTTAAGCATATAAGCCTGCTCTTTCTCACCGGGTGCAAGGTGTTTGCTTTCATCGGTAACGGGTACAAATTCAACGTAGATAACCGCCCTACAGCCAAGACTTTAAACGTTATCAAGAAATTCATACGAATATACCTCGTCAATATTATCCGTTGTAACTGTAACGCACGCGCCGAAAATCATTCCGCGCACCTTAATACTCTGCAGAG
>JAILFM010000171.1 GCA_024697575.1 Clostridiales bacterium
ATGATTGCGGTTTAAAATCATTCAAAGCAAATCTAAATGGAAGGAAATAATAATTATGATGTAAATGACAATCGCATTCCCGATTCTGTAATTGACGAGTTTGTTTATACTCTCTTACCGGAAATATCCAGATTCTACCAGTCCGAAGACAACAGAAAGGCTTTTGAAGAATGGAAAAACGGAAATGCAGAGGCTGCAAAAGTCTCATAAATGAAATGTGCGCAGTCGCCGGTTTTGTTATGCCGACGGCTGCGCGTTTTATCTTTTCAACAATATAGAGAGTTTTTCTCAATTATTGTGATATTGTAATTCTTGAGTAAATTTGATATTATCAAATCAGAAACAACGTTGCTTTTAAATAGTATTTCGGAGGATAATATAATGAAACTCAATATAGGAGAAAATATCAAAAAACTGCGAAAAGAAAAAGATATAACTCAGGAGGACCTTTCCGAGATTCTCGGCGTTTCATTTCAATCCGTTTCACGCTGGGAAAACGGAACCTGCTATCCCGATATGGAACTGCTGCCCGTTTTAGCGGACTTTTTCAAAGTGACGGTTGACAAGCTCCTCGGGGTAGATGAAAGTATTGAAAAAGCAAATGTAGAGAAATATCTTGACAGATTTCAGGATGCAATAAGTCATGGCAGAGTCTATGATTGTATTGATATAGCACGTGAAGGAGTGGCAGAATATCCGAATAATTACGCCCTTCTGAATAAACTTATGTATGCATTGTTTTTATCTGGTGACGAGGACGGCGATATTCCCGAATGGAAAGAAAATATGAGGAAATACGATGCCGAAATCACCGCTCTCGGCGAGAGAATTATGAAATACTGCCCCGATCAGGATATACGGCTTGAAGCGACGGCGCGTCTTGCATTTAACCACTGTGAAATGGGAAGAAGAAAAATAGGAAGAGCTATTTATGAAACTCTGCCGTCCGCCGAACAGTGCCGTGAGCAACAGATGTGGTGGAGTTTAACGGATGATGAAAAACTGCCGTTTACAAGGGAGAGAATACTGAGAGGTTATGATATTCTGTCAGCAGGTATGTATTCTCTGCTCTGCTATGAGATGCTTCCCGATGAAGACCTGCTGAAAGTGTTCGAAAAACGGCTCGCGCTTGACAAGTTGATTTATGACGGAAATAAACCCGACGGCAACTGGGGAAATGCAAGATTCCATTGCAATTATGCACGCCTGTATATTAGATTGGGCAGACTTGACGAGGCAATTAAGCAGCTGAAAATTGCCGCAAAATGTGCCGGAAGTTTTGACAACAGACCCGATGAATACACAATCTCAACCCTTTTGCTCGGAGATATTGCAGAGAAAAAAGAGGATTTTGAAACCTCCGATTCTCGCTCCCTCAAGGAGA
This sequence comes from Clostridiales bacterium, assembly GCA_024697575.1. Classification (GTDB taxonomy): domain Bacteria; phylum Bacillota; class Clostridia; order Oscillospirales; family Acutalibacteraceae; genus CAG-177. The sequence goes on from JAILFM010000171.1 coordinate 1,385, forward strand.
TAATGCGCGATAAATGGCTTGGCGATGATGATTTTGACCGGATACGAAATTCAAACGAATTCAGAGAAATAACAGAAGCATTGAGCAAATGAAAAACAGTTGAATCCAAGCAAACGAAATGCGCGCAGTCGCCGGTAAATATGCCGTCGGCTGCGCGTTTTTTTGCTTTTCTCAACGAGAATATCGTTTCAAGCAGTCAGTAGAAACGACGAATCCGAACGTTTCGCCCGCTTTGAGCAAAAAGTTCGGATTACAATCGCTTGGCGGAGAAGGAGAGACTCGAACTCTCGCGCCGGTTACCCGACCTACGCCCTTAGCAGGGGCGCCTCGTCACCAACTTGAGTACTTCTCCGTGTCAGTAGCGTCTTCTCGCAAGTATTAACTTAAAAATGGCGGAGAGAGTGGGATTCGAACCCACGGTACCCGTAAGAGTACGACGGTTTTCAAGACCGTTCCGTTATGACCACTTCGGTATCTCTCCAAGTGCTCGGTTACTTTACCACAAATATATGTTGTTGTCAAGAATTTTTTTGATTTCAGTGTGGTAAAAACAGAAATTTTCTTTTGAATATATTCTTGACGATAAATGCTCTTTGTTGTAAAATTAGTCGTTAAAATATAAAGAGGTGCGTTCTTATGATTGGTTTCGACAATGCGATGTATATTGCAAAACAAAGCGAGATGATAAACAAAAGGATTGAGCATTTCGGCGGCAAGCTCTATCTTGAGTTCGGCGGCAAGCTTTTTGATGATTTTCACGCTTCAAGGGTTTTGCCCGGTTTTGCTCCCGACAGTAAATTGCAGATGCTCAAAAGCATTGCCGACCGGGTTGAGATAGTTATTGTTATAAACTCCGGCGATATCGAAAGCAACAAACGGCGCAGGGACTTGGGCATTACTTATGACATTGATGTTTTAAGGCTTATTGACGCTTACCGCGGGGCAGGGCTTTTTGTCGGCAGCGTTGTTTTGGCGCAGTATAAAAATCAGCCTTCGGCTACCGCCTTTAAGCTTAAGCTTGAGAAGCTCGGTGTCAAGGTGTTTTTGCATTACCCCATTGAGGGCTATCCCTACAACATTACCCATATAGTTTCCGATGAGGGCTTTGGCAAGAATGAATATATCGAAACACAGCGTCCTCTTGTTGTTATCACCGCGCCCGGTCCGGGCAGCGGAAAAATGGCGACGTGCCTTTCACAGCTTTATCATGACAACAGCCGCGGAATAAAAGCAGGGTATGCGAAATTTGAAACCTTCCCGATATGGAATATTCCCCTTAAGCATCCCGTTAATCTGGCTTATGAGGCTGCAACGGCTGACCTTAACGATGTTAATATGATTGACCCTTATCATCTTGAGGCTTACGGTGAAACAACCGTTAACTATAACAGGGATGTTGAGGCGTTCCCTGTGCTTAACGCAATTTTCAAAAAAATCTATGGTGAAAGCCCGTACAAGTCGCCGACCGATATGGGCGTCAATATGGCGGGTTACTGCATAATTGATGATGAAGTGACCAAGAAGGCGTCTTATGATGAAATAATCAGGCGCTATTTTGCGGCTCTTTGTGATTTGAGGACCGGCAACGGCAAACAGTCGGCTGTTGACAAAATTGATTCCCTTATGAATCAGGCGGGTCTTTCACCGGAGGACAGAAGGGTAGTGGGCGCGGCTACGCTTAAGAGCGAGCTTACCGGCGGCGAGCCGGCGGTTGCAATCGAGCTTCTTGACGGAACAATCATTACAGGCAAAACATCCAACCTTTTGGGTGCTTCCTCAGCCGCTCTTCTCAACGCCGCAAAAGCTCTTGCTAAGCTTCCAACGGATATTCTTCTGATTTCACCGTCTATAATTGAACCGATTCAAAAGCTTAAAACCGGGGTTCTTAAGAACCATAACCCGAGACTTCATCTTGATGAAACTCTGATAGCGCTGTCAATGAGCGCCAATAACGATGAGAACGCGAAAAAAGCTCTTGACAGTATTTCAATGCTAAACGGCTGTCAGGCTCACAGTACCGTGATTTTGTCCCAGGTGGATGAGGATGTTTTCAGAAAACTCGGTATTGACCTAACGAGCGAACCCAGGTATGAAACAAAGAAGCTTTACCATAAATAAGAATAACGGTGGAAACGGTTTTGATTGATAATTTTTCACCCGATAAACTCACTGTTTTTTTTGAAGAGAGCGAGGGCAAATTCGCTTCGGAAATTCTTTGCGGCGAATTGCTTTTAAGAACAGGTAAATCACCTGAAATTATATCCGGCAAAGAAAACGCCGTGTTTTCTTTCGGATATGATCCTTCGTGTCAAAAAGACGAGTTTAAGATAGATCAGAAAAATGATAAGATAGTTTTTATTGCATCGAACCGTCGCGGATTTATTTATGCTGTCGGTTATTTTCTGCGCAAGATTGTTAAAACCGAGGGTGGCTTCGGCTTGGCTGAAAATATTAACGGCTTTTATTCCCCGTCAAAAAAAATCCGCGGTCATCAGCTCGGTTACAGGGATACACCGAACACCTATGATGCCTGGGATTTAAACCAATATGAGCGTTATTACCTTGAGTTGATGTTTTTCGGCTCCAATACCGTTGAGCATATCCCTTATGAAGACGGGGTGTCAAACAGAAATCCGCTTATGAAATACGATGAAGAGGATTTCCTTGTTGAAGCTTCTCTTCTGGCTGAAAAATACAATCTTGATTTTTCCCTCTGGTTTCCGAATAATAACACCGAAACCTCCGAGCAGGCGGTTGAAAGAAGAAAAAAACTTTTTAAACGCCTGCCTCGTATTGATATTGTATTTCCGCCCGGCGGAGACCCGGGTGATTACCCTGCCGGCGAATTCATTGACAGATGCCGAAAATTCTCTTCTGTGTTGAAAGAGAGCCACCTGAATGCCGAAGTATGGCCGTCGGCACAGGCGCCTCACGGTATTCCTGATTGGGGCGAGCGGTTTATCGAGAGTATGAGCGAGTGCCCCGACGAAATCGGCGGCGTTATTCAGGGACCGAACAAAGCTTTTGAGATTGATGAGCTCAGAAGAAGGCTGCCCGGCAGATATCCGTTAAGGTTTTACCCGGATGTTTCACACAACGTCAGGTGCGATTACCCTGTTCATTTTGACAGATGCGACTGGCATTTTTCACTAAATGCGGCTTTAAGCCGTGAATGCACAAATCCGAGACCGTTGGAATATGCAAAGCTTCATAAAATGATCAGTCCCTATGTCATCGGCTCCGTTACTTATTCCGAAGGCATAACCGATGATATTAACAAAGCTGTATGGGCGGACAGGGATTTTGACCCTTCAAGGACTGTAGGGGAAACTCTTTCCGATTATTGCCGGCTGTTTTTCTTCGGCGCGGATACCGAAAAAATTGTGGCTCTCATCAATATGCTGGAGTTCAACTGGTTCGGCGACCCGGTTGATAATTCGCTGATTGACATAACATTTGAAGGCTTCTGTTCAATGCTTTCGGCTTACCCGTTTCTCGGTGACAACTGGCGCTTTCTTCAGCTTTATTTCAGGGCGCTTTGCGATTATCTTGTCCGGTACCGCAGAAAATTTGAGCTTAAGCTTATCGAAAATGCATATTCCCTCGCAAATAGCGGCGACATTGCCGGCTGCGTCAGCATTCTTTCATCTTCTTATGATGAGGAATACATTGATTTAAGAAGTGAAATGAATTCTGTTGCGGACAGGCTGTTTAAGCTTATCGGTCTTCAGCTTGATTGTTCTCATTATTTTGCGAAAAGCTGGGAGCGCGGCGCCGTTTTGGAAACATTTGACCTTCCGGTAACAGACAGGCAGTGGCTGCTTGGCAGGATTAACATTGACAAGGGTATTGAATATAACATATCGCTTTTTGAAAGGAACAAGGTTGACAGCGACGAAATGTATTATTCGGTCGCTTACGACGGACTTGACGGCACAGGCTGTGTTCAAAAGGGCGAAGTGTATCTCAATTTTCAGGGTGACAGAAAAAATGTTAATAACGGCAGTCTTCACACCGGTATGTTCAACGTTTATGACAACTATTCTTTTTTCTGTAAGGCTGCCGGGTTGACAGCCGGATGTGACTATAAGCTGATTGTTACGTTTCTTGACAGAAAGAATCCCGACAGTGATTCACTGACAATAAAAGCGAACGGTGTTACGATATATAAGGGCGCAATGTTCGGCGAAACCGATGAAGATTTTAACACAAAATATCTATGCGACGGTTTTACAAGCGCTGTTTACAAAATTCCGCATTCCTGTATCGAAAACGGCTGTGTGGATTTGGTTTTCAGCGAAGACACTATGGGCGTAATGTTTTGTGAATTTCGTTTAATAAAGGACAAATAGTATGAAAATTGCAGTTCAAACGGGAGATGTTGTTGATCATCTCGGATTTCAAAGGGGCTATAGCTTATTTAAACAGGCGGGTTTTGAGGCTGTTGACTGGAACCTTGACCACGCTGTCAAGGATTCAGATTTAAGAAGCGGCGCTTTCCGGGGCAAGAGCATTCTTGAAAAACCTCTTTCAACAGTTGTCAGCCACTACGAAGAAGAAGTTAAGATAATGACGGATAACGGGCTTGCCATTACGCAGGCGCATGCTCCCTTCCCGTCATATATCAGGGCTTTTCCGGATACACTCGATTATTCAATCGAAATATTGAAAAGAAATATTGAGCTTTGCGGTTATTATAACTGCAAAAGGCTGGTTATACACGGTATTCCATTTCCGCTTGACGTTGATATAGACGATGCCGACAGTATTTTCAGTTTAAATGTCAGATTATACACTTCACTGATTGAAACAGCCGATAAAGCGGGGGTGACTGTTTGTCTGGAAAACCTGTTCACATCTCATAACGGCGTATGTTACCCCGGCAACTGCGGCGATATTGACGAGGCTGTCGATTTTATCGACTATCTCAATAACGTTGCAGGGAAAAATATATTCGGCTTTTGCCTTGACACGGGTCACGCAAACCTTCTTCACAACGATTTTGCCGTTATAATCCCGAAGCTCGGGGACAGACTCGCCTGCCTTCATATTCACGACAATAACGGTAGCCGCGATCAGCACCTGGCGCCGGGAACCGGTACCGTTGACTGGAACAGATTTTGCGCTTCAATTAGAAAAATAAACTATTCAGGCGATTTAAGCTTTGAAACATTCAATCAGACGCTTAAGGCAGAGTATATTGACGAAGAGCTGATTTTGCCTTGGCTTAGGGTTGTTTGCGAAACTGGCAAAGTGTTCAGAAATAAGATATCGGGTTAACAGAGTTTATTATGAAAAAAATCAGAATATCGGCGCTGGCTGTTTGCGTTTTGCTTATGTCGGTCTGTTTTTCGTCCTGCCGTGTGAAACCTAATAAAAACTTTGATTTTGAAGAGCTGGAGAAAAATTTTTCATCTTTCGAAGAGAGTACAACTGCCGGTGAAATTTTGACAACCACTCAGCCGGAAACAATAACCGAAGCTGAAATCACTTCAACTGCAACCACTCGCGCTTTTGAAAACACAACTGCATTGATAACTTCAAAGCAGACAACCACCGTAAAAGCGACAGATTCAATCATCAAAGCGAGTGAATACTATTCTCTGTCCGCTCCCGGGCAGGAAAAATACGGCGTTTCTATTTACCGCTTTAACGATAAAGTTGTTGTTGACCGGATGCTTTACAGCGCGTCTTATAACGACCTTTTGCCCGCGGCAAGGAGCAACCGCTCCAAGTATTCGCGTTCGATAAGCGAAATATTGCGTATTACAAATGAATACAGAGCTGCTGTCGGCGCATCGCCTCTTAAACTCAGTGATAAACTTTGTGAAATCGCCGGCTGCAGGGCGGAGGAAGTGGCATATTCCGGCAAATATTCGCACAACCGGCCGAATATGAAGTATTTTTCAAGCATATTCACTGAAAACGGATATAACAGCGGAAGTTGCGGTGAAAACCTCGCCTGGCATTTCTCAAGCGCAGATGCTGTCTGCGCAGCGTGGAAAAACAGTGAAACGCATTATCAGAATATGATTGATAAGAAATTTACAAAAATCGGTATCGGCGTTGCCGAGGACCCTGACCCGACCGGCGCTTTGATCTATGTTCAGCATTTTTACGGTGAATAAGCTATGATTGATAAACTGTCCGAAGTTGAAAAAAGATTTGAAGAGCTGAACTCAAAGCTTCTTGATCCGCTTGTGACGAGTGACAAGACGGAATATAAAGCGATTATGAAAGAAATCAAGGTTCTTACGCCTGTTGTTGAAAAATTTCGCGAATATAAGCTGTGCAGTGATAACATTACGGAAAACGAGCAGTTGCTTGAAGAGGGCGGCCTTGACCCGGAGTTCAAATCGCTTGTTGATGAAGAAATTGAAAACGGCAGACTTGAGCTTAAACAGATATCCGACGAGCTTAAGATTTTGCTTATACCAAGGGATCCCAATGATGACAAGAATGTTATTGTTGAAATAAGATCCGGCGCAGGGGGTGAAGAAGCAGCGCTTTTCACCGGCGTTCTTTACCGTATGTATTGTATGTATGCCGAAAAGAAGGGCTGGAAAACGGAAACACTTATTTCAAATCCGACAGAGCTTGGCGGCTTCAACAAAGTCTCTATAATGATTGACGGTGCCGGCGCTTATTCAAGACTGAAATTCGAGAGCGGCGTTCACCGTGTTCAGCGCGTGCCTGAAACGGAAAGTCAGGGCAGGATTCAGACCTCGACCGCAACCGTAGCGGTTCTCCCTGAAGCTGAAGAAGTTGACGTTGAGATAAATCCCGCTGACCTTCAGATTGACACCTTCCGTTCGAGCGGAGCCGGCGGTCAGCATATCAACAAAACAGAAAGCGCAATCAGAATTACGCATTTACCGACCGGAATAGTTGTTGAATGCCAGGACGAGAGAAGTCAATATAAAAATAAGGATAAGGCAATGAAGGTTCTTCGTTCCAGAATATTGGAGGAGGAGCGTGCAAGACAGCAAAAGGAAATATCGGGTGAGAGAAAATCCCAGGTCGGCACAGGCGACCGGAGCGAAAGGATAAGAACATATAATTTCCCTCAGGGGCGTATAAGCGATCACAGAATAAACCTGACTCTTTATAAAATAGATTCGTTCATTAACGGCGACCTGGATGAAGTTATAGACGCTCTGATTACCGCGGACACTGCGAAGAAACTGACAAACGGCTGATTATTATGGTTACATTACACTTGGATAAAAGTGAAAAATCAATTGATACAGCGGCTCAGATAATAAAAGACGGCGGTATTGTTGCGGTACCTACCGAGACAGTCTACGGCCTTGCGGCAAACGCCCTTGACCCGTCTGCCGTCAGAAAAATATTCTCTGCAAAGGGCAGACCGCAGGACAATCCTTTAATTGTTCACGTTTCATCTGTCGAGGAAATACCCGCTCTTGTAGAGAATGTCGATGAGCGTATGTATCTTCTGGCGGAAAAATTCTGGCCGGGACCCTTGACCGTAATTCAAAAAAAATCTTCATTAATACCATCTGAAGTATGCGCCGGGCTTGATACGGTTGCGATTCGCCTGCCGTCAAATCCCGTTATGAGAGATGTTATAAGGAAGTCGAGCGTTCCGATTGCGGCGCCTTCAGCCAATTCTTCCGGTAAACCGAGCCCTACAACCGCTGAGCATGTTATTACAGACCTTGATGGGAAAATTGACGCCGTTATTGACGGCGGTGAATGTGATTACGGTGTTGAATCGACTGTAATTACTCTCGCAACGCCTGTTCCCATGCTTTTAAGACCCGGAGCGGTGACTGCGGAAGAACTAAAGGAAGTGCTCGGCCGGATTGAAATCTCACATGCTGTTTTTGAAAAACTCGACAGCGGTGAAAAGCCCTTGTCGCCCGGTATGAAATATAAACATTATTCCCCGAATACAAGCGTCACAATCGTTAAGGGGTCTTTTGAAAAATACAGAAAATTCATACTTTCTCAGGGTGATGATGTTTGTGCCGTATGCTTCAAAGGCGAAGGCGCATATTTCAAAAAGTCGGTTGAATACGGCGAAGAAGACGATTCTCTGTCTCAGTGCCACGGATTTTTCGACGCAATGAGAAAAGTTGACGAAATGACCTGCGGCAACGCCTATGTACGTTGCCCGAATTGGGAAGGGGCGGGTCTTGCCGTTTATAACAGACTTCTTCGTTCAGCTGCTTTTAAAATCATTGACCTTGATTATAATATAGGTATAATCGGATTGACGGGACCTATCGGCAGCGGAAAATCCACCGTTTCGTCATATTTAGCCGGTAAAGGATATTATGTTATTGACGCCGATATTCTTGCAAGGCGCGCTGTTGAAAACTCCGAAATTATCGAAAAAATCAGGCTTGAATTCGGCGACGATGTTTTTGAAAACAATGTGCTCAGCAGAAGCCTGCTTGCAAAAAAAGCGTTTTCGAGTGAAGAGAATACAAAAAAGCTTAACTGTATCACACACCCGGAAATTACAAGATTGACATTCCTTCAAATCCACAAAGCGCAGGATAACGGGTTCGATGTTTGTGTTATTGATGCCGCCCTTATGCCTGACTGGGGGCTGAGATATATATGCGACAAAATAATCTGCGTTGACGCACCCGAAAGTATACGCATTGAAAGGGTTATGAAAAGGGATAATCTTTCTTTAGAAAATACGATGAGTCGTATTAACAGGCAAAGAAAAAGCGAAGATTACAGAAAATGCAGTGATTATACAGTCGAAAATTTTGATGAAAATATATCGAAAAAAACTGTAGAAAGGATAATTGAGTATGAAAGAAAAAACAGAAATTCAGTCTCTTAAAGAAAAGCTGTTTTACACTGCTCCGAACGCATACAGAGTGTGTGATGAGGATGAAGTAACAACCTGCAATGATTTTTGCATCGGCTACACGGAATTTCTTAATGAGTGCCGCACCGAACGCGAAGCAGTGTCGTATGTCAAAGAAATAGCTTTAAATGAAGGGTATCTGCCGTTTGACAAAAACGGAGTTTACAAAGCCGGGGATAAAATATACTATGATGTAAAGGGCAAGGCGATAATCCTTTGCACAATCGGAAGGGAGAATATAGAATCCGGAGCGAAAATCCTTGCCGCTCATATTGATTCACCGAGGCTTGACCTTAAACCTAATCCCCTTTATGAAGACAGCGAGATTGCATTTTTCAAAACCCACTACTATGGCGGCATCAAAAAATATCAGTGGACTGCCATCCCGCTTGCGCTTCACGGAGTTATCTTAAAACGCGACGGCGAAAAAATCGAGGTTAAAATCGGCGATGACGATAATGACCCGCGGTTTGTGGTGACGGATCTTTTACCGCACCTTGACAGGTCAGATAAAAAAATTTCAGAAGCCGTGAAAGGCGAAAACCTCAATGTGCTTGTCGGTTCAATGCCATTCGGCAAGGATGAAGAAAGCGAAACGGTAAAGCTTAATATTCTGAACATCCTTTTTGAAAAATACGGAATAACCGAAAAGGACTTTATCTCAGCCGAGCTTGAGCTTGTACCTGCTTTTAAAGCCGGAGATGTCGGTTTTGACAGAAGTTTAATCGGCTCTTACGGTCATGACGACAGAGTTTGCGCTTATCCCGAGATTATGGCGGCACTTGCCGTTAAAAACCCGCTTCACACTACAATTTCCGTTTTGACAGATAAAGAAGAAATCGGCTCCGAGGGCAACACCGGCCTTAGGTCCGAATATCTTAAGCAGTTTATCGGTGACCTTGCAAGGCTTGAAGGTCTTAAAGCAAGGGATGTTTTAAGAAACAGCGAATGTCTTTCTGCCGATGTTAACGCCGCTTTTGACCCGACCTACCCTTCGGTTCATGACAAATTGAATGCGGCGTATCTCAATAAAGGCATTGTTGTGACAAAATATACCGGCTCCTACGGTAAAAGCAGCACCAATGATGCCAATGCGGAATTTATGTGGACAGTAAGGAATATTTTTGACACGAATAATGTTGTCTGGCAGACAGGCGAACTCGGCAAAGTGGATGAAGGCGGCGGAGGCACCGTTGCCAAATATATTGCCGATTTGGGCGTAGATGTTGTCGATGTGGGCGTGCCCGTTTTGTCAATGCACTCACCCTTTGAAGTAGTGGCTAAAATGGATGTTTATATGGCATACAAAGGCTTCAAAGCATTTTTATTGAGTTAACAAAAATAATTATATACAAGGAGATGCTGTTATGAAAAAAGAAAGGAAAAAATTATCCGCCGAGTTTAAGGAATTTGTAATGCGCGGCAATGTCATTGACCTTGCCGTGGGCGTTATAATCGGCGGAGCGTTCCAGGCAATTGTCAATTCCCTTGTCAACGATGTTATTATGCCGATAATCAGCCTTTTGACCGGCGGAATTGATTTCAGCTCCTGGCAGGCGGTGTTGGGTGAGGGCGAAAACGCCGCAACGCTCAATTACGGCAATTTTATTTCCGCGGTTCTTAATTTCCTGATTATGGCTGCTGTCATTTTTGCTTTTATTAAATTAATCAATGGTATTACAAACAAGGTTAAAAAGCCCGAAAAGCCTGCCGAACCCGAGAAGCCGACAACCAAAGTCTGCCCGTATTGCAAGAGCGAAATTGCTCTTGAAGCAACAAGATGTCCTCACTGCACTTCCGAAGTTGAATAAGCTTTTCCTACAGGGGGAATACTATGCCGATTCTTTTTGATAAAGAAAAACAAGTTTTTAAACTTGACACATCATCGTCAAGCTACATTATGCGCATTTATAAAGAAAACTATCTTTGCCATCTTTATTACGGCGCAAAAATCCCCGATTATAATCTGACAGACCATATTTTCAAGGGCGGTTTTGCGTCATTCTGTCCGGAGAATATCAATATTCCTGGCGCCGGTTTTTCACCCGGCGTATGCACATTCGAATTTCCCGGTGAAAACACCGGCGATTTCAGAGAGAGCGCCGTATCAATCAGAAATGCCGACGGCAATAACGCCACCGATTTCAGATATGCCGGTCACATCATTTATTCCGGCAAAAAGCCGATTGACGGTATGCCTTCACTGTATTCCGAATCTCCCGAAGACTGTGAAACGCTTGAGATTGAAATGATTGACAGCTTTACCGGAATAAAAGCGGTTCTTTATTATACCGTTTTTGAAAAACTCAGCGCCATGACCCGCCGTGTTGCGATTGTCAACCCCACTGATAAGTCCGTTAAGATTGAGAGAATATACAGCCTTTGCTGTGATTTTAACACAAGGCAGTTTGATATGATTTCGCTTTACGGCAGGTGGCTTAAAGAGAGAACCGTTCAGCGTCAGCCGCTGTTTGTCGGCACGCAGTCTGTCGGTTCAAAGAGAGGTTCGTCCGGCCATTACAGAAACCCGTTCGGCGCTATTGTAGGTCACGATACAACTGAGGATTACGGCGACGCTTACGGATTTAACCTTGTTTATTCGTCAAATTTCAAGTTTAATGTTGAGGTTGACGGCCACGGCGGCGCAAGGGTATTGATGGGTATTAATCCGGATACCTTTAACTGGCAGTTAAATCCCGGTGACAGCTTTGACGCGCCGGAGGCTGTTATGGTCTATTCCGCAAACGGTTTAGGCGAAATGAGCAGAACCTTCCACAGACTTTACCTTAACCACCTTATTCGTGGTAAATATAAGCATGTGAAGCGTCCCGTTCTTATCAATAACTGGGAAGCGACCGGTATGAACTTTACCGGTGAAAAGCTTTTGACCTTTGCTCAGCGAGCCAAAGAGCTCGGGCTTGATATGCTTGTTATGGACGACGGATGGTTCGGTGCCCGTGACGATGACACATCATCTCTCGGCGACTGGGTTGTCAATGAAGAAAAGCTCGGCTGTACTTTAAAGGAGTTCACACACAAAGTTCATCAGATAGGGCTTAAATTCGGAATTTGGTTTGAGCCTGAAATGATTTCAAGGGATTCCGATTTGTACAGGGCGCATCCGGATTGGTGCGTGCATGTTCCCGGCAGAGAAAAATCAATAGCAAGGCACCAGTATGTTCTTGACTACAGCCGCAAGGATGTCAGAGATCATATTTATTCAATGATAAAAAAGATTCTCTCTGAAAACGAAATTGACTATGTCAAGTGGGATTTCAACAGAAATCTGTCGGAAGCCGGTTCGGCTTTGTTAAGCAACGAGAACCAGCAGGAAGTTTTTCACCGCTGTGTACTTGGAACCTACGACATAATGAACCGCCTTACAACTGATTTTCCCGATATACTGCTTGAAAACTGTTCGGGCGGCGGCGGAAGATTTGACCCGGCTATGCTTTATTATTCGCCGCAAATCTGGTGTTCTGACAATACAGACCCCATTGAAAGGCTGTCAATTCAGTTCGGCACTTCCCTGTGTTATCCGGCTTCCACAATGGGCGCTCACGTTTCCGCAAGTAAAAGGGCAGGCTACGAAACCAAGGGCAATGTTGCTCTTTGGGGAACATTCGGCTATGAGCTTGACCCGAATAAATTCACCGATGAAGAAAAGGAAATCGTCAAAGAACAGATTAAGGAGTACCATAAATACTATGACCTGATTCATTACGGCGATTTGTACAGACTGATTGACCCGCTTGAAAGCGGTTACAAGGCCGCCTGGATGTTTGTTGACGAAGAAAAAACACAGGCGCTTTTTACCTGCGTTGTGATAAAACTGTATGAGGACCTGGTTTTTTACCTTAAACTTAAAGGGCTTGATAAAGACGCCTATTACCGTTGCAGTCAAAACGGCGAAGTTTATTCCGGAGCGCTTCTTATGAATGCGGGGCTTAATCTTTCCGATTATCCCAACACAGACGGTGAGAGTTTTAAACTGTTTTTTGAAAAAATATCATAATATTCAATTTATCTGAACTAAGGAAACGCTGATAAAATCGCCGCGCTCATAACGGAGGCATCTTTTCCGCCTGATTTTGTCTCAAATCTTGGGCAATACCGCACAATACGCGGCACGCGTCTTGCGCGAATATTATTCCGTCATATTTCACAAAAATCTCAGTCAATACACAAAGTATCAACTTCGATTTTTGTATCATCTGACGAAA
>JAILFM010000173.1 GCA_024697575.1 Clostridiales bacterium
AACCCATCATGCGCATTTTGATTTGTTTAAAGCGCAAGGTTTTTGCAAAGAATATTGCAAAAACCTTGCACTTGCTGTGCGAAGCGTTCGCACAGCAAGCAGGCATTCCAATGGATACTGTTGTTAAAATCTGCGATTTTAACCGAAAAAGCGTTCAGAAACGCTTTTTCGCAAATGCCGACAGCGTGTCGGCATTTGTTCAGTAGACATTAAATAACAGTCAAAAAATAAGAAAGCACTTTTAACATAACAATATCGACCTTTCTTTACTGTGAAATCAAATTTCAACTGTGAATACATATAACATATAATGAACTATATAAAAACAGGAGTTTTTTATGGCAAACAAAATTGCAATTGTAACCGGCGCATCCGGCGGTATCGGCACAGAGGCAGCGGCATTCCTCAGAAACAGCGGATGTACCGTCTATGATTTAAGCCGCAGCAACAATCCACAAGATGGGATTAAGCACATTAGATGCGATGTAACCGATGAGGAATCCGTAAAATCTGCAGTTGATACTGTTATCAAAGAGAGCGGCAGGGTAGATATTCTCGTAAACTGCGCCGGAATGGGTATCAGCGGCGCAGTGGAATTCACAAAACCCGAAGACAGCTTCCGCCAGATGGACGTCAACCTGTTCGGAACAGACAGAGTTGTTCGCGCGGTATTGCCTGTCATGCGCAAACAGCGTACCGGCAGGCTGGTGATGACCGGTTCGGTCGCAGGTATGACTCCAATCCCATTCCAGGCATGGTATTCCGCAAGCAAAGCGGCAATTATCAGCTATTCTATGGCATTGATGAACGAAGTTCGACCATATGGGATAAGCGTTGCTGTTATCAACCCCGGCGATATAAAAACCGGTTTTACAGCGGCGAGGAAAAAATCTGTTCAGGGCAACGGAGAATACTCGGGCAGAATCGAGCGTTCGGTCAGAAAAATGGAAAAAGATGAACAAAACGGTTTGCCTGCGTCATATGCGGGCATGATTGTCGCCAAAGCGGCGCTTAAAAAAAGTCCTAAGCCCATATGCTCAACCGGTTTTATCTATGGCTTTTTGTGCACTCTTGTCAAGGTACTTCCGACACGGGTTTCCCAGTGGGTGCTGTACAGAATGTACGCGAGATAGTATTATATGTATAACCGCTTTATTTGTCTTTAATGATCTGACGGATTGCTTTAAAAAATCCGAAAAACACCTTAAAGAATTTTTGCGGAGCGTGACTTGAGGAATCGGTATTCACCTTATCTGCAATTTCAAGCTTTTCCTCGTATTCAATACTCACAAGATACTGTGGATAATCTTCAAGGTCGTCAACGCCGGTATAACCGTCAAAAGCAAATATTTCTTCATAAAGATAATCAAGACTTGCCGGCATCGCTCTGTGATCGAGATATTTAACAAACCAGGTGTGCTCAGGGTATCTGCAGGTTGACGCATCAATCTGCATATCGGGAGAAATATATTTTCCGTTTGCCTGTTTAACTTGCTCATCACTCAAAACACCGTCAAAAACGGAGCAGGTTGCGCCGAAGGACGAAACAGCCGTGTCAAGGATTGAATCCGACATTGTGTTGTTTTTGCCCAGAATCGGCAAGTTGTTAAAGCCGTATTTTGAAACATTGTAAATTCTCGCGCCGTCGCTTTCGGCTTTATCCAGAATGCTTTCCCAGCTGTTCAGAATATTGTAATGATAATAATCAATCTTTTCAATAAGCCCGGCAAATTCATCTTCACATCCGGCAAAAAGATAACTTTTTGCTTTTTCATAGTATTCGTCGCCGACATACACCCAAAACGACGGCATAGTGCCGACAGTGTCCCTTGCAATACGCCTTAAACCGTCGTCATGAATACCCCTCATTGCTCTCTTGACGTTATTGCTCACAATTGTCAGGAGTCCGCTGTATCTGGAAAGGGTAACAAAATATCTCAAAGCCTGAAATACCTGATCATCTTTATACTCGGATGTTGAAAGAAAGTAATTGACAAACTTGTCAATAGTACCGGCATCAAATTTGAATTCGCCGGCAAAAGCGGAGCCGAAAACTTTGAATCCGCCAAACCCGCAGCATGAGAAGATACAGTCATTAACACTCTGAGCGCCGTATTTGTTAAAATAAGACAAAACAATATTGCCCGCAAAACAGCGCGCCACAATATTGACCTTTTCGCTGCGTGTTTTGGCTTTAACAGCTTGTATATATTCGTTAAAATCATCAACAATATCTTCCGGGTCAAGCCGCCAGTCATATATATAGTAATACCTGAGCTTCGATTTGGAATCCGGTGTTAATAATTGCGGTGAAAGTGTTGGACGGCCCATCGGTCCGGAACTGTTTTTAACATTACCGTTACCGTCAAGACTCAGCTCTTCAAACAGAGGATATATTTCGTCATAGATAACGTCACCGTAATCCTTCCAGTTACCGGTTAAATCCCCCTTCACAAACGGAAAGCTCAGTTTTTTCGCAAGGTTGAGAAAATAACCGGTGTCAAGGGTCGGCGGATAGATCATTTCGCCGTTGAGGGTGCTGTCAGCAGTTATGTAACCGCCCTGACCGTGCATATACACCACCGGAATCTGATCATCCGACACCGCTGAAGGCTTAATGAATGCTAATGAAAAAACTCCGGTAACAGCAAGCATCAAGGCTGTTAATTTTAAAACAAGATTTTTCATGTTGATAACACTCCAGTATATTTTTTAAGCTGACTTACCCGAAAAGCTAATCACAGTCATCAGTTATTAAAGAATATCAATGTATTCCCCGTTTAGGGCTTTATTCATACTGCGCACCGCGCAGAATTTACCGCACATAGAGCAGGTATCCTCGTGCTCCGGCGCTCTTGAATCCCTGATGGCTTTTGCCGTTTCAGGGTCGATTGAACATTCCCACTGTTTTTCCCAGTCAAAGGTCCGCCTCGCGTCCGCCATGGCATTGTCCGGGTCGGTCGCATGGGGGATTTTTTTTGCGATATCTGCCGCATGCGCCGCAATTTTCGATGCGATAATTCCGGCTTTTACATCCTCAACATTGGGCAAAGCCAGGTGTTCCGCAGGCGTAACATAGCAAAGGAATGCGGCACCTGCGCTCGCGGCGATTGCGCCGCCGATAGCGGAAGTGATGTGGTCATAACCCGGGGCAATATCGGTAACAATGGGGCCTAAAACATAAAACGGAGCGCCCATACATACAGTCTGCTGAATTTTCATATTTGCCTCAATCTGGTCAATGGGCATATGGCCGGGGCCTTCAACCATAACCTGAACATCTTTTGCCCACGCTCTTTTTGTCAGTTCGCCAAGGCGCACAAGTTCTTCAATCTGGCACACATCGCTCGCGTCCGCTATGCACCCGGGGCGGCAGGCGTCGCCGAGTGAAATTGTAACATCATATTCGCGGCAGATTTCAAGAATCTCGTCATAGTATTCATAGAAGGGATTTTCTTCACCTGTCATACTCATCCACGCAAAGACAAGAGAGCCGCCCCGTGAAACAATGTTCATTTTTCTTTTGTGTTTTTTTATTTGCTCAATGGTTTTGCGGGTAATTCCGCAATGAAGTGTCACAAAGTCAACGCCGTCCTGAGCGTGAAGACGAACAACATCCACAAAATCCTTGGCTGTCAGCGTCGCCAAATCCCTCTGATAATGAATAACACTGTCATAAACCGGCACCGTACCTATCATAGCGGGGCATTCGTCAACAAGCTTGCGTCGGAAGGGTCTTGTATCGCCGTGCGATGATAAATCCATTATAGCCTCGGCGCCCATATCGACAGCGGCCATAACCTTTTTCATCTCTACATCATAGTCCTTGCAGTCTCTTGAGACGCCGAGGTTAACATTGATTTTCGTCTTGAGCATTGAACCGACACCGTTGGGGTCAACACACTTGTGAAGCTTGTTTGCGCAAATGGCGACTTTGCCGAGTGCGACAAGGTCTCTTATCTCCTCCTCAGTGCGATACTCTTTTTCAGCGACGGCTTTCATTTCGGGAGTGATAATGCCTTTTTTTGCCGCGTCCATCTGTGTAGTATAGTTTCTCATATAATCTTTGATTTCCTTTCATTCATCCGCCGGATTCACCAAATCCGCTGCGATTCTCTTGAGCCGGGCGGCGGCTCCTCTTATATCATTTTGGCTGAAAACTGCGCTGACAACGGCTATTCCGTATATAGGTGCACCCTTAAGTTCAATTGCATTTTCAGCGTTTATACCCCCTATTGCTACTGCCGGTATGTTAACACTCAACGCAATCTCTCTGAGCTTTTCTTTGGTTATACGAATGGCATTGGTTTTGGTCGGCGAAGGAAAAACCGCGCCCACTCCGATATAGTCCGCTCCGGATTTTTCGGCAAAACCTGCCTGTTCAACTGTCTTCGCGGTAGCGCCGATAATGAAATCCGTGGGTGCCATTGCCCTGATTTCGGAAACCGGTGTGTCATCAATCCCGACATGAACGCCGTCAGCTCCGCTTTCCAGAGCGACTCTGACATTGTCGTTAACAATCAGCGGCACGCCGTATTTTTTACATATTTTTTTGACTTCAGCAGCTTTTTTTACATAATCTTTATTTTCGATATTCTTTTCGCGAAGCTGTATTATTGTTGCTCCGCCCCGCAGCGCTTCTTCAACCTGTTCGCACAGTGAAATTCCGGAACCGGGGCAGCTGTCTGTCACAGCGTAAAGCAAAAGCATCTCTTTACAAAATCTCATTTTTCACCCCGAATTCTCTTAAATACTCCTTCACATCATCTCTTATCATCGCCGCGCTCATAATACATGCGCCCTTTGCGCCGCACTTTAAAATCTGCTGCATTTTGTTTCTCTCAATACCTCCGATAGCATAAACGGGGATTTGAACGCTGCTGCAAACTTTTTCGAGAAAATCAAGTCCCCTGCCCGGCAGCCCTTTTTTACAGTCTGTGTCAAAAACATGACCCGCCGTTATATATGTGCAGCCCATTGACTCAGCCTTTTTCGCATCTTCTACGCTGTGGCACGACGCGCCCAAAACAGAGAAAAAGCTTTTTTTATCTTCATTCAATGCAACTAAGCCGCTCAAAGGCAGGTGGATTGCTTTGCAATTCAGTTCCATTGCAACATCCGGAAAAGAGTGAATGATGAATTTTACACCGTTTTGTTCACAAATGGGCATTATTTCTTTTGCGTGCGCTTTATACTCATCCGCCGTCAAGTCCTTTTCCCTTAGGATAATCGCCTTGGGTGAAGCCTCGCACAGCTTTTCAATTCTGTCAGGGAGGTTTTCTTTGCAAAGCCTCCGGTTGGTTACCACAATAATCTCAGACATAAAGGTAATCGTTGAGCACGGGCTGAAGACCGCCGGCAGCAATATCGCCGTACATTTCGTTGAGCGAGCGGGAGTCATTGATTTCAAACTGCTCGTCACCCTCGGTTCCGCTACATTTTTTCCCTGTATATTTGCTCTCGTGGTCTCCGATACCTGTTGAAACACCTGCGGATACCTTCGTAGCAGCGATTTTGACAATCCCGTTTCTGAACCGCGCGCTTTCGCGTGAAGACACGGTTATACCTGCGAATGGCAAAAAGATACGGTAGGCGCAAAGAATCTGGCAAAGCTGTTTTTCGTGAACATCAAGAGGTGTGATTTTATCATTGTTAATTATCGGACGAAGACGCGGGCATGAAAGCGACATTTCGGCGTGAGGATATTTACGCTGCAGATAATAAACATGAAGGCCTGTAGCCAAAGCGTCCTTACGAAAATCAGACAGGCCCAAAAGCGCCGAAAAGCCGACACCGCGCATACCGCCCATAAGCGCCCTTTCCTGCGAATCAAAGCGGTACGGCCACACACGCTTATGGCCGTAAAGGTGAAGTGTCTCGTATTTATCGACATCATATGTTTCCTGAAAAACGGTTACATAGTCCGCTCCGCACTTGTGAAGGTATTCGTATTCATCCGTGTTGACCGGGTAAATTTCAAGCCCCACAAGTCTGAAATATTTTCTCGCCAGCTTGCATGCTTCACCTATGTATTCAACACCGCTTTTACCGCGGCTTTCACCGGTAAGAATCAATATTTCTTCCATTCCGCTGGAGGAAATGACCTTCATCTCGTTTTCAATTTGCTCATAGCTGAGCTTCATTCTCCGGATGTTATTATAGCAGTTAAAACCGCAGTAAACACAGTAATTTTCACAATAATTAGCTATATACAGCGGTGTGAAAATGTAGACACTGTTGCCGAAATGCCTGCTCGTTTCCTCCCGGGCACGTTGCGCCATTTTTTCAATGAACGGCTCAGCCGCAGGGGAAAGAAGGGCTTTGAAATCCTCAACGGTGCAAACATCTTTTTCAAGCGCCCTTAAAACATCCTTTGCCGTGAAAGAAGAGTAGTCATAGCTTCCAACATGGTTCATAACATTTTTACATGTGTCGGACTGTATTATCTCCATCCCCGGCAGGTATTCCAAGTGGCTTATACGGCTTGACGGATCGGTTTCAAGCCTGTGCTTTCTTTCAAGCGCTTCAGGTGAAAGAGCGCCGGAGTCAACAAAAAAACTGTTATCCATTCTTTAACCCTCAGTCACGCAAAAAGCCCGTCAGGGGGTCAGACGCCTCGGCGCCCCTTGTTAAAACCCTGCCAAGGCCGGAAAGGTACCCCTCGCGCCCGGCCTCAATCGCCTTGCGGAATGCGCCTGCCATCAGCGGCAGATTGCCGGCAGTTGCAAGAGCGGTGTTTGCCATTATTGCCGCAGCCCCCATTTCCATAGCTTCGCAAGCCTGTGAAGGCGCGCCGATGCCTGCGTCCACAATAATCGGCAAATCAATCTCATCAATGAGTATTCTTATAAAATCTTTTGTCGCAAGGCCTCTGTTTGAGCCGATTGGCGAAGCGAGCGGCATAACCGCTGCAGCGCCGGCGGAGACAAGATCACGGGCGGTATTAAGGTCGGGGTACATATAAGGCATAACAACAAAGCCTTCATTTGCAAGAATTTCGGTTGCTTTAACCGTCTGCTGATTATCAGGCAAAAGATATTTTGAATCACGCATAATTTCAATTTTGACAAAATCACCGCAGCCCAGTTCCCTCGCAAGGCGGGCAATGCGAACAGCCTCCTCGGCATTTCTTGCGCCGGAAGTGTTAGGCAGAAGTGTAATTCCCTCGGGAATATAGTCAAGGATATTCTCTTTTTCCTTGGTATTCGCCCTGCGAACGGCAAGCGTAATAATCTGAGCCCCGGCGTATTTAACAGCCGCTTCAATAAGCGAAAGAGAGTATTTACCGGAGCCTAAAATAAAACGCGAATCAAATTCATGACCGCCGATAACAAACTTGTCATTACTCATAAATAAGTCCTTTATTTTTAGTTTTTTTAAATCAAGACATTCAAATAACCGGTTTCCCGGCAATAAGGCATATGATTGCGTGTGCGGCATGAGCGGCACATACAGTAACCCGGGATGAAATCAAACCGGTTCCGCTGTCAACATCGGTTTTGCCGTCGCCGCAAAGGTAAAATCTGTCTGTTATTTTTCTCGTTTTTATCAGGTTTGCGCTCTCAAATCCCGCCATTCCGGATGAGGCAATAATATACTTATCCGGCATATAGCTTAAGACAAAATTGACGAGCATTGCCTTGCTTTGTGCATTGTCAAAAGCCTCGCAGATAATATCCGCTTCTTCACAAAGCGGCTTTATATTGCTCTCATCCATTCTGACAGTGTGCGAAGCGATTTCGACAAACGGGGCGATTTCTTTGATATTCTCGCTGAGCGCCGCCGCTTTTGTCTGCCCTATCTGACACGCCTTGTATTGCTGGCGGTGAAGGTTTGATAAATCAACCCTGTCACAATCAATCAGAATCAGTTTGCCTATCCCCGCCCTTGAAAGAGCATAGGCAACATTTGAGCCCATACCTCCCAAACCGCAAACAGCAACACAGGCGCTTTGAAGCTTTAAATGGGTTCCGCTGCCGTGGCGGGCGATAAGACACCTTTCCCATTCTTCGCGTGTGAAATTCATTCAGCCGCCCCCTACGAAACTCACAACTTCTATAACATCGTCTTCGTCAATAGTGCATGTTGAATATTCGCATTTGGGGACAATATCATCATTTCTGATAACCGCAATTCTTTTTGTATCAAAACCGGCTTGAGACAGGTAAGACTCAAAAGTTTTCCCCGCGGCATCAACTTTTTCTCCGTTTATAACAGCCGTATTATCTACCTCCCTTAAAAATAAAACAAGCCGCCCGATATGGCGGCTCACAAAAAAGTTAAAACAATCCCTACGCCGGCATTACCCATATCAGGTTTCAGGTCGAAGGTAACACCTTCCTCTCAGCCTGTCAAACAAGCTCCCTCTTGCAAAACAAATATTTTTTATAATTATAACTCTTAATCCGTCTTTGTCAATAAAAATAACAATTATTGAGATTCGGATATAATCCAAATTGACCGGAATTTTTACTCTTCCCGTTGCGGCATTCAAAAGGTTATGCTATACTGCTTTTATACGGGCGCAAAAAAGCCTGAAAATGATAGGAGCGAAAATTATGAAAAAGATTCTGTCCTTTATGTTTTGTCTGATTATACTTGCAATAACAGCGATACCCGCGTTCGCGGATGAAGCAACGGTCATCAACGAAGTGCATCTGTCCATTACGGAACCCGCCGTCGGTGAGGTGCCGGATAAAAATATCGTTCCGGCAGAACCGGAAAAATATACGGTAGAGTTCCTTTATTGGATTAAAAGAATGTATCCTGATGAAAAAGTTGATACATTTGAAACCGGTTATGAATATGCTCTTGTTTTTAATGTTAAACCTGTCGACGGATATAAATTCGCGGCCACGGAAAAAGACAAGAACGGAACTGCCTTCAGCGCTACTGTCGTGTATCTGAACGATCAGCAGACAGATTACTGCACATATGAACATGAAAACAAACTCGGTCGTGCGTATGTTGTATCGTTTGATGAAGAACCGGAAAAGCCCGTCAGCTTTTTCCGCCGGGCAATCAATGCGATTAAAAACTTCTTTTTGAAAGTCGCCGCATTTTTCAAAAATCTGTTCGGAATAAAATAATTGTAACTTCAGTCCGTTCAGCCAAAAGAATCAATGACACGCAGGCAACATCATGACACAGTATGAAAGAATGGTCAACGGGCTTATTTATGACCCTTTGGACAGTGAGATAATGGAAGAACAGATTCCGTTTCAAGACAAGCTGTGGGCTTTTAATCAGCTTAAGCCTTCAGATAATGAGAAAAAAACAGCTTATATGAAAGAAGTTTTTGCCGAATGCGGAGATAACTGCTACATTGAGCTGCCGTTTCACGCTAACTGGGGCGGTCATCATGTGCATTTCGGTTCGGATATTTACGTCAACTCAAATTTAACAATGGTCGATGACGGTCATATATATGTCGGAGACAAAGTGATGTTCGGCCCAAATGTTACGATTGCCACAGCAAACAGGAATCTGATTATCTCTTTTTATACATCAAAAGCTCCGGATTCTCACCATTTTCTTCATACGAACATAAGAGAAGATAGTCCATATTCGCTGCTATTCCAACGCATCTGCCGGATTTACTTTCAAGCTGGCTGCCGAGATAGGTCTGTTTATCGTCGAGAAATTTCACTTTTTCTCCGTTTGGAAGAGTATATTCCATATTTATGAATTCACCCGAAAGCACGTTCAGATCCCAAACTTTCGGCAATCCTTCAATATTCAACAGTGTGTTAAATTCGCAAATTAACTGTTTCTTGAATTCGTCGAATTTTTCTTTTCCGCCGGATTCGCCGTATCGTTTCCAAACATCGAGTGTGTATTCACCGTCTGCGTAACACCATTTGCAATATTTCTCGTTGAAACAGCCGTCGTTTTCACGGCTCATATTACAGTCTTCGAGAGGCATTCCGCAGCATTGACAAACCAACTCTCTCGGAGAACCGAGGAGAGTATTGATCGATACGTTAAACAATTTTGATAACAGTTTGAGTGTATCCGCATTCGGTATCGTTTCACCGGTTTCCCAGCGTGAAACCGCTTGCCTTGTGACAAACAGCTTTGCAGCAAGTTCTTCCTGTGAAAGACCTTTTTGAGTGCGAAGCCGTAAAATAACATCTTTCGTTTCCATATAATCACCGCCTTATTTTCTGTTATTATGTTTTATCATAAACAGTCGGTGTTGACAAGCAACTTGCCGTTGCTGTCTGCCCGTCAAATCAAACCGTTTGGTATGCTACGGAAAGAAAACTCATTTTGCTCTCCTGTCTTTTACAATAAGGTCTAACCTCTCTCACTGTACCGGATCGGAGAGTGTTTTTTTAACTCTTATTGCTCACCAGCATATCGGGTGATTATCTGTTTCGGAATGTGTCCTCAACCGGCTGAAGTTCTTAAACTCAAAGACTCGCGGAGTTTATCATAACCCTGCGAGCCTTTTTAGTTTCCATTTGAATGTTTGTTTTTCACTTAAATGCGGCAGTTACAATGATTACCGGTTATTATCCGAACAGCATTGAAATCTTTGCGAAGAGACGGATGAACATCATAACAAACGCACTTTTCTCTGTAATGCTGAGAACGGGTGTTGCCGACTTGGATACGGCGTTTACCCTGGCGGAAACCACCTTGGTCTTGCCCAGGAACTCAAAAGAATAATACATCACATATTCTTCAACAATGAATTTGCTGCCGGTAAAGATAGCTTCTGAAGAGCTTACGCCCGCCGCATCGGTCGCCTTCGCTCTGGCTTCGGCTTCGGTGATGATTCCGCTCGCGCCCTTGGGGATAAGAAGCTTGTTTGAGCTGTAGCTGAAGTTTCTGATAACACCGACGGGGTCAACGGTCACCTTATAAGACACGCCGTTATATCTGAACGAAAGATTGTACTGGGTTGCCGTGACTTTGATGATTGTGCCGACACTGACATATTCCACCGTCTCGGCGGAACAGCTGTATTTGCTGAAATTCTCCGAGGTCGTGCCGAGGTAATCCGCGGCGGCCTGTTTCGCATCGGCTTCGGTGATTAAAGTGCCGTCAATCCCCGCTGCATAAGCAGGAACACACATAACTGCAGTTAAAATCATAAGCGTTGCAAGAATAACGGATAATGTTTTCCTCATAGTCTATCCTCCCATAAAAACGGTTTTTACTCTCCGGTCTGAGCCGGACTTTTCTGCACGTATATTATAATACATAGAACAGATAAAATCAATCTTTTGTAACCTTTTCACTTGCCGAAGGCAAACATCACGCACGAAGTGCACATCACTTTCAAAGAATACATCTCGTTCCGCAAAGCGGAACACATCGTTGAAAAAAGTCAAAGATTATTACTCTTGGCTGTTCGACATGAAGAAATCAACATTACTCGGATTGAAGAACATTGCGATTCCAATGTTCTGTATGTTGTTTCGTCAATACAGTTCGT
>JAILFM010000020.1 GCA_024697575.1 Clostridiales bacterium
AATACGTTTCGCTCGACGAGCTGTTTGCACAAAGCGACGTGATCTCGCTCCACTGCCCGTTGAACGACGGCACGTTCCATACTGTCAACGGTGATGCCATTGCAAAAATGAAAAAAGGCGTGGTGATCGTGAATACCTCGCGCGGCGCCCTCATTGACGCGGAAGCGCTTCTCGACGGAATCAAAAGCCGGAAGATTGGTGCGGCTTGCCTGGATGTATATGAGGAAGAAGCGGACATTTTCTTTGAAGATAGATCGGGACATATTCTGAACGACGATGTACTTGCTCGCCTTATCTCAATGCCTAATGTGATCGTGACTTCACACCAAGCGTTCCTTACAGAAGATGCGCTGAATAACATTGCTGAAACTACTGTTTCAAATATCCTCTCTTATTTTAATAACGATGGTATCTGTGACAACGAACTTTGCTATCATTGCGGCAATGTAGAGCAATGTAAAAAAAAGCGAAAAAAGAGGTGCTTTTGAAGAGCTACCATACAATTACAATCAAATAGATTCTTAAATGAATACGGCGGTTTTACCCGCCGTATTTGTGTCAACAACAGAAATCCTTTTTCTCTCTTTTTTCTCCCCAAACTTCATTTTTGCACTCTTTTTCTTGCCGTTTTCAGTGATTCGCACTCACGGAAAAAAGCAGGAAACAAAATGATTTTACTCTTGATATAATGGGCTTTGTTTTACGGTTTGAGTTCCACATTCGGCATAAAGCCAAACAGTCCAAAGAAGAATACTTTCAGCCTGCCAAAGAAATAGGCTTCCCTTAAATTTTGGGTAAATAGTGTCAAAAACAGCTAACTAATTTGAAACAAAAACAGCTAACTAATTTGAAAATATTTTGTTGAATTTGCATTGCTTGTATGTTAGAATTAGACATTAAATCTGTTGGAGGTAATTATGGGCAGATGGTATTCCGGTGTGGTGCACAGCCATACCACCCGTTCAGACGGCAAGTATTCACCGCAGGAACTTGTAAAAAAAGCCGAAGACAAAGGTCTTGATTTTATAATAATCACCGATCACAATGTTTGCCTTGATGAAATACCGCAAAGTGAAAATACTCTTGTTATCCCCGGAGTGGAGTTAACCGACCAAATGGGTCACACCAATATTTGGGGTGTTCATTATCCCATTGATAACTTTGACTTGGAAAACTATGAAGGCTGGGAAAAAGCTGTTCAGACTGCTAAACAGAACGGTGCTACAGTATGCATCAACCATCCGCTTTGCAGTAACTGCGGCTGGCACTGGCCGCTTGAAGTTGAAAAAGCGGATTGCGTCGAAGTCTGGAACGGTCCTCAGCATACAGACAATATGATTTGCACTTCCTGGTGGCATGATGAACTGCGAAAAGGTAAAAAAATCCCCGCTGTCGGCGGCAGTGATTTTCACCGTGAGCATGTTGTCACAGCTTTTCTTGATAATCCGACAACCTATGTTTATGCAGATGAATGCACAGAAGATGAAATCCTCAAATCAATTCGCCTCGGTCATGTCACCATATCCCCAAATGTTGGCGGTCAAATGATTGAAATTAACAGCGGAAGTTCCATAATCGGTGACACCGTGAAGATTAAAGATGACACCACTGTAACTATAAAAGTCAATCGAATTCAAAAGAATCAGATTCTCAGGGTAATCGACCGTGACGGCGTTAAATTTGAATACAAAGCTACCGTAAGCGCCCCGTATATTGTTTCACTTCCGGTAAACAATCCCGGCTTCATTGTTGCCCAGGTTGATAAACAGCTGCCGCCGGTTTACAAATCAATTTTCGCCAAAATTGAAAACTCTTTCCTTAATATTAGCAGAAATGAGCCCCTGCCTGACTTTATTGTATCACAGACCAGCGCTGTTTATTTTGAATAATATGAGGGAGAAACAGTTTTAATATGAGTTCTTCAACAGTCAATTCAACATCAACGGTTAAAAACACACGCCATGTCACTTTGATTGAATACATCAGCATAGCGATGTCAAGAATAGGCGACATGTTTTCAACAACCCTTACAGGTACATTGGCAACCGCTTTTTTGCACGAACTGTATTACGGTCCGGCGGGTGTCAATGCCACGGGAGTGGCGCAAAAAATCGCCGTACAGACAACAATTACCACTGTAGCAAGTATTTTTATCGGATTGATTTCAGGCGTAATTGTTCAAAAATGGAAAACAAAGCTCGGCAATTACAGACAGTGGTATTTTATCAATCTTATTCCGATGTTTGCGCTTACAGTTTTATATTTCTGGGTCCCCGGCAACTGGTCAATCAAAGAAATGACATACTGGCGCTATGGCATCGCTTTGGCGCAAACGATATTCAGCGCATTCAATACCCTGTCTCAAAACATTTCACAGGTTATTTCTCCCGACCCGAAAGAAAAGAAGCTGATTGCGACATTCTGGCAGATTTTTTACTACATAGGATATGGCGGAGCTTATCTTGCAACAATGATTTACGGCAAGTTCAGCGATGACAAAAACGCCATGTATATGCGCCTTGCATTGGTTGCGGCGATTGTTGCTTCAATCGGCAGATTGATGGTCGGTATTTTCTGCAAAGAAAGAATTGAGATTGAATCGAAGAAAAAGGAAAAAATCAGTAAAGAGCTTCTGCAGCTGTTCAAATACAAAAACTACCGCGCATATCAATATATGAATTTTTCAGAAGTACTAATGCGCCTTGGTAAATTCAGCACATACCTTGCGGCAATCACAGTCGGCAGCGCAAACAACCTTTTGTTAACTTTACCAACGGCAGCCGGTACAATAGTCGGCAATTTAATAACCGCAAAGCTTTCAAAAAAACATGAACCGACAAAACTTCTGAAAGCAAACGGATTTTTCTGCGTTTTTGCGGCAAGCCTGGTGTTTCTGAGCGCATTTATACAATACAGATTCGGTCTTTTGTTCTTTGAAGGCTGGAACAAATGGTTTTTCTATGTTTTCTATTTTTTGTTCGGAATTGGGGTAGGTATTAACGAGCTTTCAATGTCTCACTTCAAGGTTGAATATTTCGACTATCTCGAATGGCAAACCGGCAGACGCCTTGAAGCGGTTCAAAGCATAATACCCGACTGGATTAAAAGCGCGCTCTCTTATATATATGATATAGCTATTCCGTTTATTCTTGTTAAAATCGGCTATGAATCGAGCGCGGTCGGCAATCTCGTTGAAACAATGAGGTTAAATCCCGGGTATATGAAAACCTGCCTGTGGCTGCTCGCCCTTCTTGTATTCACCTACGCCGCAGCTAACCTTTTTAAAGCAATCTTTTTGAAAACAATGTATAATGTCGAGGGTGAAACGAAGCAGCAGATGTATCTTGAACTAACCCAAAGAAGAGAAAACAAAGCTTCGGAATAATCACAGAAAAAAATAAATCCGTTCTTTCAGCGGGCAAAAAGCTGAAGGAGCGGATTTTTACTTGCTGATAAATATCACATTGAAAGATTCGAATTTACAGTTTCGATCAAAGCCGGCAGTTCTCTTATATCTTCGACAATAAAATCCGGCTTAACTGTTTTTAAGATTTCTTGTTTTGAAAACATTGTGGTTATACCGGCGCTCACTCCTCCGGCGGCAACAGCCGCCCTGATGCCGTTAAGCGAGTCGTCAATTGCGAGGCATTTTGCGGGTTCGACACCGCATTTTTCAGCACCTTTTAAAAAAACATCCGGGAACGGCTTTTGGCGTTTGACATCACTGCCACTCACAACGGCATCAAAAAAGCTCTGAGTGACACCGATTGCGTTAAGGTTGTGACACACTTTCGTATAATCTGCGGCTGAGCAGACAGCGCATTTATACTTTGATTTAACTTTTTCAATAACTTCCTTAACTCCCGGATATACAGTCTCCGGATGTTTTTTAATAATATCGGCATAAATATCATAAACAACGCTCTTCATCTCGGGGACAAACTTCGTGCCGTATTTTTGAGCAACACAGCCGATATATCTATCCTCCCCTGCACCGACATATGGTAAAAAATCCTCAGGTTCGGCATTGACGCCGAAAACTCTAAGCCCCTTTATTGCCGCCTCCAGAATTATTTTTTCGGAATCTATAAGAACTCCGTCCATATCAAACAGAACGCATTCTACCATTTTCATATGACCTTTCAAAACCATATATTACTTTTTTTTAATAGCTTCATTGTTTTCTATTGTGAATCTCGCCGTTTCATTGATTTCATCTTCAAATCCCGTTAAAGCCTTAAAAGGGGCAAACTGCGCAGCCCTGTCATAGCCGGTCATAAATGGTCTGCCCGGGGCGTGATAATGCTCAAGATTTATAATATCACCGTATTTTTTATCATTCATGCCTTGTGCCCCCCGACATGATTGTTGCGTTCAATTGCCGTTGCGCCGTCTTCATAATTCATACCTTTAAGAATGGCGTTTTTTCCGTATTTTTTCTTTATATCGATAATAGCCTGCTGGCGTCTTCTCTCTCTTGAAAGCTCATTTTTCTGTTTTGCTTTTTGCTTTTCTTTTTCTTCAAAATCAACAAAAAAATTCAGCTGTTCATTTTCATCTTCATCTTTAACATCGTTCTCACTGATAACATGATTTGCAGCAATATTCAACCTGCGAATTGTTAAAGCCGGGTCAACAATTTTATCGTAAAGATTTATTACTTCATCTATCATTATTTTCGAAGAGGAAGTGAAAAAGCCCAGGTTTATACTCCCGTGAGCCTGAACGGGAACTTTACGACCGTATCGATCAGTTTTTATCTCACCTTTAAATCCATCATTGACATTTTGATTGTCATAACCAACCGTCAAAACAATTTGATCGCTGACTGCTCTTTTTCCGACTAATTCAAGTGAAAGAGCATCAGTCATTTCTTTCACAATCAGCCTGCCCTTTTCAAAGGTGTAAGGTTCAGGCAAAACCTGACCGGATGACAGTGAATGACTTTGAGATCTGTATGCTTTGATATCACTCATCTGAGCGCTCTCAAAGCCCCAGGCGTGGTCAATTAACAGCTCCGCATTAATACCGAAAAGCTGATAAAGTCTGTCCGAATTATTCAGAGAAAACCGGGCAATATCACCCATTGTAAAAAGACCGAGAGAATTCAGCTTTTTTGAATATCCCGAACCAATACGCCAAAAATCTGTCAATGGCTCGTGTGACCACAAATGACTGCGGTAAAGCTGTTCATCAAGATATGCAATTCTTACACCGTTTTCATCGGGTTTAATATGCTTTGCTTCAATATCCAAAGCTATTTTGCATAGATAAAGATTCGTGCCGATTCCTGCCGTGGCTGTAACACCGGTGTTTTCCAAAATATCTTTAATAATTATCTGAGCAAGCTCACGGGCTGTCATATTCATCGTCTTAAGATAAGGAGTAGCGTCGATAAAAACCTCATCAACCGAATAAACATGGATATCCTCAGGAGAAATATATTTGAGATATATTTTGAAAATCTCATTGCTGACAGCCATATACCTTGACATACGCGGCGGTGCAATAATGTAGTTAACCTTTAACAAAGGTTCATTAAGCAGTTCATCTTTTTTGTATGACGAACCGATAAAGCTATCGACACCATAGTTTATCAACCTTTCACGGTTAACAGCATTAACTTTTTGAATAACTTCAAAAAGTCTCGGCCTGCCGGGTACACCGAATTCTTTAAGTGCCGGTGAAACGGCAAGGCAAATTGTCTTATCTGTTCTTGACTCATCCGCGACAACAAGATTTGTGTTCAAAGGGTCCATTCCGCGGTCAACACATTCAACCGAGGCATAAAAAGACTTAAGGTCGATAACAATATATGATTTTTCATTGTTTTTCATATTCGATAAAAGCAAAGAACACAGTCATTAAAAACAAATACGGTACAGGCGCAAATATACCCGGATTAACAAGGCTCATAAGCATTAATCCGACATATGAAAGCAATAAAGACGAAGTGAACAATGATCTGTGAGATAAATATAGTTTTATTCTTTTGTAAATAAGAAATGAATAAGCGGCAATACCCACAATTCCCATTGACCCGATAACCTGCGCCGGCGAACAGTGATACCAGCACAAAGTAAGTTTTGCGCTTTTATGAACATCGTGATTACCCATATAGATAAGCCCGCGTCCGGTCAAAGGATTTGCTTTAAAATCTTCAATGCAGCGCATAATCAGCTGCAGGCGTATTTTGTTTTCGTTAAAATTCTTCAGGCGATCAATTGTGTACCGTAATAAGCCGAACAGCGGTTTATAAGCAAAAGCCGCAGCTGCCAGACAGCAAGCGGCAACCGTCAAATATTTTTTTCTGTTTTTATTATCAATAATAAAAAGCCATAAACAGCAGATTGCAAATTCAACAGTACCGAAAAGCAATCCGCCCCTTGAACCGGAAAAAACAAGCTCCAACCAAGCTAAAAGAACAATTGATATATAAGCAAATTTTTTCTTTACAAGATAAAATGCAAACGGCATCGCAATCATAATTAGCGTTGCGCAGTTATTACGCCATTGAAAAGGTATAACCGTAAAGCTTCTTGCAAACTCGGAAAAACGCGAAAAGTATTCCTGAAAAAGACAGACAGCAAACGCAGGCACAACCCCTGCAAAGATAAAAGGCAGTTTCTCTTTAATATAATTAAAATCGCAGCTTTCCAAAAGACCGTAAAACCAGCAATAAAAAAACAATTGACCAAATCCGAGCAAAACAATATAAAAAAGTGAAGTTTCCGAAAAATAAGCTTTAGCGCTGATACTACCGACACCGCCGATAGTAACCGCGATTGAAGAAGCGAAAATTCCCGAAAATAAAGAACCTTTTTTCAGTTTGATAGGGTACCTAACGAAGAAACCGGCGAGAAAAACAAAAACCGGAATCGCAAGCAGCCTGTAATGCCAGAACGAATTAAAGCTGTTTTTACACCGCATGGCAAAGCAAACCAAAACGAGCACTGTCTCAAGGGCGGGAATAAAGTCACCTGTAAAAAAGAGACAGCCGGCGGCAAAAATTGCGAACAAATAAGCACCGATAACTTCATTACCGGTAAAAACAACCGCAGCAAGCAGTATAATTAAAAATAAAAAATACCATTTGCTGCAAAAACATTTTTTGAAAAATGCGGTCATAAAGCCCTCTGAATCTCCGAATAAATATTAAGGTTAACAAGATACTGTTAAAATTATAATATATACTTAAAACATAATCAAGGGAAGAATATAAACAGAAACAAAAAAACCGCCCAAAAGGACGGTTAAACTTCAGCTAATGGTGCGTATGGTCTTAGGTAAACACACCCTGAAAACTGAACAAAGGGGAGAAACGAACAGAAGGAACGAAAAGGTCAAGCCCTCGACCTATTAGTATTGCCAAGCTGAACGCGTCACCGCGCTTACACATGCAACCTATCAACCTCATAGTCCATGAGGGGTCTTACTGGTTAAACCATGGGATATCTAATCTTGGAGTCGGCTTCACGCTTAGATGCTTTCAGCGTTTATCCGATCCGCACATAGCTGCCCGGCTATGCAACTGGCGTTACAACCGGTGCACCAGCGGTGCGTCCATCCCGGTCCTCTCGTACTAAGGACAGCTCTCCTCAAATATCCTGCGCCCACGACAGATAGGGACCGAACTGTCTCACGACGTTCTGAACCCAGCTCGCGTACCACTTTAATCGG
>JAILFM010000037.1 GCA_024697575.1 Clostridiales bacterium
TATCACCTTTGAGAATGTTAAAAAGCTGCGGAAGTTCATCAAGACTCATTTTTCTCAGAATTTTGCCGCTGACTGTTATGCACTTATTGCTGTTGCGAAGTTTTTTTGTGGCAACATTGCGGGTGCTGTTTTTCATTGTGCGGAATTTATAGATATAAAACAGCTTGTTGCCCCTGCCTACGCGGTATTGTCTGAATATGACGGGCCGTCCCGCATCAATCAATACCACAAGGCAAATGAAGAGTTCAAGCGGCAAAAGAACGATGATAAGAAGAAGACTGACAACAATATCAAACAATCTTTTCATATTCGTTTTTATTGGGCTTGATTGCCCTTTAAAGACTCCATCTTAAGATAAGCGTTGATAAATCCGTCGATATCGCCGTCCATAACGGCGTTGATGTTGCCGATTTCAAAGTTAGTGCGGTGGTCTTTGGCAAGTGTATAGGGCATAAAGACATACGATCTTATCTGGCTTCCCCAGGCAATTTCACGCTGCTCACCCTTAATGTCATCGATTTTGTCAAGGTGTTCGCGTTCTTTAATTTCAATCAGTTTCGACTTGAGCATAGTCATAGCGACTTCACGGTTCTGATGCTGGCTTCTTTCAACCTGGCAAGCACAGACAATGCCGGTGGGTATGTGCGTTATGCGTACGGCCGACGAAGTTTTGTTAACCTTTTGACCGCCGGCTCCGCTGGAACGGTAATAGTCTATTTTAAGGTCGTCCGGATTTATTTCAACCTCAACGGTGTCGTCGATTTCAGGCATCACTTCAAGCGATGCGAACGAAGTATGGCGGCGCCCCGAAGCGTCAAAAGGTGAAATACGCACAAGTCTGTGAACGCCCATTTCGCCTTTGAGGTAACCGTAGGCGTTTTCACCCTCTATGCGCAAAACGCAGGATTTAAGCCCGGCTTCATCGCCGTCAAGAAAGTCCACCATATCGACTTTGTAGCCGTGTTTTTCGCCCCAATGCTGATACATGCGAACAAGCATCTGGTTCCAGTCCTGCGCTTCTGTGCCGCCGGCACCCGCATGGAAAGTGAGAATGGCGTTTTTGGAGTCATATTCGCCGCTCAGAAGCGTTGAAAGCATCATAGCGTCAAGCTTTGTCACAAAGGCGTCGATTGCCGACTTGCACTCGTCAAGCATATCAAGGTCTTCCGCTTCATCCGCAAGTTCAATCAGCACAAGGGCATCGTTAAACTCGTTTTCAAGTGCGTTATATGCGGCAACCTTGTTTTTAAGCTGGCTGCAGCGAAGCTGAACCTTCTGGGAAGCTTCAACATCATTCCAAAAGCCTTCGCCGCCCATCTCTTTTTCAAGATTTTTAATTTCAGCGAGCATATCTTCTATGCCCAGGGAATCGCGCAGTTGACTGAGCTTTTCTTTATTTCCCAACAGGGAAAATCTGAGTTCTTCAAACTGAATCATAAAAACTCCTGGCCCGAATAACGGGAGATAATCGATTGTTTTTTGAATTTATTCCGCAAAAAATTAATTTACATTATACATTGCGGAATGAGAAAAGTAAAGTTATTTTTTATTTGTTCAAAATGTATAAAACAAGAAAAAATTATTTGTAATATTTGTTGATATTTTTTTTGCTTGTTGATATTTACAACGCCTTATGCTATCATATCAAACGGATATTTTTAAATATTGGCAGGTGAAGTTGATGATTGGCATAATCGGCGCCATGCAGGTCGAAATCGACTGTATCAGGCAGGCGCTGGAAAATCCGAAATCCGAGGTTACAGGCAGCATATCATTTGTCAGCGGTGTTCTGGAAGGCAGGCAGGTCGTAACCGCGGTTTGCGGCATCGGCAAGGTCAACGCGGCGATGTGCGCGCAGACAATGATTTTAAGATTTTCTCCCGAATGCATACTGAATACCGGCGTTGCCGGGTCGCTCAGTTCTTCGCTGAGTATTCTCGATGTTGCTGTAGGCGAAAAGCTCGTTGAACATGATATGGATACTACGCCCATAGGCGATCCGCCCGGCTTTATTAACGGCATTAATCTTGTTGAAATTCCGGCGGACAAGAGCGTTTGCGACAAAGTTTGCCAGAGCGCTGCGGCTCTCGGGATTAAAACGGTTCGCGGTGTTATTGCGTCAGGCGATCAGTTCATCGCCTCTGCCGAAAGAAAGGGGAAAATTGTTTCAACATTCGGAGCAATCGCATGCGAAATGGAAGGCGCGTCCATAGCTCATGTCTGCTGCGCCAATAAGGTTCCTTTTTCGGTTGTCAGGGCAATCAGTGACTGTGCAGACGGCTCGTCGCACATGGACTACCCCGAATTTTTGAGCAAAGCTTCCGCTTCCGCTGCGGAGCTTATCAAACTGTTTGTCAAAAATTATTAATCAATTATATATGGGAGGACAATATAATGATTGACCAAAAAGCCATGGCATATATCAATATGTATGCCGTTCTCGGCGCTCTTGAAAATCTTTGCGAGCTGGCGCCGGAAGCAAGGGAGGCTCTTACAAACAAAAAACCGATATCAATCGGTTTTGAAGTTAAAGACGGTCCCTCGGCTACAATTACCTTCGCAAACGGGCTTTGCCGTATGGAACAGGGTTGCAAAAAGTGCAATGTCAAACTGCCGTTCAGCTCCTGCGAAAAGTTCAACGGACTTATCGACGGAACTGTTACACCTATTCCTTCAAAAGGCTTCACCCATATCGGCTTTCTTCTTAAGGATTTCACGAAGCTTACGGATATTCTGAACAAATATTTAAGACCTTCCGAAGAAGATTTGAAAGACCCCGAGTTTTTCAGGATAAACACGGCTCTTACCCTCAATGTTATCGGCGTTGCTATTGCTCAGGTCGGTAACAAAGATGAAATCGGTAAATTCAGTGCCGATCATATCGTTGACGGCAGTGTCATGATGGCAATCAAAGACGGCCCCGCGGTTGAAATTGCTTGCAAAGATCACCACCTTCTTTGCTACAAGAAAAGACCGGATACCTACCGCTCTTCAATGGTGTTTGACAGCTATGAAACGGCGAACGCACTCTTTGCCGGCACGGTCAACGCCCTTGCCTGCATCGGCACCGGCAAGATTGAGATGCACGGTCAGATAAACATGATAGACAATATTAACAGAATTCTTGACAGAGTTGCTCTGTATCTTGCATAAGGAGGCAGTGTTAATTATGAGCAAACAATTCCCTTTATACAGCAACAAAAAATCCGATGAATGGTACGACAGGGCAACCAAAGTTATCCCCGCCGGTGTTTACGGCCATTTAGGTCCTGCGGAAGGGCAGTTTATTCCCGTCAGCCGCTGGCCCCGTTTTTCAGAGAAGGCTAAGGGCACATATTTCTGGGATGTTGACGGCAACCGCTATATTGACTATATGTGCGCCTACGGACCGAATGTTCTCGGTTACGGCGACCCTGATGTTGACGCTGCCGCCATTAAACAGATTGAGCTTGGCAACTGCACTTCTTCACCGAGTAAGGTTATGGTTGAGTGCGCAGAGCTGCTTGTTGATACGGTCAACTGCGCTGACTGGGCTTTTTTCGCAAAGAACGGCAACGACGCAACCTCCGGCGCAATTCTTACAGCCCGCGCCCATACTCACAGAAAGAAGCTGATTTTCTTTAACGGCTTCTATCACGGCGTTGCTCCCGTTGTTCAGAAGATTGATTATCCCGGTGTTCTTCCTGAGGATGTTGCCAACAACCTTTACTGCAACTGGGATGACATTGAGGGCTTTAAAAAGACGGTTGAAGAAAACAAGGGCGAGATTGCCGCTCTTATCGCTCAGCCCTACGACCACGGCAATTTCTATGACAATAAATTCCCCGCTGAGGGCTTCTGGCAGCAGGTTCGCGAAATCTGTACAAAAGAAGGCATAGTCCTTATTGTTGATGATGTTCGCGCGGGCTTCCGTCTTGACCTTGCCGGTTCCGATCATTTCTTCGGCTTTGAGGCTGATATTATCTGCTTCTGCAAAGCTCTTGCCAACGGCTATAATATGAGCGCGTTCTGCGGTAAAGAATTTCTTAAAGGCGCCGCTTCGTCGCTTTCATACACAGGCTCTTACTGGATGAGCGCGGTGCCGTTCGCCGCTTGTATTGCGACCATTAACAAGATGAAGAAGCTTAACACTCCTCAGCTGTTTTATGAAAAGGGCACAATGCTTCTTGACGGCTTGAAGGCAGCAGCAAAAGAGAACGGCTTTGACCTTGTCACCTCCGGCGCACCGGCGCTGTTCTATATGAGAATAGCTAATGACGACTGCATGATGCTTCATCAGGACTGGATCGCCGAGTGTGTTAACAGAGGTGTTTTCTTCGCTTCTCACCACAATCACTTCATTAACGCTGCTCTTTCCGATGAGGATATCAAAGAGACAATCGAAATTGCAGAGGATGCTTTCCACACGGTCAAGAAGAACCATCCGGAACTCGGCTGAGAAACAGCGGATCATAATTGATTTCAATTAAAAGGAGAATACAAAATGGCACTTGAAAAACAAGAGTGGCTTGCTCTTGAAAAAAAAGCGTATGAGCTTCGTAAGCTTTGCCTTCAGACTGTTGTCTGGGCAGGCAGCGGACACTTCGGCGGCGGCATGAGCGTTATGGACCTTTTGACTGTTATGTACCATAAATATCTCAACATCAAAGTTGACGAGCCTCAGTGGGAAGACAGAGACAGATTTATTCTTTCAAAGGGTCATGCGGCTATAGCTTACGCACCCGTTCTTTGCGACAAGGGCTTCAACAGCATTGAAATGCTCAAGACATTTAACCTTTCAGGTTCAAAAATGGGTATGCACCTTGACTCAAATAAAGTTGTCGGTGTTGACGCTTCGACAGGTTCGCTCGGTCACGGACCTTCTATCGCTGCCGGCACTGCGCTTGCCGCAAGAATTCTCGGCAAAGATTACCTTACATATGTTTGCACCGGTGACGGCGAGCTCGGCGAAGGCTCCAACTGGGAAGGCTTTATGACCATGAACCATTATGAGCTTTCAAACTGCATAGTGTTTGTTGACAGAAACCATTGCATGATTGACGGTCCCACAGAGCAGGTTATGAAACTTGAACCCCTTGCGGATAAATTCACTGCATTCGGTTTCAACACTCTTGTTGTTGACGGTAATAACATTAACGAGCTTTGCGGCGCTATTGACGAGGCTGTTGAACGCTCAAAGGTTAAGCAGAATCCCACATGTATTATTATGGATACCAAAAAGGCTGCCGGCATTAAGTCAATGGAAGGCAACTATTTAAGCCACTACGGCGCATTTGATGATGAAACATATGCAAAGTACCTTGAAGAAATAGAAGAGGATTATAAAGAGCGTTGCGCTCGCTGTGAAAAGGAGGGCAAATAATAATGGCAGGCGGATTTGTTTATAACGCTGTTGATCAGACATCACTCTCAACGGCTGAAATCTACGGCAAGGCACTTGCCGATATAATCGTCAGGGATCCCAAGGTTGTCGCTATTACGGCTGACCTTGCAAAATCCACAAAGCTCGGCGATGTTCTCAAAGTTTGCCCCGAAAGAGTTATCAATGTCGGTATTGCCGAGCAGGATATGTTCGGCGTTGCCGCCGGTATGGCTAAAGCCGGCATCATTCCCTTCATTTCCGGCTTTTCCGCATTCACCTCAATGAGAGCTTGCGATCAGCTTCACACCGACATATGCTATCAGAATGTCAACGCTAAGATTATCGCCACCCATTCGGGCACTTCATTCGGTCAGGCGGGTTCAACTCACCACGCCATTACCGACCTTGCGATTGTCCGCGCTATGCCCAATATGACTCTTATCGTTCCCGCTGACGGCTATGAAACAGCCAACGCCGTTAATGCCGCTTATGACAACTTCGGCCCCTACTATATCCGCATCAACCGCGGTTTTGACCGTGTTCTTTATGAGAATATGGATTATGGCTTCGAAGTCGGTAAGGCCGTTACCATCAAAGAAGGCACCGACATCACCGTTATCGCCTGCGGCAGTTGTGTTTTCCAGGCTAAACAGGCGGCGGAATTCCTTGAGAATTCAGACGGTCTTAAGGTTCGCGTTCTTAATATGCACACGATTAAGCCCATTGACAGGGAAGCGATTATGAAAGCCGTTTCCGAAACCAGAAGAATTATCACCGTTGAAGATCACAGCGTTATCGGCGGCCTTGGTTCGGCTGTTGCCGAGGTTGTTGTTGACGGCGGCAAGGCCTGCGCATTCAAGATGCTCGGTCACCCCGATCGCTTTGCGCCTATCGGTCTTCATGAAGATATTATGGCTGAGGTCGGCATTGACGCTAACGGCATTATCAACGCCGTTCGCGAAGTAATGAAGAAAGATTTTGAAGAGGATGACAACTGGGACGATGAGTTTTAATCGTTCAAAGAAAGGAATTTAAATATATGGCTTCAAGAGAAGATATATTTACCAACAAAGTTTTCCTTTGCGGTGCTCTCCCTCTTATGAAAACAATTGCCAACGATGTGCCTGAGCTTGCCAAAAAGTTTGCCAATACCCATGCGGTTATTCAGGTCAGCGCGCTTGATCCGGACGCCCCCGAAGGAAAATACGCAACTCATTTTATCATAAACAGCGGCGAATGGGTTGTTCACGCGGATAAGGTTTGCGACAGAGAGCACACTCATCTTGAACTTGAGTTCAAATCTGTCGAGTCAATGAATGCGTTTTTCAAGGGCAAAATCGGTCCTTCAACCTTGCCCAAAATGCGCGGCGCTCTCAAACACCCCGCGCTTCTCGCTTCGTTTATGATGGTGCTGCTTAAAATGAGTTCGCTTCTTACAGCGACCTCAGCCCCCGAAGATGAAGAAACTCAGAAGCTTATGGTTAAGTGCTTCTTCTATCTGCTTTCAAGCGGTATAAGCACTCTCAATAAAAACGGTCACGAAGAAATTCACGAGTGGGCGCTCAAGAGCCCCGACCGTGTCTATGCCTTCGCCGTAGATAATCACCCTGAAGTCAGCGCTTACATCAGAGTTAAAGCGGGTAAAACCAGAGCCGGCAGAGGTGAATACAAGAGAGCAATGCCCTTCTTTACATTCCGCTTCGATTCATTCAAGAGCGCGCTTGGTATTCTGCTTTCAACCGACGATATGCTTGAAAGCGTTAAGACCGGCAAGCTTGTTATGGACGGCGCTCCCGAATTCGGCGGTCAGATAGGCGCGTTTATGTTTATGGTCGGCGATTACGCGAAATAATTACTAATCCGGAGTTGTCGCATTTAAACGAAAAACAAGCAGACAAAGTGAAATAAAAAGACTCGTAGGGTTGTAAAAAGCTCTGCGAGCCTTTAATTTGAAGACAGTGAAGACAGGGGACGGTTCCTTGTCTCGACACATAAATACAAGGAACTGTCCCTTATCCCGGTTTAAATATGCAGAATAAATATAACTACAGTGCAATACACTTTGACAGTGTTGATTCCACAAGCACATACGCAAGAACTCACGCGGGTGAATTGGCTTTGCCCGCCGTAATATCGGCAAATATGCAGACAGCCGGCCGCGGACGCACGGGTAAGAGCTTTTATTCGCCGGCGGATACTGGTCTTTATTTTTCGCTTTTGACATATGCGCCGAAAAATGTTACTCTCATAACACCGACAGCAGGTGTAGCGGTGTGCAAAGCCGTTGAAGAATTAACCCCGGTAAAGCCCCGGATAAAATGGGTCAACGATGTTTTTGCCGGCGGGAAAAAGATTTGCGGTATTCTGACGGAAAAATTTAAAGACCGTGACTGTGAATACCTTTGCATAGGTATCGGTGTGAATATAACTACAGTTGATTTTCCGAAAGAGCTCATCAATGCCGGTTCGATTGGCAAAATTGTGGATAAAAAACTACTGATGAAAAGAATACTTTTCAATATTTTTGACATTTTCGATAATTCAACTGACATTGAAATTCAAAAAATCTATTCGGACAAAATGATACTGAATAACAAAAAGATAAGCTATACATTTAACGGGGAAAAGCGTTTAGGTATATGCAGGGGCATTGATGAAAACTGTTCGCTTGTGGTTGCCGATTCCGAAGGCGGCTTGGTCAAGCTCAAAAGCGGAGAAGTTGAAATCGCCGAATAAATATTTTACTTGAAATTAAGTGATAATAGTTGTAGAATTATCGGGTAAATAATTTCGTTTTGGAGAAAGATTATGAAAATTCTTGTTATCAATTGCGGTTCATCATCACTTAAATATCAGCTTATTGATATGGAAAACGAAGGTCTGCTTGCCAAAGGTATCTGTGAGCAGATAGGGGATGATAACGCGACCTTCACCCACAAGGTTCCGGATGACACATCCAAAAACATCAAAGAACTTCATGCCATGGCAGACCACGGCGAAGCCATCAAGCTTGTTCTTGACACCCTTGTCAGCGCAAAGAACGGCGTTATATCGTCAATGGACGAAATTGGCGCTGTGGGTCACAGAGTTCTTCACGGCGGTGAAAAATTCTCTTCCTCTGTTCTTGTGACGGACGAAGTCAAGGCGGCTATCCGCGAGTGCTTCAAGTTCGGTCCCCTTCACAATCCGGCTAACCTCAAGGGTATTGAGGCTTGTGAAAAGATTATGAATGTGCCACAGGTTGCCGTTTTTGATACCGGTTTTCACCAGAGTATGCCCGATTACGCCTTTATGTACGCTTTGCCGTATGAATACTATGAAAACGACGGCATACGCAAATACGGCTTCCACGGCACATCTCACCGCTTTGTATCGGGGCGCTGCATCGAACTGCTCGGCGGCAATGCGCAGGGTACAAAGATCGTTACCTGTCATCTCGGCAACGGTTCATCAATCTCAGCTGTTAAAGACGGCAAGTGCTTTGACACGACTATGGGGCTTACTCCGCTTGAGGGTATTATTATGGGCACGCGCTGCGGTTCGATTGACCCTGCCATTGTTTGCACATTGATGAAGTCGCATAACTTCACACCGGATGAAATGGACGCCGTTATGAACAAAAAGAGCGGTATGCTCGGTATTGCCGGTACAAGCGACAACAGAACAATTGAAAACATGGCAAAAGAGGGCGATAAAAGAGCTCAGCTTGTTGAAAGCATGCTTTGCCATCAGCTCACAAAATATATCGGCGGTTTTGCGGCGGCTATGGGAGGCATTGATGCCGTTGTGTTTACCGGCGGTATAGGCGAAAACAACCCGCAATACAGAACAAGGGTTGCCGAAAAAATTGCTTTCCTCGGCACAGAAATTGATGAAGAAAAGAACCATGTCAGGGGCGAAGAGATTGAAATCTCAGTCCCCGGTTCAAAGGTTCGTATGTTTGTTATCCCGACTAATGAGGAATTGGTTATCGCAAGGGATACTCTTGCGATTGTCGGGTGATTGTGTAATAAATAATAAGTCCTGTAATTTTTGCGAATTTGTTTGCAAAAGTTACAGGACTTTTTCAGTCGTGCGCTCGTCGGGCGCACGAATAACCGAACATATTGTCTCAAAAAGGGAGCTGTAGCAAAATAGAATTTTGCACAGCTCCGATTTTTTGGGATATGCTCTTGTTGATTATACTCAATTTTATCCGGAAACAGCTGATTTTGCTGTTTCTTTTTTGTTTTCAGTGCCTCATACCTCATAAAATTCAGGGCTGTGCAAAAAACTATTTTGCTACAGCCCCCTTAACCGGTGTGCCTCATAGTATCTCAATCCTCTTGCTTCCAATTGCTCTGCTCCACTTTTCAATTGCCGCTTTTTCAAAATTGACAGGAGGCTTTGCGTACAGCGACGAGGCTTCACCGCCTTTGATAAGGCCGTTTACAATCGCAAAAAAGTATTCCGGCTTTTTCATACCTCTGGCAAATTTGCCCATAAGCGTTTTAAAATCCATATTTTTGCCTGCTCCGGAAAGGTCAGCTGATTGAATGACATCGTTTTCAAACAAAAAGTCAACGCCCTCCGAGGGGATTGAGAGCAGAGCGTTTTTGAGCCCTTCATTTTTGGAAACGGCGGCTCCGTATTCAATGTGAAAGCGTCTGTTATACTTCCACAGCACATCGGCGGTATAATCGTTTTTTGCGTTTTTTACAAGTGTTTCGGCAAGTATCCTGCCGGCGTTTAGCGAAAGGTCAATTCCCATGCCGTTCATAGGGGTTGTCATAAATGCGCTGTCGCCCGCCGCGGCGTAACCGTTTGCGACCATCAGGGTGAGCGGCCGCCTTACTGGGATAATTCCGAACTGCCCGCCGTTAATTATCTTATCGCCTGTCCAGGGGTGGTCTTTTCTGAATATTGCAAGCTGTTCGTCGATTTTTTCACTGCCGAATTCATCAATCCTGCCGATCAATATATCAACCGTGTTTTTATTAGTGCAGCACCAGGAAAGCCCCTGTTCACACTCGTGATACAGGTAAACCTCAAACTGGGTTTTCGGCGTTTCATCGGAAACCTTATTGAAATAAGCCCTCCAGGCGTAAAAGAGATCACCTCTTTTTATTTCTTTGTCAATGCCGAAGGAATCGGGGAGATTCATTTTGACGGGTGAAAAGACCCCGGCGGAATCGATGACAATATCGCCGGTGATTTCACCCTGCGCGGTAATTACTCCCTTAACTCGGCTTTCATCACAAACGGGTGAAAAAATCTGCGTTTCAAACAGGATTTTTGCGCCTTTTTCTTCGGCGTTATCAATCAGCATATCGAGAAGCGGCTTTCGCCACATAACCTTCTGACGTGAATTTTCGTCATAAAATATTTCAATTTTCTTACGCTTTGATGGGCTGATAAAAGCGCAGTCGCCTCTGTATCTCCAGCAGTCTTCGGGAAAACCGGAAATATCTTTGCCGGTTATTTCCGACAGAAGAGAAAAATCAAATCTGTCTTCCCAGTCATGCCCCATGGCGGAGCGGGGATTCTTTTCAATAACGGTGACATCAAAACCGTTTTCCGCAAGTAATGCGGCAGCGACAAGACCTGCGTGACCGGCACCGGCAACAATTATCTTTTTCACATTTATCAGTCCTTTTATAACTTAGCTTTTTCTTTCTGTTTAAATTTACAACAAAAACATCCATATATCAATAGGAGCATGTACAAATCTCAAAAAATCGGTGGGCACTTTGAGACCTGCACCTTTAATCGATAATAATACCTGATACTTGTTTTGAGGGGATAATTCATGGTATAATCGCCTATTATAACCACACAGACAAATAATATATTGCAGAGAAAAGAGGAAGTATGAAGATTACTGATTTTTATCCGATTTTTTATACGGAAAATGTTGAAACTCAAACAAAGCGCTTTACTGAGGATCTTGGGTTTACGGTTAAGCATAAACCGAAAATTGAATTTCTGGATTATGTTGTTTTGGAAAACGAACAAAAAAGGCGTGTTGATCTTGTGTGTTCCCATTTTCCGGCAGATTCTTTTAAAGAGGGTTTTCTGGGTATGCGTGTAAATGTTGACAACTTTGAGGAAGGCGTTGCCTACTTTGCGCAACAGGGGTATAAAATATTCGGCACCGCTCATGAAACCGATTCTTCCGTAACCGCTTTGCTGACAAAGGGTGATGAGTCTTATCTGGTCTTATTTCACCATAAGAAGTCAATGGGTTTATGAAAACACAAACGGCAATCTCAAAACATTTGAAACCCGCGAATGGGTCAGGGAACTTGGCGTAAAGCAGGAATATATCTTTTGAAGGTTCGGCGGTTATCGTCATAAAACCTCATAGTAATTCCACTTTGCGGGGGTAAATGTAAACATAAAAATCCCGGAACATGGGAACATGCCCCTCGCTCCGGGTTAAACAAATTTATTCAGAATAATGCCTTTATTTTTGAAATAACGGAAACAATCCAATTCCATACCGAAATAAGAAATTCGATTATGGTATTCACTATGCTGCTTTTGTCGCCTGTACCGGTATTATTCTCCGCCTCCTGTTGATTTCCCTGCTGTTGACCCGGTTCCCAACCGGGCTGATTTTCTTCCGTCTTCTGTCCGGGGCTCTGACCCGGTTGGTTGTCACCAGCCTGCTGACCGCCGGGCTGATTACCGGAGCTTGAACTGACGGCGGTTGCAGTTGCTGCGGATGAATTGCCATTATAAAGCGTATAGCTGCTTCCGCCCGCAAGAGAGGGACTGCTGAAAACAACATAGCTTGCGTTTCTTACGGCTTTGCCGGAATAAATGGTGTTGCCCGAGGAATCTTTTACGTTTATCGTATTACTTGCGGTTACAACTGCGGTGTTTCCACCGCCGAATATTCCGCCAGGTCTTGCGCCCGATGATTTTCCGAATGTTACATAAGAGGCTCCGCTTGAAGCAA
Source organism: Clostridiales bacterium (assembly GCA_024697575.1). GTDB lineage: Bacteria > Bacillota > Clostridia > Oscillospirales > Acutalibacteraceae > CAG-177. The sequence goes on from JAILFM010000037.1 coordinate 12,306, forward strand.
GAGGCTGATTCATCTGATTCTGACCGACAGCTAAAACTGTTGCTCCTGCGAATGTAACCGTGCTTTCGGAGTCCAGCGGCTCTCCGTCGCCCGATGAGGGAGCGTAAACTTCCAGTGTGCCGCCTTTAAGAAGTATGGTGCCGTTAGAATCTATCCCGTCGCCTTTTGAACAGTTGACATAGACATATCCGCCGTATTGATTATAACCGAAGCTGTAACTGCTCAGGTCGTTGTTAGCGGCGTTTATACCGTCATCGGTTGCGTTAACTGTAATGTTACCTGAATAAATATTTATCTGTGCCGCTTCAATGCCTTCGGTTGATTTTGCGATTTTAATTGTCGGACCTTCTGTCCCTTCTTCGCCGATATTCATAACATAATCGCATTTTATTGCGTCATCAGCGGCGGAAACAGATATATTTCCGGAAATAATATTGAGCTCTTTATCCGACTTTATTCCGTCATTTGCCACTGCGTTGACATTCAGTGTTACTTCCCTGATTGTGAGGGAAGCAGTGCTCAGAAGTGTGGCGGTGGCGTTGCCGTTGCCGTCTTCCTCATAAAGGTCATAACCGCTCTTAATACCGTTTTTGCCATAAGAATTAATATTGATTGTGCCTGTGCCGTTTATTGTGACATTTGAGCCGTCTTTGCACTTAATTACGGCGTTTTCAATATCCGGATAAAGTTCCGTATCTGTATAGATATCATCGTTGTTGTATTTATCATCTGTAAGAGTGCTCAATGTTCCGGATTTTGCGATGATCGTAACTTCACTGCCTTTGTTGCAGGTAATGGGGGCCGTTGCGCTTGCTGAAAGTGTCAGCCCGTCAAGACCAAGTATTACACCGGTTACATTCTTTTTGACAATAATTGTTCCGTCTGAGCAGGAACCGGAAATAACATATGTTCCTGCACCTGTTATTGAAAGCGCGGTTCCCTTAACTTTGTAACCTGTGTATGCTCCTTCGGTAACTGTGATGCCGCTGTCTGAAAATACAAAGCCTGTTGCGTTTTCTGAGTCATAATCCGCGGCAAATACCGGCACAGCGCATAGTGACAGAATCAGAAGAACGCTCATAATGACAGATAATGTTTTTTTCATGATAATCTTTCCTTTCTTCTAATTGTTATTATTCAGTCAGTATTACGGTTTAATCCTGCCGGTTCATAGAAAATCATCCTTTCTGTTTTGTTCTGTCCGGATTATTGCATTTAAACCTTAAACCAACCTAAAGTTTCCAGTTTTTTTGTCTTTTTCTTTTAAATTATTGATACTGACATACAAATAGTGTAGACTGTTTTCACAGTAATAATTACATCTTTCATACGGAGTTGAGAGTTATGAAAAAAATCCGTTTCATCTGTGTTCTTCTGATATTTGCTGTTTTATCGGGGTGTTTAGGCCCTGCCGTTTTTGCCTTGAACGAAGGAAGAACATTTTATTTTGACTGCGAAAACGGCGATGACGATAACAGCGGTCTGAGCCCTGATGAAGCTTGGAAAAATGCAGATATGATTGAATCCGTCAAGGCGGTGCCGGGCGACAGGTTTCTGTTCAGACGCGGGCAGACTTTCTCCGCCGGATTTGTTTTGCCTTCGAGCGGAACAGAGGATAAGCGTATTCTTATTTCCGCATACGGTGAGGGTGACAGACCCGTATTTGCCAATGACGGGGCATTGATTGGCATTGCCACGATGGATGTCAGCGGCTGGGAAATCAGCGATATCCACTTTGTCCCTGAAAACGGCTGCGGAATCTTTATGATGGCAATGTATGATGACGTTTCATTTATCACGATAAAAGACTGCAGTTTTACGGATATATGTAACTACACTCTCAAAATCACAAACACGTTTAAATCAGCGATAAACATAGATAATCTTGAAAATGGCTTCAGGGTTCACGATGTGCTGATTGATGGCATTTATGTCACACGCTGCCCGTTCGGTATTCACTCCAACGGCGTTGATACAGAGATTTTTGGGATTATTCCGAAACCTGAGGAAGAATATAACTACAACATCTTAATCAGAAACAGCGTTTTCCGGGATTGTCAGAGCGGCGCTGTTGTGTTCGGCTCGATGTACAATTCAAAAGCGGAAAACTGCTGTATTGAAAAATGCGCAACCAACAATTATTTCCCGTGCGCTCCGATTTGGTTCAGGCACTGTGACTCCTGCAGTGTTGAGCACTGCGAAATAAGCGGCTCCGCGAACAGGCAGGACGGTATGACCGTTGATTTTGACGGCTGGACAACGAACTGCGCATACAGGTATATTTACTCACATGACAATGTAAGGTTCATCAAAAACTGCCTGTTTGACAGGTACACGTCAAACGCCGGGAACAGCGTTGAATACTGCCTGTCGGTTAATGACAACAAAATGAACAATCTCTTTACAACACCGCTTATAGCGCTTGGCAATATATTAGGCATGGGACTTTTTATGAAAGATTTTACATTCAGCCACAATACACTTGTCAATACATCACCCGTGCATTTTGACCTTGTCAGAAACGCGGTGGTGACAAACAATATCATTATCGGGCAAAAGGCGTTAAAGCCGCTGACCTTTTTCACGAATTTCACTTCGCTCACTATGAGCGGGTTGTTTGAAAACAACTGTTTTTACAACTATTGCGTCCCGTTCAACGCAAAGAATTCAATGCAAGTCAACCCTGAGCTTGATGAAAATATGATGTCCCCGGTACTCGGCCCCGATATGGGTGCGCTGAACGGCGACAATTATGTCGGCTGCACACTGAACATCGACGAAATAGCTTTTGAGTGATTATTCTCGAGGCAACGCATCTTTCCGGCGACAGGATTGAAAAAAGTCAAATTCCTCACTATTTTAGTGGGAATTTTTGCTTTGAAAAACCGGTATAATTAAACAGCAAAGGGATACAATTGTTTTCTGTCAAAACACTACCGGAAAAGGCATATGTTTTGGTCCGTTGGCTACTTTGTTTGCAGCATCGGCGAAGTTTCAACAGCATATAGCCAATCAAGGCTAAGAAAGGAAAAGCAGCTCCTCCCACCCTGCAAGAAAAGTGGGTTTCCGCTGCTAAAAAATTTTTATGAAATCAAATTCGAAAAAAACAGCGCATTCGCGATATTCCGTCTGGACAGCTCCGTGTCTCCTGCCTGCGTCCCCGAAACCGGTGCGGTTTCGCAGATCGTCAAGATTGCTGTGATCTCTCTGCGGGTGTTCATCGGCTTTGAAGTCCGGCAGCAAAAACTTGACATCTTAAGTTCAAAGGTGTAATGTACTTTTTGGTAGCACTGTGCAAGCACATTGTGCAGTGTTGTTTAATTGTAGACACAAGAAATGGAGGGGCAGGCATTCGCTATGGACACGATCAGCATTATTGTTTCAGTTTACAATGTGGAGGAATACATACGGCGTGCCGTAGACAGTATTCGCTGCCAAGCCTATCCAAATCTCGAAATCATTCTTGTAGACGACGGTTCGCCGGACAAAAGCGGCGCGATCTGCGACGAGTACGCAAAGATGGACGATCGCATAAAGGTCATTCATAAGAAGAACGGCGGTCTTTCCGATGCGCGAAACGTCGGAATCGAAGCCGCCACCGGGGCGTATTTGGGATTCGTAGACGGCGATGACTATATCGAGCCGGAAATGTATCAAAAGCTCTATTCTGCTCTTGTGGAGAACGATGCGGAAATCAGCATATGCCGCTTTCGCTATGTTGGATCAAAA
>JAILFM010000070.1 GCA_024697575.1 Clostridiales bacterium
GAAGGCAGCGATTACAATTGTTATAACGAAGCAAAAACGGGCGATGATTATCCCCCGATTGACGGCAAAAACTATTGCAAAATTCACCGTAAACAACTTCTGAGCGCCGAATAAACACAACCATTCAACAAATAAAGCCGAAAGGAACTGTCCTTATGAATATTTATGAAGAGCTTGTAGCCCGCGGACTGATAGCTCAGGTAACAAACGAAGAAGAAATCAAATCGATGATAAACAGCGGCAAAGCGAAGTTCTATATCGGTTTTGACTGCACTGCTGATTCTCTCACGGCAGGTCATTTTATGGCATTGACTCTCATGAAAAGGCTTCAGCTTGCCGGCAACCGTCCTTTCGCTCTTATCGGCGGCGGCACAACAATGATAGGCGACCCAAGCGGAAGAACCGATATGAGAAAAATGCTCACTAAAGAGGATATAGACCACAACGCCGAATGCTTTAAAAAGCAGATGGAAAGATTCATAGAATTCGGTGAAGATAAGGCTCAGATGGTCAACAACGCGGACTGGCTGATGGATCTTAACTACATCGAGCTTTTGCGTGAAGTCGGCGCATGTTTTTCCGTCAACAATATGCTTCGCGCCGAATGTTATAAACAGAGGATGGAAAAAGGTCTTTCGTTCCTTGAATTTAACTACATGATAATGCAAAGCTATGATTTCTATCACCTGTTTAAAACCTACGGTTGCAATATGCAGTTCGGCGGTGACGACCAGTGGAGCAATATGCTCGGCGGCACCGAGCTTATCAGAAAAAAGCTCGGCAAGGATGCCCATGCAATGACTATTACCCTTCTCACAGACTCTCAGGGCAAGAAAATGGGAAAAACCGCCGGCAATGCCGTCTGGCTTGACCCCGACAAAACATCACCATATGATTTTTATCAGTATTGGAGAAATGTCGGTGACAGTGATGTCATGAAATGCATCCGTATGCTCACCTTCCTGCCGCTTGAAGAGATTAATGAAATGGACAAGTGGGAAGGCAGTGAGCTTAACCGCGCCAAAGAAATTCTTGCATTTGAGCTGACTAAAATGGTTCACGGCGACGAGGAAGCACAAAAAGCGGAAAAAGCGGCAAAAGCCGTCTTCAGCGGCGTCGGTGACAATTCCAACATGCCTTCAACAACTCTTGAAGAGTCAGACTTTACGGATGGTAAGATCGACATTCTTTCGCTTCTTATCAAAACCGGCATCACAAAGTCACGGGGTGAAGGCAGAAGACTAGTTGACCAGGGCGGCATCAGCGTTGACGATAAAAAAGTAAAAGATTTCGCCCTCACTTTCACTAAAGATCAGCTTAATGAAAAAGCAATAATAATTAAAAAAGGGAAAAAGATTTTCCACAAAGTTAATGCCTGATTATGACTCTTGACAGAAATAACAGTGTCATCTTTCTTGACATTGACGGCACACTGACCGTGCGCGGTAATATTGTTCCGGATGAAAACAAGGCCGCCATTGATTTTGTGCGTTCGCTCGGAAACAAAGTTTTTATCAATACCGGGCGTTCAAAAGGCAATCTTCCGGATTTTATCCTGGATCAGGTTAATGTTGACGGTGTAATATGCGGCAACGGAACATTGGTTTATATGAATAACATGCCCATATTTGACAACACCTTTGATAAAAAAGTTGTCAAATCGGTTGCGGAATTTGTTACGGCGAGTGAAAAGTATTGGTGCGTTTATGAGGGAGTTAACTGCTGTTATTCAGCGCCTGGAAATCCGTCACAACTCATGGAAGCCTGGGGTATAAGCAAAATTGCCGAAGACATTGACAAACTTTATGAGTTCGACAGGATTCAAGTAATTGCAGTCGGAAGTAAACCGGAAAATGATTTTATTGAAAAGTTCTCGGATGTTTTAGATATCTACCAGCTTGACCACTTTGCCGACTGTACCCCTAAGGGATATAACAAAACGGTCGGTGCCGCCCGCGTTTTGGATATGCTCGGCATTAACAAAAAAAACACGGTCGCCATCGGAGACAGCGCGAACGACCTTGCAATGATAAAATTTGCCGGTATCGGTGTTGCAATGGCAAATTCAGATAAGGTTATTCTTGACGCAGCGGATTACATAACACAGTCAAATAATCAGGCAGGCGTTGCAAAAGCTCTGTTTTACCTGTTTAATAAAGATGAATGATTATATCAAAAAACTATAATTTCGGAGGAAGAACAATGAAAAAGCCAGTATTTACCGGAGCAGCAAGCGCTATTATTACCCCGCTGACACAGTCCGGTGTTGATTATGAACAATTCGGCCGCCTTATTGACTGGCAGATTGAAAACGGCATTGACGCAATAGTTGCGGTCGGTACAACCGGTGAGGGCGCAACATTGACGGACGCAGAGCATAAACAGGCAATAAAATTCTGCGTTGAGCGTGTTGCAGGCAGAGTTCCCGTTATCGCGGGAACAGGCAGCAATGACACCGCATATTCAATCAGCCTTACAAAATATGCCTGTGAGGCAGGGGCTGACGCAATGCTGCTTGTAACGCCTTATTACAACAAAGCTACCCAAAAGGGTCTTATAGCTTCATTTGAAGCTGTTGCCGATATATCGACAAAGCCGTGCATTCTTTATAATGTTCCTTCAAGAACAGGCTGCAACATTCTGCCGGAAACAATGGCTCAGCTTTCAAAACACCCGAATATTGTCGGTGTTAAAGAGGCGAGCGGCAACCTTTCTCAGGTTGCTCAGATTGCGTCTCTTTGCGGCGATGATTTTGCAATTTATTCCGGCAATGACGATCAGATACTTCCTGTTCTCTCACTCGGCGGCAAAGGCGTTATTTCTGTTTTGGCAAATATTATGCCGCGCGAAACTCATGATATGTGCCAAAACTTCTTTAATGGTAAAATTGAAAAAGCCAGAAAAGCCCAGATTAATCTTCTGCCCCTTATCAACGCCCTGTTCTGCGAGGTTAACCCGATACCCGCCAAGTGTGCCTGCGCAGCAATGGGATTCTGTGAAGATTACCTGCGCCTTCCTCTGACACCGATTGAAGCAGGTCATAAAGAGACTTTACTTAAGCTCATGCGTGAACAGAATCTGATTAAGTAAATATCTGACGGTTTGGTACGAAATCAAAAACCTTTGAGGAAAAAATCCGCATGAAAGAATTTATATGTGACAACATTTCGCAGTCTGACAACGGCAGACTCTGTTTTGCCGGCAGGGATACCA
>JAILFM010000083.1 GCA_024697575.1 Clostridiales bacterium
AATGCAACCTTGAGGAATCTGTGATCATCCTGCCAATCCATAACGGTGTCGTACCTGACCTGAGCAGTTGAAGCAAAGAAGAATACATCCTGAGTAACGGTAGATTCTTTGCTTCAACTGCTCAGGTCAGGTACGACACCGTTATGGATTGGCAGGATGATCACAGATTCCTCAAGGTTGCATTTGACACAACCGTTCAGTCCGATTACGCGCGTTTTGAAATTCAATACGGCAATGTATTGAGACCCACAACAAGAAACACTAATGTTGATAAGGCAAAGTTCGAGGTTCTCAATCATAAATTCACCGACCTTTCTGAAACAAGAAGCGGTGTTGCGATTCTTAATGATGGCAAATACGCAATCAGCGTTAACGGCTCTCAGATGAGGCTTTCTCTTCATAAGGGCGGTACAAGACCGGATTTCACCGGTGATCACGGCAGGCATAAAGTTGTTTATTCATTTTTACCGCATACCGGTTCGTTCAGCGCACAAAATGTTATCAAGCCGGCTTATGAGCTTAATGTTCCTGCTGTTGTCGGCAGGGGAGGATATGAAGCAGTTGCACTTGCAGTTCCCGAAAAAGATAACATTATCGTTGAGAGCATAAAGCCGTGTGAGGATAATGAAAAAGCGTTCATTGCAAGGCTTTATGAAGCGGAAGGCACCTACACTGTTACCGGCGTTAAACTTGCGCCCGGAGCAAAGAAAGCGCAGATAACAAATATGCTTGAAGAAGTTATTGAAACTGCGGATACCGATTCGCTTGAGTTCAGACCATTTGAAATTAAAACAATAAAGATTTCTTATTGACGCTTTTGAACGGTTTAAACAAAATTAAGGTGGGGCGGACATTATGAAAGCAAAAACTGTTATTTCATTGATTTTTGCCGTTTTAACGGCTTTGGTTTTATGCTTTGCGGCTTCAGGAGCGTATATTAAACCTGAAATCACCGAAGTACAGTTAATAAGTGAAAAAGGCTGTAGTTATTCTTCAAACAAAAAGCTTTCAAATAAAAAGGCTGCATTTTCCTCCTCACCTTCACTGCCGTCAAGTTATGATTCAAGGCAGTACGGCTATGTAACGAATGTTAAGCAGCAGGGATATGATAACTGCTGGACTTATTCGGTTATGAGCGCTCTTGAATCGGATACAATAATAAACTGCGGTGAAATATCACCGGATTTTTCAGAAACACATTTAAACTATTTTTCTTATACTTTACCTTCATCAAATGAAGATTCTCATTACGGTGAGGGCATGTCAGCCGTTGACCCTGCTTTAGCCGGCGGAAATGAGCTGCTTGCAATATCGACATTGTCGGAGTTTTCAGGTATCGCAAAAGAATCGTCTTTTCCCGGCCCTTCTTTTACATCATATCCGGAGCAGGGCAGATATGTCAGCGATTCGGGGTATGTTATTGAAAACGCTGAAAATTTAACGGATGTTTCGGACATTAAGCAGTGGATTATGTCACACGGCAGTGTAACAACGGCTGTTTATTTTGACCGTTCGCTCATTAATAACAGCAGCGAAGGGTGGTGCTCTTTTTGCGCTGATCCGGTAGGTACAAATCACAGTGTTACCGTTGTCGGTTGGGATGATGATTTTTCTCAGTCAAATTTCACCGGTGATATGCCATCCGGTGACGGCGCGTGGCTTATTAAAAACAGTCACGGTCAGGATATTTTTGACGGGGGCTACTACTGGGTATCTTATTATGATGCGAGCATAAGCTCATTTTATGGCTTTTCTGCCATGAAAAACGAGTATTTAAACAATTACAGCTACAATGCCTGCGCTTATTGCAATGCATTCAATATTGGAAGTACAGAAGTTAAAATAGCCAATATTTTTACCTGTTCTGACTATGAAAGACTATCTGCAGTAACCTTTTATACTCTTAATGATAATATCACTTCAACGGTTAAGATTTATTCCGGCTGTTCAGATGATAGTCCTGCCTCGGGAAAACTGCTGATTAGTTTCTCTTCTTTTCAGGCAAATCCCGGTTTTCATACGGTTGAATTGCCAAATAGTGTTGAATTAACATTCGGGGAAAAATTTTCCGTTATTGTTGAATATACATGTGATGAAGTTGTAAGAATTCCATTTGAATTGTCAGATATAAGTATAAACGGTATCGGATATAACTACACATCGAAACCGGGCGAAAGCTTTCTTTATTTTGGCAGTTGGTTGGATTCGACAAGCAATGACTGGAACAATTTTTATATCGGAGCGCTGACAAAAAAGAGTGACAGCCCAAAGTTTTATGCTCAGACATTAAGCACCAACGGCAAAATTGACTGCAATTTTTATATTACCCTTCCTAACGGCGGCGAAGGATATACTGTTGAAATGACACGGCTTTCGGGCAGCAATACCGTTACCGATAATTTTTCTGCGCAGGATATGAAGAAAAACGGGAAATACTATGTTATCAGCGTCGGAGTGCCTGCGAAGGAATATGGTAACACAATAACCGGAGTTATTACCGACGGAAACGGTAAAATATGTGATACAGTTGCATACTCGGTTAAAGATTATTGTCTGAGAAAAATCACTAATCCCGACACGGGAGAAAATCTTAAAAATCTTGCGGCGGCTATATTAAACTACGGAGCATACGCGCAGACATTATTTGATTACAATGCGGATAGGCTTGTGAACAGCCTTCTTCCGTCTTACGGCTATTCAACAGATTTATCGGATGCTCCGCAGGAAAAAGATGCTCAGTGGAATCTGCCGGCGGCGCAAACGACAGGAACTGATGACAGATTTTTTGCGCAGACACTCTCAACAACATCTTCGACCAAGATTCTTTATTATATTTTTCTTAATGATGAACAGGACAATTACTCATTTGACATTACAAACCTGACGAGGAGTGTCGCAGTTGATTTTTCTGTCAGATTTGTGACAGGTCAAACAAAATACAACTGCATTGTTACAATTGATGATATTGCAGCGCATCACCTTAATGATGTTTTTTGCCTCAGTGTAACAAACGGTGACAGTTCAATGTCAAAGCAATACAGTGTTTTGCAATATATTTATTCAAAATATGACGATATCAGTTCAGAAGATAATTCAAAAGTTAATAACGCTATGCTTGTCAGGGCGCTGTATCTTTATCATAAAAATGCCGTTGCATATTTTGGTTAACGCTTTGACCCTTGACATTCGATTCCTTTTGTGCTATATGTTTATTGACAATTTTGACATGCGTTGTTCCCCTTAACGGGGTCCGGGGCAAGTTCGGTGAAAATCCGTCGCAACTTCCATTACCGTAATCGGCTTTAAGCCGCTAAGTCGGAATACCCGCAGCGCATTTTGTTTGGTGTGATGTATCACAGCATTTTTGGGTATGAAAAATGCAGCCGTTCTGTAACTCTTCACGAGGTTTAAAGCTTGTGGAAGGGTTTGGTTCAGTTGCGTCGATCCGTTTTACCGGGCGGCGTATTTTATTTTATGAGGTAAACTATGCCCTGCCTGAATAGAGCTGATTGCGTACAACTGCTTAAAAAGAAATATGAGGAAATAACAGAAAACGGTGAAAAGCGTTACCCTTCAAGAAAGGATTTTTCTCAGGAAGAGGTTAATGCGATTAAGTCGTTTTTGGGACCGTGGCCTCGCGCTTTGGAATTTGCCGGCTTAAAACCGGTTGACTCTGTAAGACAGCAAAGGAAACGCTGACTTAGTCGAAGTGTTTCCTCCAAAAAAGCAGGAAAAAAGATTTGCTGATAAGTATCGCCGAACAGTTCAAAAAAGTCAAAAAATTTAAATGAAGAAGGGTAAACAGATGAAAAAGACTTTTTCGGTACTATTGGCGTTACTTATGGCAGTCAGTGTCTGCACCGTTGCTTTTGCCGCAGGTCCGCCGAAAGTTACAGTCACCATTTCAGACAAAGGCAACCTTGTTGTTGTCAATGAAATCATCAGCGTTACAGACGCCGACAAAGACGGCTCTCTCACAATCAATGACGCTCTCATCTGCGCACATGACAGTTTTTATGACGGCGGCGCCGCAAAAGGCTATGAATACACCGTAACAACAGGTCAGTATGCAGGTATCAGCATGGTTAAGCTTTGGGGAGATAAAAATAAGGGCAGCCTCGGTTATTATGTAAACGACACAATGTCGTGGTCCCTTGCCGACCCGGTTAAAGACGGCGACTTCATTTACGCATTCTCCTATAAAGACGCTGACAACTTCAGTGACAGCTACGCTTTCTTTGACATGAAAGAAGCAAAGGCAGAAACCTATTCCGAAATCGAACTCAAACTCAGCAAAATCGGTTTTGATGAAAACTGGGATTCCGTTGTTGTTCCCGCAGAAGGTGCAATGATTCTTATTAACGGCAAAGAAACAGGCGTTGTTACAGACAAAGACGGCAAAGCCAAAGTTACCGTTACCGCATTCGATGACTGCGTCATCTCTGCAAAATCAACAGCAGAAGGCAAAATTATTACTCCTCCCGCTTGCTCTGTCAGCGTAAAATTAAATATCAAAAACATCATTACTTACTACTTCAACTACATTATTAATTTTATTAAAGGACTCTTTGCAAACTGATTTTCTGAATTATGAAGAAAAAACCCGTTGAGACACTGTGCCTCGTACTCGTTTCAATCTTAATAATCTTGACGGCTGCGCCCGGGTATTCTGTTACCCGGGCTTATGCTGTTTCCGGGCAGAATATTGAACACGAAATTACCGGTATTATCAGGGACGAACTCAATGCCAATAATGCCGCCTCTGTTCAGGACCTGATTGACGGCGCTTATTCGGAAAACGCCGGTTCAACAACAGATTGGTTTGTTTTCTCATTTATTCAGTATGCGGGGGCAAAATATGATTACTCAAACTATGCTGCAGCCTTAAAGAAAAAAGGTGTTTCATCTTCTCCCACCACCAAAGAGCGCTACGCGCTCAATTTTGCAGCTATGGGCACAAATACCGCATATATTAAAAAAATCGTTGATGAAGAAATCGACGAACTCGGAATAATGAGCGATGTTTTCGGCCTTCATCTTATTGCCAACGGATATAAGTCCGCAAAAATTTCCGAAAAAGAATTAACAAAAAAAATTATCTCTCTACAGCACGGTGACGGCGGCTTTGCGCTTAACAGCGACGCGCCGTCGGATGTCGACATAACCGCCATGACCGTTCAATGCCTTGCACCGTATTATCATACAGATTCATCCGTCAAATCCGCTGTTGATAAGGCTCTGGCGTTGCTTTCATCAAGGCAGTTTGAAGACGGCGGTTATTCAAGTTATTACAGTGATAAAAATCCGGAAAGCGCGGCGCAGGTTATTGTTGCGCTGACATCACTCGGTATTAACCCATTGAAAGACAACCGTTTTATTAAAAGTGAAAATTCAGCTGTTGATTTTATGCTTAAATTCAGGGCAACCGATAACGGCTATACTCATAAACAGGGCGGAGCATACAATGTTTCCGCCACAAGCCAGGTTCTTTATTCACTTGTTTCAATCTATCGTCTTGAAAACGGAATGGGCAGGCTTTATGAACTGAATTCAGGCGTTAAAACCATAATTCCTACAGACAGCCTGTCAACAGCCAAAGAAACCGCAAAATCAACTTCTTCTCCGTCAAATAACGCCGCATTTTATTCACCGGCGAGCACATCACCTGCTTCATTGACTGCTTTTTCGTCAAAAAAAGAAGAAAAAAACATTGAAGCAACTGTATCTTCAACCCGCTCGGATTCTTCTGCCGTCAGAACATCTTCAAACAAAGTGAAAACCACTTTGGAAAGCTTTTATCATAATAAAACCGGAAACTCCGGGTCTTTGTCAAAGACACAACCTTACACGGCTGTATCATCCCGAGAATTATTAACAAATCAAATCGCATTATATAACGGCGCTGAAACCGTCACGGATTTAAATAATTATACTCACTCAGACGCTGTTTCATCATCTTTGTCGAATAACAGAATAAACAATGTTAAAGATGAAACAAATTCAAAACCTGACATTTATTCCGAAGAAGATTTCGGCAAAATAGAGAACACCGAACCTATCACATCGGAATATATCCGGCAGCAGTCAAACAAAATGTTTTCTGCAAAAGCCGTTGCAGTTATTTCGGTTTGGATTATTGCCTTTGCGCTTTGTGCTGTTCTTGTAATTAAGAAAAAGACAAAGAAGATTAATTTTATTATCATTCTTTTAACTGCGGGTGTTATTGCCATTCTTTTGGCTTTCAGCAGCGTTCAGCTGCCGGACGATTATTACTCATCAGAGCAGTTGACAGTTACAGATACAATCTGTGTAACTATGAGTATTGACTGCAAAACCGTTGCCGGTAAGGGTGATGAAAAAATCACGCCCAAAGACGGCATTATTCTGCCGGATACGCATTTTACCCTTCCCGTCGGAGCTTCGGCTTATGACTGTCTTATTGTCGCTTCAAAAGAGTATCACATTCAGATTGAAGATTCGTCAAAAACTCTTTCAGACCACTCTGCCGCATATATTGCGGGCATTAATTACCTGTATGAATTCGATTACGGCAATCTGTCCGGCTGGATGTTCAGCGTTAACGGCGAATTCGGCGATTCAGGCTGCGGAGAGTATAAGTTAAGTGACGGCGATTATATTCAATGGAGATATACCGAAAATATCGGGGAAGATCTTAAATGATATGATATATTTTGAACTTTTTAATCCCATCACGGTTTTTTTGTTTTTTGTCTTTACAATCGTTTCCGGAATATTTACAATGAACCCTGTAATATCCATTATTTCTTTTTTAAGTTCTTTGTTGTATTGGATGCTTCTACCATGCAAAAAGAATAAATCAATTCATATTTTCTCGTTTCTGATGGTTATTGCCTGCACCGTTTTGAACCCTGTTTTGGGCCATAACGGAATGACAGCTCTTGTTGTTATCAATAATCATGTTGTCAGTGCAGAATCCCTGTGGTATGGTGCCTTCTTGGGTATAATGCTTTCTTCTGCGACATATTGGTTTGCGTCTTATTCGGCTTTGATGACTTCCGATAAAATAATATATGTAGTAAACGCATTTTCAAAAAAAGCGGCTCTTGTTCTCACGATGGCGATGAGATTTATTCCGATGTATGTCAAAAAGGCAAGGCAAATCAATCTTTCGCAAAAAGCGCTTGGGCTTTATAAGGATGAAACCATTGTTTCCCGTGTCAGGGGGACGCTGAGGGTTATGTCGGCTCTTTTGACATATATGATTGAAAAAACAATAATCACCTCGGACAGTATGGAGGCAAGAGGATATTTTTCAGGCAAAAGACGGACCTTTTCAGTTTATTCATTCGGCAAGAAAGATATCGTATATATTGTTACCGTTGTCTTGCTTTCGCTTTGTACCTTTTATGTTTCATTTAAAGGCGCGCTTGTCTATAATTTTTATCCTTCGATGGACTCTGTTTCACATAGTCTTCTCTCATTATTCGGCTATTTCAGCTTTGGGTTATTATGCTTGAGCCCGTCTGTTACACAGGGGAGTTACCGTTTAAAATGGCGTTACTTGAAATCAAAAATCTCACATTCGGATATCCGCATTCCGGCAAGGTATTGAATAATATCTCCATGGATATTCAGCGCGGTGATTTTGTCGCCGTCTGCGGTCCTACCGGCAGCGGAAAAACAACTTTGTTGCGCCTTTTAAAGCCCGAGCTTACATCTTTGGGCGATAAAAGCGGCGAGGTGTTTTTTAACGGTGTTAATACCGCTGAGCTTAAAAGTGAAGAATCGTGCAAAATTGGTTTTGTGCAACAGTCTCCGGAGCATCAGATTGTGACGGATAAGGTTTGGCATGAAGTTGTTTTCGGTATGGAAAATCTTCACTTTGATCAAAGCCTTATGGAACGTCGGCTTGCGGAGATCATGGCGTATTTCGGCATTGACAATCTTTTTGATTCCAAAACCGATGAGCTTTCCGGCGGTCAAAAGCAAATGGTCGCTCTGGCCGGAGTTCTTGCTATGAATCCCGAGGTTATAATACTCGATGAACCGACTTCACAGCTGGATCCTGTTGCGGCGTCCGATTTTCTAACAACTCTTAAAAAGCTGAATGACGCTCTCGGATTAACCGTTATTATCTCAGAGCACCGACTTGAAAACATACTTCCGCTTTGCTCAAAGCTTTGTGTTTTGAATGACGGAACGGTTGCGGCATACGGTGAACCGCAGGAAGCAATTAAAAGAGTAATTGACAATGAAAGATTAACGGCGTTGATGCCCGGAACAGTCAGGCTTTACAAATCTCTCGGAGCCCGGGGAGAATGTCCGCTGAATATTTCACAGGGCAAAGAATACTTCAAAGAACATTTTAATCCCGGAATGTATTCATTTGAAAAAGAGAAAACTTCTTCGGGTAATCCTGCAGTTAAATTAAAAAATGTCTTTTTTCGTTATGATAAAAATTCGCTCGACGTGCTTAAAGACACTTCGCTCGAGGTCTACGAAGGTGAAATCTTTTGTGTTCTCGGCTCCAACGGGTCGGGCAAAAGCACCCTGCTTTATGCAATAGCCGGGCTTTTGCGCCCGTATTCCGGTAAAATTGAAATATTGGGACAAAATATAAAAAAATACAGAGAACAGTCCCTGTATGACGGATGTATAGCTCTTTTGCCGCAGAATGTGCAGACAATGTTTCTTCGCAGCACATTGAAGGATGAATTTGACGATTTAAAAATAAAGTTTGAGGATTTACCGTTTGATTTGTCCTATGCTGCCGGTATTCACCCGTATGATTTAAGCGGCGGTGAACAGCAGCTTGCCGCAATGGCGATTGCTCTTTCGGCAAAGCCGAAAGTTTTGCTGCTTGACGAGCCCACAAAAGGGCTTGATAACTTGGCAAAATCCAAAATATGCGATGAACTAAAAAAACTCAGACAGCGTGGATTGACCGTTATTATTGTCACGCATGATGTTGAGTTTGCCGCGCAGTGCGCCGATCGCGCAGCGCTTTTTTTCAGGGGAAAACCGGTGTGTGTTGATACACCGCGTAAATTTTTTTCCGAAAATATATTCTATACGACTTCAGTGGCAAAAATAGCTTCCGGCGTTTGTACCGGGCTGATTGTACCCGAAGACCTGAATACTTTTGCCGGCAGTGCGGAGCAGTGAAATGAAATATGAAGTGAATAAAAAAGCGCGCGCATTTCTTTCTTTTTTGATAAAATTTGTGCTTTTACCCGCGGTTGTAGTTGCCGGCGCACTCATATTCAGAAGCAAAAACTATTCTTATGTTATTTTTGCCGTGACAGTTCTTTCATTAACTCTCTTTTTTTGCGGTGTTGACAAAAAAAGAACCGGCACACGAAGGCTGGTTCTTTCCGCTGTGGCGGTTGCCGCGGCAAGCTTAGGCAGGGTGCTGTTTTCTTTTATACCCGGGGTTAATCCCGTCACGGCGATTACGGTTCTTTTTGCCATATACCTCGGCAGTGAAGCCGGTTTTATGATTGGGGCATTTTCCGCCCTTGTTTCAAATATGTTTGCAGGTCAGGGTGTATGGACCCCATTTCAGATGTTTGCCTGGGGTATGATTGGTATGTTTGCCGGTTTGTTTTCAAGTTACTTTGAAAATCACACCGTTCGCCTTTGCGTATATACTTTTTTTGCCGGCATTGCTTATTCGTTTATTATGGATATCTGGACGGTATTGTGGGCAAATAACGCTTTCAGTTTTAAGATGTACCTTGCGAGTATTATCTCGGCGGCTCCTTATACCGCGATTTACGCCGTTTCGAATGTTATTTTTACTTTTTTGCTTGCCAAACCGTTTTCTGAAAAGCTTGGCAGGATAAAGATTAAATACGGAATCTGATAAAAAATCAATGTCAATACAATATTTTGCTTTCTGGAGTTTCTTTATGGCGCACCCCTTCAATCACTTCAAAACAATAACAAAGCATCGTCATATGGTTTTTCGCCACTGTGTGAAAGCCGGCATACCTTTTCAGGGTCTGAAACATGATTTGTCTAAGTATTCATTAGCCGAGTTTATTCCCGGCGCAAAATATTATCTGGGAACGCGAAGCCCGAATGAACAGGAAAGGCAGACATGCGGATATTCTTCCGCCTGGCTTCATCATAAGGGCAGAAACCGCCACCACTTTGAGTACTGGCTCGACTATAATCCGAAGACAAAGAGAGTTGAGCCCGTTAAAATGCCGAAAAAATATGTTGCCGAAATGTTTTGCGACAGGGTTGCCGCCAGTAAAACATATCTCGGCTCGGATTATACCGACGAATCACCACTTTTGTATTTTATCAACGGCAGACCCAGAAGAAATATTCACCCCGAAACCTCCGATGAGCTTGAAAAGCTTTTAACCATGCTCAGGGATGAAGGCGAAGAGAAAACATTTGCATATATACGTTCTTGGATGAAAAACAACACAAAAAAAAGATAACCGGCAGCAGATTTACGATAGTATTTCTGTCATGTCGATTATCTTGAAAGAGTTGTTAAACAATTTCCAGATTAAAAGCGAATCTCAGCCCCTTACTGCCGTCAATGCAGTATTGCGGCAAAACGTCCGGTCCGCAGCTTGCGGTGCCGCAGCCTCTTAAATAGCCGTCAATGTTAAAGGATGTAATACCTTCATTTTTCAGCTCTTCATTGTGCTTTGCCTTTGCAAGTGTGTCTTGCGTAAAAGGACGGGCGTTGAACGCAAAGTAATTGTCAACAAAACCGAACCTGATTCCGTTCCCGTCGTCGTCCTTTATACATGCGTACCTTACTTTACAGCGGTTGCCCGTATCCTGTGGCTTTATCTGGGGAACAAGCATTTCTTTAACCGTTGTATCATAGACTCCCAAAGCGCATTGTGCGTACATATCCGGCATATTCTCGTCAGGACCCATACCGTAGTATTCGACATTTTTAAGATCTTTATTAAGATTTAAAGTTAAGCCGAAGCGCGGAAGTGTTTTGGCGGTTTTTTTGTTGCCGATGGGATTAAATGTTGCCGTGACATTAACAACGCCTTTTGAATCGGCTTTATATTCGATAACGCATTCACCGATATTAGCGATAGTTGAATTGCTTACCATCATTAAATTCACAATGATGGTGTTTTCGGCATAATAAAGCTGTTTTAATTCGCAGTGATAGTCGCTGTACCCCGCCTCCTGCCATTCATCCCTGACTCTCGGGTCATTGTCCAGAGGCGCGCGATAGATATTAGGTATAAAACCGTTTTTGTATCTTACTTTATCTGTCAGGAGCTCCTTGCCTTTTTTGTTAATGGATGTCAGCATGCCTGTTTTCTTGCTGATTTTAATGCAGTTTTCACCTGATTTAAAGCCGATCGCGTCCTCTTCATCTATGAACTGCGCAGGCACTTCACTCAAACTGTTTTCTTTATAATCCTCTTTAAGGGCTATTTGTTCAAACGCGATTTCATTGTCGCCGTCAAAATAATAAATGTTAATGTGACAGTCGCAGTCACCTTTCGACAAATCGGAACTGAGCTGATATGCGCCTTCGCATTCCGGCTCAATGTCAAGTACCGCTTCGTCACTCGTCAGAAGTATGTTGCCGTTTTTGACTGTTTCCCATACAGCTGTAATATAGCTTGCTTTGCGGAAACGGTTTGTGTTTGTGAAAATGAGTTTGTCACTTTCAACCCGTGCTCTGACCGGTCTGTAAACGTTTTTCATTTCTTTTGCGCCTGTGTGAAGCCTTCTGTCCGGGAAAACAAGCCCGTCAACGCAGAAGTTGCCGTCGTGGCGCCATTCGCCGTGATCGCCACCGTAGGTGAATTTGATTTTATCCTTCGGATGATAATATGCGTGGTCTGCCCATTCCCATATACAGCCGCCCATAAGGTTTTTATATTCATATATTATCTGCCAGTATTCCTCAAGCCCGCCGGGACCCTCGCCCATGGCGTGTGAATACTCGCAAAGGAAAAACGGTTTCGGAGTATAGCGCTTGCCGCGGGTCAGCTTGCCACATTTTAAAACATCGTTGTGACTTGTGTACATTTCACTGACAATGTCATAAGAATGCCTCGGCGTACGGATAACGCCCTCATAATGTACGGGTATATGCGGGCAGACTTTGTTTAGGTAATCATAGCACCTGTCCTGGCAGTAATATCCGCCGGCTTCATTGCCCAGCGACCACATTATGACACAGGCGCTTGAGCGGTCACGCATATACATACGCTTTACTCTGTCAAGATACCTCGGCGCCCAATCCGGATTATGGCTTATAAGGTCAATGTTATCGTGAGGCATGCAGCCGACACCGTGCGTCTCTATATCCGCTTCGTCAATTACATACAGGCCGTAAATGCTGCAAAGGGTGATGAACTGAGCGTCCGGAGGGTAGTGCGAGGTGCGAACGGCGTTTACATTAAGGCTTTTCATGAGCTTAATGTCTTTTTCCATTGCGGCGTAATCCATAGCGTAGCCGAGAATATGGTGAGTGTCGTGATGATTGACACCTTTGATTTTTATAGCCGCGCCGTTAAGAGTGAAAATGTTTTTCTGTATTTTAATGGTTTTGAAACCAATAAAGTTTCTGACGCTCATCACTTCATTTTCACCGTGATAAAGCGTAGTAATTGCGGTGTATAAATTCGGAATTTCGGCGTTCCATTCATTGACATTGAGGCTGTTAAAAGAGATAGCGCCGTTATCATCGGCAGTTTCTTCGGCAATCAGCTTTTTACCGTCAAAAATGGCGGTTTTTACCGAAAAACCTTCTTTTTCACCGTTAATTTCGGTTTTTACACTGACATTCCAGCCCTCTTTGGCTTTTTCGGTTTTATAATATACATCGTAAAGATATGTGTCGGGAAGCTGGTATAAAAGCACGTCGCGGAATATGCCGTTTTCCCTGAACATATCCTGACACTCAAGAAAAGTTCCGTTTGACCATTTGTGAACAACGGCTAATAATTCATTTACGCCTTCCGAAACGTAATCGGTAATGTCAAATTCAGCAGTGTTGTGCGCTCCTTCGCTGTAACCTGCAAATTTGCCGTTAACATACAAATCTATGCACGACACAACGCCGAGGAAGGTCAGAATTTTTTTGCCGCCGGGTTTAACGCTGAATTTTTTCCTGTAAACTCCGACCGGCTGTTCCTGCGGAACATAGGGCGGAGGATTGTCAAAAGCGTAGTTGCAGTTTATATATGCCGGTGAATCATATCCTATTCTCTGCCAGGTGGAAGGCACTTTGATTTTATCAAAGTTTACTTTGTCTGTGTCGAAATCATCGGGCAGAGATTTATTTGACGGAAAATAAACAAAATCCCATTCACCTGAAAGAACCGTAACAAGGTCGGACGATGTGCGCTCTTTTTTGAAGGGAATGTCTTTTGCCGCCTTTTTTTCTGAATACGGAATCTGATATCCGCGACCGGGCAGCTTGTTTATTTCATAAATCGAAAAATCATTGAAGTTTTTCTTGTTAAGTGAGTATATCATTCGCCGTATTTCTCCTTAAGCAGTTTTATGATTATTTTGTCAACCTTATACACATCCCCGCAACCCATCGACAGAATCAGGTCGCCGGGTTTAACCCTTGAAACAACATTTTGAGCAACCTCTTCGAAAGTATTGAACCAGACGCACTCCGGTATTTTTTCTGCAAGCTGAGAAGAGTATACACCGAATGTATTTACTTCTCTTGAGCCCATTATTTCGGTCAAAACGCAATAATCGGGGATTGAAAGCACCCTTACAAAATCGTCAAAGAGAATCGAGGTTCTTGAATATGTGAACGGCTGAAAAACAGCATAAACATTGTTATAGCCCTGCTTCATTGCCGTGTTGATTGTGACTTCAAGTTCCTTCGGGTGATGAGCGTAGTCATCAATAACGGTTATTCCGTTGATTTGGGCAAGTTTTTCAAACCTTCTGCCGGCGCCGTGAAAATCGGCGATTCCTTTTATGCATTCGTCAACCGTTGCTCCGCTTTCAACAGCGGCGGCAATTACGGCAAGGGAGTTATATATGTTATGTTTTCCCGGAACGGAAAGGGCAATTCTGCCCTTGTTTTCACCTCGGTAAATAAGAGTGTAAGAAAAGTATTCGTTTTCATCTTCAATATCCGCCGCCCAATAATCGTTTGTTTTTTCGAGCCCGAAGGTAATCACCGGTTTTACAAGATGTTCAGGTATTGCTTTAACGGCTTCAATTGTATTTTTGTCATCGCCGTTATATATTACCTTTTTTGTTGCCATGGAGGCGAATTTTGTGAAGGAGTTTTTGAGGTTGTCCATGGTCTTGAAATAGTCCATGTGATCCTCATCAATGTTAAGGATAACGGCGATATCCGGCGTTAAATCAAGAAACGTGTCAACAAATTCGCACGCTTCGCAAACCATGTTTTCGCTTTTGCCGACTATTCCGTTTGTGCCGGTTAAGGGAAGCTTGCCGCCGATAACTGCGCTCGGGTCAAGACCCGCTTCAATCATTATCTGCGTCAGCATTGAACAGGATGTTGTTTTGCCGTGAGTGCCGCTGATACAAACGGCATTAGGGTACATTCTTGTCAACGCGCCGAGCATCTTGCTTCTTTCAAATGTCGGTATGCCGCTGCTTTTTGCCGCAACAAGTTCGGGATTATCTTTTAAAAGGGCCGCTGTGTAAACAATCATTTCAGCCCCTTCGATATTTTCTTTTTTTTGCCCCATGGTGACTTTGATACCAAGGGAGCGAATGCGCTTCAAGGTATCGGTTTCATTGTTATCGGAGCCCGTAACAGTGTAGCCTTCACTGTGAAGTATTTCGGCAATCGGGCACATTCCCGACCCGCCGATGCCAATAAAATGAATTTTGTTAACTTGTTTAAGAAGTTTGTCAATATCAGGCATATCAGGCCTCTTTGTTCATTATTTTAAAAATTTAATCATTCTGGCTGTTGACTGTGCGCACTGAACAGCGCCCTCATCCGACAGGTGAAGGCTGTCCTGAGCGATATTCTGCCTCAGGTTTTCGCTCACTACGGAGTAAAGGTCGTTTATTCTGACCCCCATTGACATCAGTTCCGGAATAACGGCATCATTATACTCCGCAATAACTTCGTTTTTATTGTAGACATTTGCTTTTCCAACCGGAGTTGTGGTTGCAAAAATAACTTTTTTTTCTTTGTTAATGAGTAACTGAGCCACTCTTTTAATTTGACGGACATATAATTCTTTCGGTGTGAAAGGACCGTCGCCGAAAAGGTCGCAAACATCCCATTCGCCGGCATTAAAATGAACTATATCCGCACTTTCGATTTTGTCATTGTAGTCGAATAACTGACGCAAAAGGTTTGACGCAAACTTTCCGTTTTCTTCAGGTTGCCATACTTCATACTCATCTCCGAGATATTCCGATACAAGCGGACCGTAACCCAAAAGCCTTATAGAATCGCCCAAAAGAACAACTTTTGCTTTTTTGCTTTCAGTAAAAGTAATACTGTTGTTTAACGCATCTTTAATTTCAACATCTGTCGGTGGAGCGGTTTCAACCTTTTTGCTGTTTTTCGGTAAAACAACGGTGCCGGGTGAAGGCATCTGAACCGGCGTAGCAGAGCCTTCAAGCTTTTTATATGACTCGGGATCAAGGTTGTGCTCTATGGCGAGCGCCTTAAGTATTCCTGCTTCACGCCCGGTCAGATATTCATGCTCTTTAAATGTTCTTTTTAAAATAACGACGCGGTGAATTAATATGGCTGTTATCAAAAGTCCGATAAATCCGCCTATTGTCAGCCCGTGTGAAAATTTTAAGGCAATAATAAACATCACAATTGTGTAAAATCCGGTTACGACAGCGCCGAATGTGGCGAGTGAAGCTCTTGCCTTGTAGTCATTGTCTTCATATATTTTTTTTATTGAAGTAAATAACCGGGTCATACGCCTGATATAAAAGAAAAATCTCATGTTAACGCCTCCTGTTACATATGTTCGCTCATATGGTATTTAATGGCTTCAAATGTTTCATACATCTCTTATGATTCCTTCATAGCGCTGACTCTTTATCAAAAGCTTATTTCCACCATTGAGTGGATTAATGTTTTCGGTACGGTGTATGTAAGTAAGCCGTCTTTGTATTCAAATGGCAGGCTTTGACCTTCCGGCACAAGCCTTACATTTTTTACGGCTTTTTCGGTTCTGATTTTTACACTGACATTATACAGAGGTACGCAGTCCTCAATAGCTTCAACGTTTTTTCCGCGTATTGATGTATGAGCGTAAAGAATATGGCTGATAAGCCTATTGTTTTCTTTTTGGTATAACAGGGTGAAAACGCCTCTGTCGGGCAGACCTTCGACCGACGCTGTTCTGTCCTCACCCAAAAGAGAACTCAGCATCATGTCACACAGCTCCTTGCAGTGAAGCTCGCCCTTTACGGCGTAGTCTTCAAATATTTTGTGGTCAATATAGCCGATATTGTCCGAAATGACGCTGCCTTTTGTTAAAAATCCCGGCCTGTTGGGTGTGTGCTGGTGCGAACAGAAGTGTTCGCTTGTGCGGTTAAAATATGTGTCAACCGTGTAGGCAACTGTTTTATATTCGGGCGACGGCTCAAATCTATACGAATCGGTGTACATAACGTATTCTGTTATTCCGTTTACAAATCCGTTTTCAGAGACCGGATGCATATAATTCGGTTTCAGCTCTCTCTGTTCACCGATTTCAATGCCCGGCAAAATCCCTTTGCCGCTTAAGCCGCTTGCAAGAATTTTGCCGCCGTTTGATATATATTCGGCAAGTTTTTTGTCAACATTTTCATTGCTTTCGACACAGTCGGGGAGAATAATGACTTTATATTTTGAAAAATCACATTCACTGTCGATAATATCATAAAGATAATGCTTTTCCGAAAGGATGCGTCCTGCGCCGGTATCACTAAGAGAAGCACTTTCACTTTCTTTTTTGTTCACGGCGAAGGCGGAAAGAATTGCAATGTCTGCTATGCTTGACACATCGTTGCACCACGGCTCTTTTTCTTCAACAAGCT
>JAILFM010000105.1 GCA_024697575.1 Clostridiales bacterium
TGTGACCGGCAGATACTACAGGACCTAGCTCTGGTGTTTTGTCATATGCAGGACCTATTTTAAGCTCGCTCGCGTATTTTTTTATGTGAGCAACTAGAGAATCGGCTATACTTTCCTGCGCAACAACAACAGGCAAAGCCATGCATCTTTCACCGGCGCATCCGAATGCAGAATTGATAATACCTCTCGCAGTTCTTTCAATAGCGGCATCTTCAAGAACAAGAGCATGATTTTTCGCTTCACAAAGACATTGAACCCTTTTACCGGCAGCAGCAGCTTCAGCATAAATATGTCGACCGACAGATGTAGAACCGACAAAAGTAATTCCTTTAACATCAGCGTGTTTTATAAGCGTTTCAGCTTCATTTCTCGAACATGTGACAATGTTAATAACGCCGTCAGGCAAGCCGGCTTCTTTCCATAAATCAGCAAGACGCATGCAGGTCATCGGAGTCATGGAAGCGGCTTTCAGAACGATAGTGTTGCCGCATGCTATGCACATTGGAGTCATCCAACCCATTGGTATCATACCGGGGAAATTAAACGGAACAATACCGGCAAATACACCGACGCTTTCCCGATAAAGAGTCGTATCATATGAGAATGATGTGTCACGGAAGCTTTCTCCCATAAGAAGTGACGGTGCTGAAAGCGCAAGCTCAACAGGCTCTTTAACTTTAAGAATATCGCCTTTGGCTTCGTTCCAGTTTTTGCCTTCTTCACGCGCAACAAGCTCTGTCAGTTCATCCATATGCGATATAATTAAATTGCGGAAATTAAAAATAACCTGAGTCCTTTTAATGACAGGAGTATCGGACCACTGAGTGTATGCTTTTTTTGCGCATTCAACAGCGTAGTTAACCTCATCAACGGTGCAACAGGGGGTTTTTGCTATTATTTCGCCGGTACTCGGATTAAAAACATCCATGTATTTGTCAGTTTTTGATTCCAACCATTCACCGCCTGCCAAATACTTTAATCTTTTAACTTCCATTCTTATTTCTCCTTATACATTAAATATAAATCCTCAGCTACTTTTTTTGCAGCTGCATATAAGTCATTCTTACAATTTTTCTGTATCTCTTCAAAACTTTTTTCACTGCCGGACGAAAAATACATTGCCGAAATACCTTTTTGGTAACCATCTCGGGCACCGATTCCTTCACATCCGCAAACAGTGATTAACTTTTGCTTTTGAAAGTCACAACGTTTTATGATGCCTGATATTACTTTGCCAGAATATGACTGAAAATCAAGTCTTCCTTCACCGGTAATAACGATATCCGCTTTACTGACAGCGTTATCAAAACCAAGTTTATCAAGAACAATGTCAATTCCTTTTTTTAATTCCGCATTAAGGAATAAAACCGCTCCAGCGCCCATTCCTCCGGCAGCTCCGGCACCGCTTAAAGAAGAAACATCCTTTCCGAATGTACTTAAAGCAACGGATGAAAAATTAACCATTCCTTCATCAAGTCGCTTGACCATTTCGGAATCGGCGCCCTTTTGCGGAGCATAAACATATGCGGCACCGTTTTTACCAAATAACGGATTTTCAACATCACACGCTGCAGTCACGGGGATTATTACAGTCTTATCCGATAAGACAATTCGTCTTATTCTTTCTAATGATTCTCCGGTTCCGGGCAGGTCATTTCCATTCTCATCTAAAAAACGAAAGCCAAGCGCTTTTGCCATTCCCGTTCCGCAGTCATTAGTTGCCGAGCCGCCTAAGCCGAGCAATATTGATATGCAATCTTTATTAACGGCATCTTTAATCATTTCACCGACGCCGTATGTTGTTGTTTTTTCCGGGTTTTTGTTATTTTTTACAATTGGAAGACCCGCGCAGGCAGCCATTTCAATAACAGCAGTTTTATCTTTAAGAATTATGTATTCGCTGTTGATTTTTTCGCCATACGGTCCCGTAACACTAACAGGAACTTTCTCATATTCAAATATAGTTTTGAAACAATCGCATAACCCTTCACCGCCGTCGGCAACGGGCATTTCCTGAACATTGAATATATCATATTCCTTAAATGCGGAAGCGATTATTTTACAAACCTCTTGTGCAGACAATGTTCCTTTAAAGCTGTCACAGGCAATTAAAACATTCATACTTCGGCTGAAGCCTTTCTGATATATCTTTTGAAGAATGCAACTCCCGGTTCAATGGCGCTGATAGGGATTCTTTCATTTGTTCCGTGAGTTGTTAAAAGCAAATCTACAGAAACCTTATACGGAGCATACCTGTAAATGTTTTCACAAATCGGCTGATAATTATATGAGTCTGTTCCTCCCATTACAAGATAGGGGGCGACAACATTATCTTTATCTTCCTGCATGATAAGCTTCTTTAAAATATTAAAAGCTCTTGAATCAGTTGGAGAAAATACTGAGGCCTCGCGTGACCTTATAACTTCAATTTCTATATTTTTATTTCGAACAACCTTTTTAATATGGTTAACCACATCCTCTATGGAAGTGCCCGGCATAGGTCTGAAATTAACAACAATACTTGCTTTTTGGGGCAAAACATTCGGTGCAGGGCTTCCCGATGCCATGGTTACACCGGTTGTTGTTCTGATAAGCGAGGCCGCAGGCGGAATTTCTTTCATAACCGCTTTCATTACCGGCAACATTTTTTTAAAATGACATGCCACCATTCTTACCGGAAAAGTGCAGTTTCTACCCATTGCGTCAAAAAGATTCACGATAAAAGGCATCATTTCAGCTTTAAACTGATGGTTTTCAAGGTCGTTAATAACATCCGCAAGGTCTCCCAACGCATTATGCTTAGGCGCCTGTGAAGAATGACCGCCCTTGTTAAATACAGTTATTTTAATATCACAATAACCTTTTTCGCCAATACCGATACCGACAAGATTTTTATTCTTCAAAACATAATCAACATTAACAGGTAGTATTGCGCCGCCCTCGTCAAGAACACAGTCAAGGTGAATGTCTCTTTCCTTGAGATATCGCATTATGTTCATCGCTCCGCCGTCTTCATTGCAGGATATCTCTTCATCCTGACCGAAAAGAAGATAAACATCTCTTTCCGGTTCAAAGCCCTCACTCAAAAGTGTTTCAACGGCCTCCAATACACCGATAAGGTGATTCTTCATATCAAGAGCGCCGCGTCCCCAAATAAAAGTCCCGTCATTGTAACCGCTGAACGGCGGATAAGTCCAATTCTCTTCGGTCCCGGGAGAAATCGGAACAACATCCTGATGAGCAAGTAAAGCGATGGGGTCAAGGTCCTTACATTTACCCTCCCACTTATAGATAAGACTTGCTTCGCAAATAACTTCTTTTTTTAAATTTTTATGAATCAAGGGGTATGCTTCTTCAAGAAATTCATGAAATTTATCAAACTCCGAAAAATCCACATCATCTTTATTCTCTCTGCTGACTGTTGCAAACGAAATAGCCTTAGAAAGATTATTCTGCGCTCTTACAGAATCAACATTTTCCGGATCAAGTATACCGTAATCCTCTTTTTTGGGCACAAAATCAATTGCTTTTTTTACATTCAGCGCACCTAAAACCCCTGCCGCACACAAAAACGCAACCTTAGAACTCTTTTTCATAAACAGCCTTTCTTATAATACAGTTCAATGAAATTTTTACTATTATATATATTTAATTAATAAATATCAAT
Source organism: Clostridiales bacterium (assembly GCA_024697575.1). Lineage (GTDB taxonomy): Bacteria > Bacillota > Clostridia > Oscillospirales > Acutalibacteraceae > CAG-177. The sequence continues at coordinate 3,668 of JAILFM010000105.1, forward strand.
ACAATTTGATATTAAAACCTTGAAAAGGTAAAATAAATATGAGATAATTAAAAAGATTTGGGGGTATATATGGGTAGAATAAAGAATATAAATGATAATCTTAAAATATCTTTTGTTTTAGTAAGTGATACACATATTGACGAGATGCATCCGTTTCCGTTGTTCCCGAAACTTATGCTGTATTCGGCTTTGAAAGACTGTAAAAAAAGCATTTCAAGACAATCCGCTTTTGTCATTGATGGTGATATTACTTCAAGAGGCAGCGATAACAATTGGAAAATGGCTGTTTCCGTTTTTAAAATAGTCAATAAACCTGCTGATTTTATTCTTCCCGCTATAGGAAATCATGATGGGTGGTCGGATGAAGGCAGTGAAAAAGCGATTGAACGCTATTTAAAAAACAGAAAACTTATTTCGGATATTAAATCTGATAAAACCTATTTTTCAAGAGAAATCAACGGTTACCGTTTTATTGTACTCGGTTCTGAAAATGATAACGGTTGCTGCGCCTGTATTTCAGATGAACAAATAAACTGGCTTAAAGCCGAATTGGAGTCGGCAAGTACGTCAAAAAAACCCATATTTGTTTTTTGCCATCAAAGTCTTAATTGCAAACATGGTTTGCCCTTAACATTTGACAGAAATCCAAATCCAAATGCAGATGACTTTGAAGGCGGTATAGGCGAAAAATCAGATGAAATAGAAAATCTTCTGTTAAAGTACGACAATGTGTTTTATTTCAGTGGTCATTCCCATATGGGTTTTATGGGTTGTAAAAGCGAAGAACAGGGGATAGGTTATTCATCTTTTGAAACATATGGAAATTTAACTGCTGTTAATTTGCCTTCGCTTTCGTGCGGCAATCACCACGGTGTACTGAATGATACCGGTATGGGCGTAGTAGTTGAGGTCTATGAAGACGCAGTCTATATAAGACCGAGAAGCTTCAAAAAAAGAAAGTGGATTAAATTGAATATTTTGAATAGCAAAAATTATTTTAAGAAGGAATTATGATATGAGCAGGAAAACCAAAAAAAAGAAAAAAGGCGGCAAAGTTAAAGCTGTAATTCTTGCTGTTTTCCTCAGTTTGATTACAACATGTTTAATTGTCGGCGGTTATGTGTTGTTAAAATCTTTAGAATACATCAACGGCGATCTTGCAGTCAATCTTGATGAATATAAAGCCAATCAAAATCAGACTTCATTTATCTATGCAAATGATTCTGACGGCAAGCCTGTTGAGATTGCAAGACTTCACGGCGATGAAGACAGAGTATGGGTTGATATTGAAAAAATTTCGCCTTACATACCAAAAGCGTTTATTGCTCTTGAAGATACAAGATTTGAACTGCATCATGGTGTAGACTGGTATCGAATCGGCGGTGTTATTCTTAAACCTTCACAATTAGGTCAAGGAGGTTCAACAATAACTCAGCAGTTGATTAAAAACATTACAAACAATAAAGAAGTCACGATTAAGAGAAAGTATTATGAAATACTTATGGCTCTTAATCTTGAAAATCACTATGACAAAAATACGATTATGGAAGCTTACCTTAACACTCTGTATTTAGGCAGCGGATGTTACGGTGTAAAAACAGCTTCAGAAAAATACTTCGGCAAAAATGTAAGTGAACTTAATGCTGCCGAATGCGCATGTTTAGCTTCCATTACAAAATATCCGACAAAGTATAATCCTCTGTTGAATCCGGAAAATAATAAAACACGTTATATGTATTGCCTTGAACAAATGAAGAATAACGGTTCAATTTCAATGGCAGAATATACACAAGCGATTAATTATGAAATAATTTTAACCAACAGCGAGAAATACATCCCCGAAAACGCTGATGAAGATATCAAAAAGACTGTTGAGGAAGAAAACAAAATTAACAGCTTTTATGTTGACTATGTTATAGATTCTGTTATAGATGATTTAATATCCGAATACGGTTATTCAAAACAGCAGGCGACAAATAAAATATATTACGGTGGATTAAAGATTTACGCTGCGGTTGACCTTGATATTCAGGAAACACTTGAAGATGTTTATATTAACAGAATTAATTTCCCCACTCTTTACAGTAAACAGGACGGGTCATTACCTCAAAGCGCAATGACTATTATGGATTATTCGGGCAGGGTTGTGGCTATTGTCGGAAAAGCCGGTGCAAAAACTCAAAACAGAACACTTAACAGGGCGGCAGATTCTTACAGACAACCGGGTTCAACAATAAAACCGTTATCAACTTACGCCCCTGCGCTTGATCTTGATCTTATAACATATTCTTCAAAAGAAAAGGATTATGCAATCGCTTATAAAGGCAGTCTCTGGCCGCATAATGTTGACAAGTCCTTAGGGTCGGGCAGTAATGTAACAATGGAATATGCTATAAAGAAATCTCTTAATACAGTCCCTGCCAGATTGATTAACGAAAAGATAGGTGTTAAAAACTCTCTTAATTATCTTATAAACAAATTCCATCTTGAAAAGCTTGACGAAACAAGGGACGCAGATTTATCACCACTTGCAACGGGGGCTTTCACTTATGGTACTACAACTGTTAAAATGGCGGCTGCATATGCAACATTCGGAAACGGCGGCAAATATTATAAACCGTATTCCTATTACAAAGTAACAAACAGCCAGGGGACAGAAACTATTCTGTCAAATGAAAACAATATCGGAGAACAGGTTATCTCTGAGGAAACAAGTGACATTATGTGTGAACTGCTCCAGACAGTCGATACAAGTTATTACGGAACCGGTTCTAATGTCAGAAAATTTCAGATAATGGCAAAAACCGGAACAACAAGCAGCGACTGTGACCGTTGGTTCTGCGCAGGTACTCCTTATTATGTAACTTCAATCTGGTTTGGCTTTGACTATAAAGAAGGATTGAATCAGGATGTTAACCCGTGCGGTAAAATATTCATTACTGTTTTTGATCGTATACATGAGGGTCTTGAGCAAAAACTTTTCCCAAAAAGTGAGTTAACGGTTCAAAAAAGATATTGCAGAATAACAGGAAAAATCGCAGGATCTTCATGCTATTCGACCGGGACCGGTTGGTATAAAATGGATAATATTCCGGAAACATGTTACTATTGCCGCAGTCATTCATCTTCAAGTTCTTCACAATCTTCGAGCAGTATTGTAGGAACAATTTCAGATATTGTAGGCGCATTAACAAACTGATTTTTGTACAAAATATGATTATTATCGGTATAGATTACGGAGATGTAAGAACCGGGATCTCTGTTTGTGACAAATTTGAAACACTGGCTTCACCGGTTAAAGTGATATTTCAAAGAAATCAGGAAAAACTGATTGATGAAATTATAAGCATTGCAAACGAATATAATGCCGAACTTATAGTTGTCGGTTTGCCTAAAAATATGGACGGAACAACCGGATTCAGTGGAAAAAAATGCCTTGAATTTGCAGATAAAATCAAAGAAAAAAGCAAGATTTCTGTAACGACACATGACGAAAGGTTGACAACTGTCAGTGCATATAATCTTCTCAGTGAAAGTAATGTTTACGGAAAAAAGAGAAGAGCTGTTGTTGACGAGGTAGCATCAACAATTATTCTTCAGGATTTTATTGACAGACGAAAAAAACAGGGGAGCAGTAATGGCTAAACCAAAAACCGTGTTTATTTGTTCTGAATGCGGATATAATTCGTCAAAATGGAGCGGTTGCTGCCCTGAATGCGGCGAATGGAATTCCATGAATGAACAAGTCAGCGATATATCGCCGGCATTTAAAATAACAACCAAATCGCTGACAGCATTATCTATTGGTGAAATATCAGTAAATGATGAAATCAGATTTAAAACCGGAATGACAGAGTTTGACCGTGTATTGGGCGGAGGTATCGTACAGGGTTCATTGATACTGCTCAGCGGTGATCCCGGTATAGGCAAATCTACAATTTTGCTTCAAGTATGTGAATATTTGGGAAATACACTTCAAATTCTTTACATATCGGGAGAAGAATCCGCCAAACAGATTAAACTTAGGGCTGTCAGACTTGGCGTTAAATCGGATAATTTAACTGTAATGTGCGAAACAGATGTCAGAGCAATAATTAATTATATTGAAAACACAAAACCTCAATTGGTTATTGTAGACTCAATTCAAACCATGAATGTTTCCGACATCAGTTCAACCTCCGGCAGTGTTGCTCAGGTTCGTGAGTCAACAAATTTATTTATGCACTGCGCTAAAAACTTTAATATATCAACTGTAATTATCGGCCATGTTAATAAAGACGGCAATATAGCGGGACCGAAAGTGCTTGAACATATTGTCGATTGCGTTCTATATTTTGAAGGTGAAAGGCACCTTTCATACAGAATTTTGCGTGCAGTTAAAAACAGATACGGTTCAACAAATGAAATCGGTGTTTTTGAGATGGCCGATAAAGGTCTGTGTGAAGTTCCGAATCCTTCTCTAATGCTTATTTCAGGAAAGCCTAAAGATACAGCAGGAACATGCATAGCCTGTATTATGGAAGGATCAAGACCTATTTTAGCCGAGGTACAAGGGCTTGTTGCTCCGACAGGCTATGGTAACGGCAGAAGAATGTCGAATGGTTTTGATTATAACCGTATGTCAATGCTGATTGCGGTTATGGAAAAACGCGCCGGATATTTTTTCGGCAATTCCGATGCTTATGTTAATGTTATCGGCGGACTAAAGCTTGACGAACCTGCTACGGATTTACCGGTTTCACTTGCGTTGATTTCAAGTCTTAAAGATAAACCCATTATTGACAGCACGATTGCTTTCGGTGAAATCGGTCTCGGCGGAGAAATCAGAGCAATTTCTTTTTGCGAACAGAGAATTAAAGAAGCCGACAGACTTGGCTTTAAAAAATGCATTGTTCCAAGGCATAATCTGAAAAATTTAAGAGAAATGATAAAATCAGATATTGAAATTATCGGAGTATCTTCAATAAATGAGGCATTTAATGCTTGTACAAACTGAAAAGCCGCTTGAATATCCGTATCTACCTGAATATGAAGTAAAAAAGATTATTATTAATGAAAATATTTGTGCTGAAGCTGCTGAAAAACTAAAAATATTTAATATAGAAATAATACATCCAGAATATGATTCATCTTCAGAATCGCTTATAGCCGGTCATCCCGATGTAAACATCTGCCCGGCAAAAGGAAAATTATTTGTAAAGTCAAAAAGCGACCATTATAAGCATTTGGAACCATTTTATAATATTGATAAAATTGATTTAAAAACAGACATGAATTATAAATCGGAAGCAATTTTGAATTGTCTGTTTATCGGAAAATACTTGATTTGCAACAGGAAAACAGCAAGTAAAAAAATAATCGATTATGCGAAGGAAAATGAGATTAAAATAATTCATGTTAATCAGGGGTACACAAAATGTTCAATATGTCCGGTTGATAAAAATGCTGTAATAACAGATGATTACGGAATTCATAAAGCTCTTGAAAATCAATTTGATGTCTTATTAATAAACAAAGGAGAAGTAAAACTTAAAGGATTTGAATACGGCTTTTTCGGCGGTTGTACCGGTAAAATCAGTAAAAATAAACTTGCAATTAACGGTTCATTGAATTATTTAAAAGATAAAGAAAGAATAGTTAGCTTTCTTAGCCGCTATAATGTTGAACCGATTGAATTATTTAACGGTCAACCCGAAGATATCGGTTCTTTAATACCTGTTTCCGAGTTGTGTGTGTTCCCCTGAATTACACAAAATTTTTATTTTATGTAATTTTATTGAAAGGAGAGTGAGGCTTTAAAATGAGATATGAAGATATAAACTCGTTACCTCCTCTTGTTATAAAATATCTGAAATATTTAGAAGGAGCTTTGAACAAATCAAAATTGACCGTTTTGGAATACGGTTCGGATTTAAGACTGTTCTTCAGATATTTAGTTTCAAAAAACACCAAGTCAAAAAAATGCGCTCAGTTGAGTGAAATTGATATTTCTAACCTTGATGATAATTTTATTAAATCGGTTTCGCTTGAAGACGCATATGATTTTTTGATTTATTGTAAGAACGTCAGAAATAATGATTCCAAGTCCAGAGCACGGAAAGTTGTTTCAATCAAAAGATTTTATCATTATCTTGAAACTCATAATTTGATTAGTGATAATAAACTGAAATTTCTTGATTCACCTAAAATCAGTAAAACTTTACCACATTTTCTTTCTCTTTCTCAGGCTCAGCAGCTTATTGCTGCTCCGGAAGGGAAAAATAAAACCCGTGACATTTGTATATTGACTCTTTTTTTAAACTGCGGAATTCGTTTATCTGAACTTATTAATATAGATATTTCCGACATATCATTTGATAATAAAACAATAAGAATTGTCGGTAAGGGTAATAAAGAAAGAATTATTTATTTAAACGACAGCGCAGTTAATGCTATTAATGAATATTTGAAAATCCGACCAAAAGATGGCGTAATTGACAAGGACGCATTATTCATTTCAAACAGGATGACAAGACTCAGCAAAGAATCCGTTCAGAAGATGGTTGAAAAATACCTGAACAAAATAGGTCTTTCAAATATGGGTTTTTCTGTTCATAAGCTCAGACACACAGCCGCCACCTTAATGTACCAATACGGTGAAACAGATGTTCTTGAACTTAAAGAACTTCTGGGTCATGAGAATCTTGCTACAACTGAAATTTATACTCATATCAATAATGAACAGGTCAGATTGGCGGTTGAAAAAAATCCTCTTAACACTCTCTCCCCTGCCTCGGATAAAAATGATTTAGAAGGATAATGTTAAATGTTTAAAAAAACTGTTTCTGTTGTAATATGCATTGTGACACTTTTGAGTACCATTATTATTCCATGCTATTCATTCAAATATGACGACGGAATCGGCGCGCTAAGAAGTCAATGGAAATCCGGAGAGGGTCCGGAAATTAACGGATTTAACATTGATTACAGCTATTATGTTCCCGAATCGGAAAACCCTTGCCCTCTTATGATTTTTATGGGCGGTGTCGGCAACGGTACGCATAAGGGTAAAGAGCTTAACGCAACTGATTTTCCCTTCTGGTCAAGCGAAGAATTTCAGTCGGCTGCAGTAAATGCAGATGGAATGTATCTGATGATCTTAAGATCACCATTGCCCTTTTATTTTGATACATGTCCGCTAAAAGCTATGTTTGAAGCGATAAGAGATTTTGTCGATACACATAATGTTGATAAAAAACGTATTTGCCTTTTCGGCAGATGTTTAGGCGCAAGCGGAGTTCACCGGCTTGCCAGCCATTATCCCGACTATTTTTCGGGCGCTTGCTATATGTGCCCTCGTACTATAATCGGTCCGATAAGCGCAAAAAAAATGAAAAACACTAAAATATGGATCTTTATAAGTTACCTGGATACCTACTCACTGTTTCCTTTATTTGCTCTGCCCTCATGGATAAACGCTTCACTTTACACAAGTAATAAAGAAAATGTAAGGCTTACGACCTGTCTTTTTGCTCCAATAGGCGGTATAATTCTTAATCATGAGGTTTATCACCTGCTTGAAAAAAATTTCACCCATGAGGTTGAAAAAGATTATGTATTGCTCAAAACAAAAGATGCAACGGGTCAAAAAATAACAGACCTTGATGCAATCAGATTCTTTACTTCCGGTGATTATACTCCCGCGACCGATAAAAACGATGAAAACAATGAATCAACCATCGATACTATATGAATACAATTTTAAAAGATTGACTTGATATTGTGACATAAATGTATTAAAATAACGGAGTTGAATTATCAAATAATTTCGATAATGACGAAATTGAAAGGAGTCAGCTATAATGATTAACTACACAAACGAAGTACAGAAAATGTGCTGCGTAACAAAAGGTCCGAATCATGGTCCGGCACCTATTCCGGAAGAAGGTAAGTGGGTTAAAGCTTATGAAATCAAGGATATTTCAGCTTTCACTCACGGTGTCGGCTGGTGCGCTCCGCAACAGGGCGCTTGCAAGCTTTCACTTAACGTTAAAAACGGTATTATTGAAGAGGCTCTTGTTGAAACTATCGGCTGCAGCGGTATGACACATTCGGCTGCGATGGCCGCAGAGATTTTACCGGGAAAAACAATTCTTGAAGCTTTAAACACGGATTTAGTTTGTGACGCTATTAACACTGCTATGCGCGAATTATTCCTTCAGATTGTTTATGGCCGTTCACAGTCAGCATTCAGTGATGATGGTCTTTCAGTTGGCGCGGGTCTTGAGGATTTAGGCAAAGGTCTTCGCTCACAGGTAGGCACAATGTACGGCACCAAAGTCAAGGGTGTACGTTACCTTGAAATGGCTGAGGGTTATGTTACAAGGCTTGCTCTTGATGGTGATGACCAGGTTATCGGTTATGAATTTGTATCTCTTGGTAAGATGACCGATTTTATTAAAAAAGGCGACGACCCCACTACCGCATATAATAAAGCAATCGGTACTTACGGCAGATTTGCAGATGCCGCTAAGTACATTGATCCCAGAAAAGAATAAGAGTTAGAGGAGGATATACTAATGGCACTTTTTGAAAGCTATGAAAGACGCGTTGATAAAATCAATGCAGTCCTTAAAGAATACGGCATTTCGTCAATTGAAGAATGCAAAGAAATTACTCTTTCAAAGGGAATAGATTGCGACAAAATCGTAAGGGAAACTCAGCCAATCTGTTTTGAAAACGCTGTTTGGGCATATACAGTCGGCTGTGCTATTGCAATTAAATCCGGTTGTATTAAAGCAGCTGACGCAGCTGCCAAAATAGGCGTCGGTCTTCAGTCATTCTGTATTCCGGGTTCAGTTGCCGAAAATAGAAAGGTCGGCCTCGGTCACGGAAATCTGGGCAAAATGCTTCTAAGTGAAGAAACAGAATGCTTCTGTTTCCTTGCAGGTCATGAATCATTCGCTGCTGCGGAAGGCGCGATTAAAATTGCTCTTAACGCTAATAAAGTCAGAGTTAAACCGCTTAAAGTTATACTTAACGGTCTTGGAAAAGATGCCGCTATGATTATTTCCAGAATTAACGGCTTTACCTATTGCAAAACAGAATTTGATCCTTATTCAGAAGAAGTTAAAGTGGTTGAGGAAAAAGCTTATTCGACCGGTGACAGAGCAAAGGTAAGGTGCTACGGTGCTGATAATGTTCCTGAGGGCGTTGCAATAATGAGACTTGAAAATGTCGGTGTTTCCATTACGGGTAACTCAACCAATCCAACAAGATTCCAGCATCCGGTTGCAGGGACATATAAAAAATGGTGCAATGAAAACGGGAAAAACTATTTCTCAGTTGCATCAGGCGGCGGTACAGGCAGAACACTTCACCCCGATAATATGGCAGCCGGCCCTTCCAGCTATGGTATGACAGATACTATGGGAAGAATGCATTCAGACGCACAGTTTGCAGGCTCTTCATCAGTTCCCGCTCACGTTGAGATGATGGGTCTTATCGGTATGGGTAACAACCCGATGGTTGGCGCTACCGTGGCCTGCGCAGTTGCCGTTGAGGAAGCAATGAAATAAGTTTTATACTTGTAAAAAATTCGAGCTTCGCTCTTATGCAGGGCGAAGCTCAATTTGATATTATAACAAGTCTTTATACTGATAACATCTGATATAATCAACCTTAAATTCCGCCGGCCAGTTTTCTTTTGGGGTTTTGCTTATTTTACCTGTTCCGTGCCGATCGGAATTCTGAATGCCGTTTTCTCCTGCAAATTCACAAGACAAAAGAAAATATTCAGGGTTTTGAGAAACACCGCCGTCAGGGGTAAGTCTGCCTGTTTCTCTGCCGTTAATATAAAAAATATATTCTTCCTTTGTCCATTCAAGACCGTAAGTGTTATATTCGTTGTAAGGATCGTTTTCAAGATAGCACTTGCCTACAGTAGCACCTTTGTGATCATCACCATATCCGTCGTAATGAATACCGGAAGAGATATAATCCCCTCCGTAGGCATAATCTTTATAATAAAATGATTCAAAAACATCAACTTCGGTTCCGTCAGCTCCTGAACCATCGACATTATAAACACCGTCATCATTCATAAGCCAGAACGCGCTCCACATACCTGTCGCCGCGGGTAGAATACAACGAACTTCAAAATAGCCGTAAGTTTGCTCATATTTATTTCGGCTGACTACCTTTCCCGTATACCAACCGGGTTTATACGGTTTTATCCAGTCATATTGTGTATAGCGGAAAGGCAGCGCTTCGTCTTTATATTCAGAGCTGATAATCAAATTTCCGTCTTCCACACGCACCATATCCTCGTGCCAGTATCCGCCTTTTCGCTCTGTAATCCACCACGAAAAATCCCACTTTGTTCTGTCAAGCTTATCTCCTTCAAATTCGTCACTCCAGACCAGTTCAAATTGGCTCATATCAATTTCATTGCCCTTGGTATAAGGTTTTCCGCTTATATTGCCGGACAAAGATCCGAATAAGGAAGATAGACTAAGTAAAAATGAAATAATTGCTTTGCAAATAACTCTAATCATACATTTACCTCACTATTTTTTTAAATAATATCATAAACTAAGTACATATACAACTACAATATGAAAACCGGAAAGGTCAAGATTTATGTTTATTAAAACATTATCGATTAAAATTATTGCTTTTATAATAACACTTTTCACGCTTATTTCAGTCGGACAAAACAAAAATGATAAATATGATGTTTATTCTCCTGGAACATGTAAACTGAATTTTTCAATTTTATCCGATTCACATATTGAAGGCAATAATTTTTCGCGTTATAAGGTATTCGCAAAAAGTCTTCAGAATGTAAAAAAGAATATCAGCGGAAATGACGCAATAGTTTTTCTCGGTGACAATACAATGAATGGTCACCATATGGAAAACATGCTTTTTCATGGAACAGTATCAATGTTGCTTAAATGTGAAACAATTATACCCGTTATGGGTAATCATGATATCGGTAACGGGAATGGCGATTATTTAAAACTGCAAAACCGCTGGTATGATTATACAAAGATTTTTTTTGAAAAAGACCTTAAACATCCGTATTATTACGAAATTATCGACGGATACTATTTTATTATTCTCGGTATGGAATCGCACGAAGTTCACAATATGTTAATCTCAAATGAACAGTTTGAATGGCTTGAAAAAATATTGAGCCTTTCGAAAGAAAGTAATAAGCCGGTTTTTGTTTTTTCACATTTTCCTGCGAATTATGCAGTTAATGAAAACAGGGAACATACAAACCTTCTAACAAAAATGCTGGCTGATTATAACAAAGAGTATGATATATTCAGCTTTGTCGGTCATACTCACAGAAATCTTAATCTAAATTGGTCTTTTAATTTGCGAGACGGATATCCGGAAATCTATCTTCCTCGTTTAACCGAGTTAACCGGAGAAAATGATAATAAAATATTTGAAAAAAGCGGTATAGGAATTGAAGTTGAAATATATGAAAACAATGTCTATGTTAGAGGAAGAAATTTTTATACAGGTGAATGGGAGTTTGACAGTTATAATAACGATCCTTGTGAAAAAGAATACATATTAAAAAATAAAGCAGTGTAGTACAGAGCCGGATTTCTCATTAAAGGAATCCGGCTTTGAAAATAAAAATCAGTCAATTTTAATGGTTAAATCGGACATGGGATATGTTGAACAAGGATGTATATGCCCGAATTTAATATCGGCAAGTCTTCTGCCGTCTGTATTTGACGGAATAAAAACATCTCCGCTAATAAGCTGAGAACGGCAAAAACCGCATTCACCGCTGCGGCAACGTGCCTGAGCTTCAATACCCGCCCTTTCAAGAGCTACAAGAATACTCTCGTTTGACAAACATTTAATTACTTTGCTTTCACCAAAGTGATTAACCGTCAAATCAAAAATTAGATTGTCTTTTTCCATCGGGAAACCGGGGATTTCACTTGCTTTAGAACCGGAAGAAAATAGTTCAAATCTGACAAACTTCTTGCGTAAACCGATTTTTTCAATTTCTTTTGCGGCAAAGTCATACATTGCCTTAGGTCCGCAAATAAAAACACTGTATTCCGAAGGTGCATATTTTTTTATTTTTTCAGCGTCAATAAATCCCTTTTCATATCCTTTTGCGTTTGAATTTGAAAGAACATATATAACTTTTATTTTGCTGTTTTTACTCAGTTCATCAAGTTCTTTCTTAAAAACAAGGTCTCCGAGAGTTCTTGCTCCGTAAAAAAGTATTAATTCAGCGTCACATGTACAGTCTGCAATAGAACCTGCAATTGACAAAAACGGTGTTATACCGCTGCCGCCTGCAATACCGACAACAGTTTTTGCATCGCGTATCGGTTCATATACAAATGTACCTTCGGGAGAATATGCAGTGATGATGTCTCCTGTTTTGAAATTATCAAGGATATATCCGGATGCAAAGCCGTCAGCTACTCTTTTAACAGTTATATTATAAAACCCTTTTCTTGCATCGTTTGGTGTTGAAG
>JAILFM010000126.1 GCA_024697575.1 Clostridiales bacterium
GTGCATACATCCTTTTCAGGACGGCAACGGCAGAGTCGGCAGACTTGTCGCGCTTAAGGAATGCCTCCGTTTCGGAATTGTTCCTTTTATAATTGAAGATTCCAAAAAAATCTATTATTACAGAGGCCTTTCCGAATGGGAAAACGAAAAGGGTTATCTTACAGATACATGCCTTGACGGACAAGACACTTTCAGAACTCTTATAGGAATTTTTATGTCAGAATGATATTTTACGGTTAAAAAATGCAAATCGGAATTTGAAAAGGTGAAGATTGTGAAAAAGCTATTTTATATCAGGGTTGCTTATGCATTTGTTATGATTGCAATTACCTTTTATTTGTTGCCGTCAATTGCTTTTGCAGCTAATGATGTTCACACTGAGATGCAGGCGTTGTATGGTGAAAATGCTGAGATTGACGGTAGTTACGACAAACGTCTTGCCGCTAAATGTTATAACGGAATATTCGTTGGTAAAGAACGCAACGGCGTGATTGCATATAAGGGTATACCTTATGCTGAACAACCGGTTAAAGGTCTCAGATGGAAAAGCCCCGTTTCTGCACAGGCTGATGACAGGGTTTATGAAGCTTATTATTTCGGTTGCTGTAATCAGCGTTTTCCTAAGGAAACGCTGATTAAATCGCCGCACTCATAACGGCGGCAACTTTTCCGCCTGATTTTTGTCTCAAATCTTGAAATAAACAAATTATTTCTGCAATTTTTGGAGTGAAATAAATGATCCATGCTGCAATTTGAACCTTTTTCTGAGGCCTTGCTCATTAAATACCTTCCGTATATCAGGAACACTCAATCGCTTTGCAGCGATTTTTCTGCCGGTTGCCTGTATATGTGGAACAAATATTTGAACATTCAATTCTGTCTTTGGAACGATACCCTGTTGATAAGAGAGATCATCGGAGGGCAGGTTGCTTTCAGTTATCCGATCGGTGCAAATCCCGAAGGGATGATCGATGAGTTGAAAGCGTATGTTTATCAAAACCGGCTGCCGCTTCGTTTCTTTGCCGTGGACGGGAAAACTCTTGAAAGCATACAGGAAGACAAACGCCTTAAGCACGCCATGTGGGCATACGACAGGCGCTGGAGCGATTATGTCTACCGCGTCGAAGACGCGCTGATGTTCAAGGGGAAGAGATTCAGCGGGCAGCGTAATCATATTAACCGATTCAAAAAGCTCTACGGAGAACCGCACATCAGGTTTTTGACAGAAGACGACAGCCGAAGCGTGGCGGAGTTTCTTGAAACTTACGCAAAAGAGCATCGCGGCTGGCTTGAGCTTGAAAAACGCGAGTTCGAGCAGACGAAAAATCTTTTTGACGCCTGCCGTATGCTCGGGCTTTACAGCGCGGGATTGTTTGTTGATGAAAAGCTTGCGGCGTTCAGCATCGGAGAGATTTCGGGCGACATGCTGCTGATTCATACGGAAAAGGCGCTGAGAAAATACGAGGGGGTTTACCCAACCATGTATTCCGGCTTCATCCGTCTGCTCAGCGAAGCGGTGAATCAGATGCCGAAATTTATCAACCGTGAAGACGATTCGGGCGACGCGGGGCTTCGCACTTCAAAAATGCAGTATCATCCGACGGCGTTGATCCACAAATATCTCGTCCATGTCGGCACCCCTGCCGCAAAAGCCGTGCGGGGGACGGTGTTGGCGGAAAAAGATATCGTTCTGACCGAGATACGGGAAAGCGACAGGCAGGCGTATCTGGCGTTGAATACGGACGAAGATAACAACCGCCTTTGGGGGTATGATTACCGCAAGGACCCCGGCATAACCGGGGCTTTGACCGAAGATACTTTTTACGATTCCGTGTTATTCGATATGCAAGCGGGCGACTCGGTGAATTTTGCCGTACGGCAGAGCGAGGACGGGCCGATGATAGGAGAAACTATTTTGTGGAACTTCACTTCCGACGGTTTCGCCGAGGTCGGCTGCCGGCTGTTTCCAGCCTACCACGGCAAGGGGTACGGAAGGCGCGCATTCGGGCTGACTGCAGATTATGCGGAGTGCTCACTGAACACCCGCGTCACGGCGCGATGCTTTCACGAAAACATACCGTCACACCGTATGATCACGGCAAACGGGTTCGTCCATGTCCGGCGGGACGACACATACGAATACTTTGAGCGCAGGGCAGCGACGGACCGTTAAAAAGGAAAAAGCCGGACGGAAACGGCGGTAAAGATGTTTTTTGAAATCCGGAAACACAAAAGGAATATCGTCGAGCCGCATCGCGGATATTTGTCAATAAAGGCCTTACGGCACGGGAAGAAGTGCCGGATGAAAACAGCCGAAAAAAATCAATAAAGCATAACACATGGGACTTTTTTGAAGGAGATAATAGCAATGAATGAATTTAACGAATATGTTCGTGAGGCTTTATCCGCAGCCGGTGATATTGTCATAAAATCCATGATGGGCGGATATCTTGTATACTTCAACGGTAAACTGATAGGTGACATTTGCGGTAATGAACTGTTTCTGAAGAGAACGCCGGCATCTGACAGGCTGCTTACCGACTCTGAACTGCGTTATCCGTATGAAGGCTCAAAGACACTGATGCATATATTTGACAGATTTGAGGATACGGATTTAATTGGGAAATTACTGGAAGGCATGTATGCTGAACTGCCCGAAAAGAAAGCAAAAAAAGCCAAATAAGACAGACAACTTCCGGTTTGCCGGGATAAGAGAAAACACATCCCGGAGGTCGTGCGAATAAATGTCAACAGTGCCCTGCTTTCTCCTCTTTCAAAATGCTTTTTGGGGCTGCTCAACACTTTTGCGGGTCTTATGATCTTTCATTTAGCATGTGATGCAAAAAGGCTCGGAAAGCTGGATCAAAGAATTCTTCTCAGCAAATAAAAAGAGAGGGAAGGACAGGATACTTTCAAAACTCTTATCGGAATGTTTGAACACGATGAAGGAAAATGATTTTTGGAAAGCACTGATTAAACCAAAGTGTTTAGAACGGTATTTTGGAGGGAGCAAAATGAACGATATCCAAAAACTGCAAACCATACTCGACGAAAGCGAGCGCATCGTCATTTTCAGCGGCGCGGGTGTGTCGACGGAGAGCGGCATCCCCGATTTCCGCAGTGCGGACGGACTGTACAAGAAAAAAGAGAAGCAGTTTGACTACCCGCCCGAGATGATGCTCAGCCATACGTTTTTCAAGCAACACACGGACATTTTCTTCGATTACTACCGCACGAAGATGATCTATCCGGGCGCGAAGCCTAACGCCTCGCACACGGCGGCAGCCGCGCTTGAACGCGCCGGCAAACTGTCGGCAGTCGTAACGCAGAACATCGACGGTCTGTATCAGCAGGCGGGTGTCAAACGCGTGCTGGAACTGCACGGCACAACGCTGCGTAACACCTGTACGAAATGCGGCAAACACAGCGGCTTAGATGCCGTTACGGGTTGCAACGGCATCCCC
>JAILFM010000133.1 GCA_024697575.1 Clostridiales bacterium
TGTATTAGCTGAGGAAGCTATCAAATCCGCTTTGGAAGACTATCAGGCGAGAACCGGAGAAAAAATATAAAAAATCCCACAATACCTATTGACATAATAGGAATTATATGATATAGTACCGTCAACTTGATTGAAAAGGAGTTTATGTTATGAGTAAATACAAATTTGAAACATTACAACTGCATGTCGGGCAGGAGCAGGCTGACCCGGCAACCGATTCAAGAGCGGTGCCTATCTATCAGACTACATCTTATGTTTTTCACAACAGTAAGCACGCGGCTGACCGCTTCGGCCTTGCAGATGCCGGAAACATCTACGGAAGGCTGACAAATTCCACACAGGATGTGCTTGAGAAAAGGCTGGCGGCTCTTGAGGGCGGCAGCGCCGCATTAGCAGTTGCGTCGGGAGCTGCGGCGATATCCTACACTATTCAGGCGCTCGCGGCAAACGGCGGTCATATCGTGGCTCAGAAGACTATTTACGGTGGAACCTTTAACCTTCTTGCGCATACTCTGCCTCAGTACGGTATTGAGACGACATTTGTTGACGCGCATAATCTTTCGGGGGTTGAAGAAGCTATCGGTGAAAATACAAGGGCTGTTTTTCTTGAAACTCTCGGTAATCCAAACAGTGATATTCCGGATATCGACGCAATATCTGAAATAGCTCACAAGCACGGTATTCCGGTTGTTATTGACAACACCTTCGGAACACCGTATTTGATAAGACCGATTGAGCACGGGGCAGATATTGTTGTGCATTCAGCTACCAAATTTATCGGTGGACACGGTACGACCCTCGGTGGTATAATAATTGAGTCCGGAAAGTTCAACTGGAAAACATCCGGGAAATATCCGAATATCGCCGACCCGAATCCGAGCTACCACGGCGTGTCTTTTTATGACGCTGTCGGACCGGCCGCTTTCGTGACCTATATCCGCGCTATTCTTCTTCGCGACACAGGGGCGAGCATTTCTCCGTTTAACGCGTTCCTTCTTCTTCAGGGAGTGGAGACTCTTTCACTGCGTCTTGAAAGACATGCGGAAAACACAAAGAAAGTTGTTGAATACCTTTCAAACAATCCCTTGGTTGAGAAAGTCAACCATCCGTCGCTTAAGGACCACCCCGACCATGCGCTTTATGAAAAGTATTTCCCGAACGGGGGCGGATCAATATTTACTTTTGATATAAAAGGCGGTCAGGAGGAAGCGTGGAAGTTTATCGACAATCTTGAGATATTCTCTTTGCTTGCGAATGTGGCGGATGTTAAGAGCCTTGTTATCCATCCGGCGTCGACCACTCACTCACAGCTTTCCGCTGAGGAACTTTTCGATCAGGGTATAAAGCCGAATACAATACGCCTTTCTGTCGGAACGGAACATATCGACGATATCATCGCCGACCTTGAAAAAGGTTTTGCGGCTGTAAAATGAGAAAATACATACAATCGGAATTATAAATACAATCCGGGAAAGTGAGAAAATACCATGTCAAATATATACAAAGGGACACTCGGTCTGATAGGGAATACTCCGCTGGTTGAAGTGGTAAATATCGAAAAAGAGCTTGGGCTTGAGGCAACAGTTCTTGTTAAGCTGGAGTATTTTAACCCGGCGGGGAGTGTGAAAGACCGTATAGCCAAAGCAATGATTGAGGACGCGGAGAAAAAGGGGCTGCTCAGGGAAGGCTCAGTTATCATTGAGCCGACATCCGGTAATACCGGCATAGGGCTTGCATCAATAGCCGCCGCCAAAGGCTACCGCATAATCCTTACCATGCCGGAGACTATGAGCGCGGAGCGCAGAAATATTCTGAAGGCATACGGGGCGGAGCTTGTTCTCACAGAGGGCTCAAAGGGAATGAAAGGAGCTATTGCAAAGGCTGAGGAGCTCGCGCGGGAAATCCCCGGCAGCTTTATTCCGGGGCAGTTTGTTAACCCCGCTAACCCAGCAATGCATAAGGCAACAACAGGTCCGGAAATCTGGAACGATACGGACGGCAAGGTCGATATCTTTATTGCCGGTGTCGGAACGGGAGGAACGCTGACCGGCACGGGCGAATACCTCAAAGAGCGTAATCCCGATGTAAAGATTGTTGCGCTTGAGCCTGAGGATTCGCCTGTCCTTTCGGAAGGCAGAGCGGGCGCTCATAAGATTCAGGGTATAGGCGCGGGATTTGTGCCGGATGTTTTGAACACAAAGATATATGATGAGGTCTTCAAAGCTCCGGCTCAGGAATCGTTTGAAACAGCAAAGCTTCTTGCAAAGAAGGAAGGCATTTCGGTCGGTATTTCTTCAGGAGCCGCATTGTTCGGGGCTATTCAATTGGCAAAAAGAGCGGAGAATAAAGGCAAAGTAATTGTCGCATTGCTTCCGGACAGCGGAGACAGATATTACTCAACCGCTTTGTTCACAGAATGAACTTAGGGAAACGCTGATTAAATCGCCGCACTCATAACGGCGGCATTTTTTCCGCCTGATTTTGTCTCAAATCTTGAAATAAACAAATTATTTCTGCTATTTTTCAAAAAAACTCTTGACAAACGGAAACTGAGGGCTTATACTGACCGCATATTAAGCGCTTAAGATATTTGCAGAAAATAAACATTGACTTGACGGAGAAATCCAATGAAAAGTAAGCTTAACGTTAACAGCATTTTCGGCTTTAGCTTTAACTTCTTTTGGCGTGGTTCAAAAGAGGTTAATTTGCTATGCGAAAAAGTGTGAGAGTTAAGCTGTAACAGAATTCACACAGGGTGTAGCACTTTAACCGGTGTTACACCTTTTTTGTTTTCTTTGAAGTTTTTTAAAATTGAAAGGGGATATCATGGAAAAGTATTATCAGCCGGAAATTGAAACCGCTTCTTATGAAGAGATAAGACGGATTCAAAACGAAAAGATTGTCAAACAGGTTCGATATGTTTATGACAATGTGCCTTATTACCGCAATCTTATGGATAAAAAGGGGGTTAAACCCGACGATATCAAGAGTGTTGACGATATAAAGAAGCTTCCTTTTCTTTCAAAGGATGATTTGCGCGAAGCTTATCCATATGGCTTGCTTGGCACCGACCTTAAAAATGTGGTGCGTATTCATTCCACTTCGGGTACAACCGGTAAGCGTGTGGTAGCGTTTTACACTCAGCATGATATTGATTTGTGGGAGGATTGCTGCGCAAGGGCAATCGTTGCAGCGGGTGGTTCTGATGAGGATGTCTGCCAGGTTTGCTACGGCTACGGCTTGTTCACCGGAGGCTCAGGACTTCACGGCGGTTCACACAAGGTTGGATGCATGACATTGCCCATGTCTTCGGGCAATACGGACAGACAGATTCAGTTCATGATGGATCTCGGCTCTACGATTCTTTGCTGTACACCATCCTATGCAGCATATATCGGCGAATCACTTGCGGAAAAGGGATATAAGCCGGAGGATAATAAACTGAAAGCCGGTATTTTCGGCGCGGAGCCGTGGACGGAAGAAATGCGTCAGGGTATTGAAAAGTCTCTCGGTATCAAGGCCTATGATATCTACGGCCTTACCGAAACATCGGGACCCGGCGTTGCGTTTGAGTGCAGTGAGCAGACGGGAATGCATATAAATGAGGATCATTTCTATGCCGAAATCATTGATCCCGAAACGGGTGAGGTTCTGCCTGAGGGCTCAAAGGGAGAGCTGGTTTTCACTTCTCTTGACAAAGAAGGTTTCCCGCTTCTTCGCTACAGAACAAAGGATATCTGCATTTTATCTCGCAAAAAATGCTCCTGCGGACGCACGCATATCAAAATGACCAAACCGCTTGGCAGAAGCGATGATATGATGATTATCCGCGGCGTGAATGTATTCCCGAGTCAGATAGAAACCGTGCTTCTCAAAGAGGGATTCCCGCCTAACTATCAGATTGTTGTTGACCGTGTGAATAATAACGACACATTTGATATTTATGTGGAGTGCCCGCCGGAACTGTTTTCCGATAAAGTGGCAGAAATGCAGAATCACGAGAAAAATCTTAATGCGGCAATGCGGTCAATGCTCGGCATAGGTCCGAAAATTCACCTTGTCGCTCCTAAATCCATTGAACGCTCCGAAGGCAAAGCCGTCAGAGTTATTGATAAACGTAAATTACATTGAGGAGGGGTTAAAACATGGCTGTTACGCAATTATCAGTTTTTCTGGAAAACAGACCCGGCATGCTTGATAAAACCGTCGCCGCAATTACAGCTGCCGGCATTAATATCCGTGCTCTCAGTTTAGCTGACACCAAGGATTTCGGAATACTGAGAATGATAGTATCGGATATTGAAAAAACCAAAGCTGCCGTAAGCGGTGACACGGTAATTAAAGAAACCCATGTTATTGCCATCGGTATGGATGACAAGTCGGGAGCGTTGAACAACATTCTTCGCATATTGAGTGCTGACGGTATTAATATTGAATATGTTTATGCCTTTACCGGTGCGGTTCGCGGCAAAGCATATGTTGTTCTGAGAGTTGATGACGTCGGACATGCGGAAAAAACGCTTTCTGCAAACGGCATAGAAACCCTAAGCGATTGTGATATAAAAGAATTTCTTGAATAGGAGGAAAACAGCAATGTCAGAAGAAAGAAAAATCCCGTACAAAATTTATCTTGAAGAAGATGAGATGCCGAAAGCATGGTACAATGTCAGGTCTGCTATGAAAAACAAGCCGGCGCCTCTTCTTAACCCCGCCACACATCAGCCGATGACAGCGGAGGAGCTCGGCGGAGTTTTCTGCTCGGATTTGGTTGCTCAGGAGCTGGATAACGACAGCGCTTTTATCGAAATACCTCAGGAGATAAGAGAGTTCTATAAGATGTATCGCCCTTCACCGCTTGTCAGGGCATATTATCTTGAGGAAAAACTCGGAACCCCGGCGGAGATTTACTACAAATTTGAGGGCAACAACACAAGCGGAAGTCACAAACTCAACTCCGCAATAGCCCAGGCATATTATGCCAAAAAACAGGGTCTTAAGGGCGTTACTACCGAGACGGGCGCCGGTCAGTGGGGAACCGCGCTTTCAATGGCTTGTTCATATTTCGGACTTGACTGTAAAGTATATATGGTTAAGGTGTCTTATGAGCAAAAACCGTTCAGACGCGAAGTTATGAGGGTTTACGGAGCGAGTGTAACGCCGTCACCTTCAATGAGCACTCAGGTGGGTAAAAAAATCAATGCCGAGCATCCCGGCACAACGGGTTCCCTCGGCTGCGCTATCAGCGAAGCGGTTGAGGATGCCGTTACCCATGAAGGCTACAGGTATGTGCTCGGCTCCGTTCTCAACCAGGTTTTGCTTCATCAATCAGTAATCGGACTTGAAACAAAGATTGCACTTGACAAATACGGTATTAAACCCGATATGATTATCGGTTGCGCGGGCGGCGGCTCAAATCTCGGCGGATTGATCTCTCCGTTTATGGGTGAAAAGCTTCGCGGAGAAGCCGATTATGATATTATTGCCGTTGAGCCTGCGTCCTGCCCAAGCTTCACAAGGGGTAAGTATGCATATGACTTCTGTGATACGGGTATGGTGTGTCCTCTTGCGAAGATGTACACTCTCGGCGCAGATTTTATTCCCTCTGCCAACCACGCCGGCGGCCTGAGATACCACGGGATGAGCCCTGTTCTTTCACAGCTTTATGATGACGGACTGATGAGGGCGGTTTCGGTTGAACAGACTAAAGTCTTTGAGGCTGCCGAGACATTTGCGAGAGTTGAAGGTATTCTTCCCGCACCGGAGAGCTCACACGCTATTCGCGTAGCGATTGACGAAGCGCTGAAATGCAAAGAAACCGGAGAAAAGAAAACAATTGTTTTCGGTCTTACCGGAACCGGCTATTTTGATTTGGTTGCATATGAGAAATTCCATAACGGCCAGATGAGCGATTATATTCCGACCGATGAGGAACTTGCACAGTACGCTTCAAGGCTTCCGAAAGTTGACTGATATTACCGAATGATATGAAATGCGGCACGGGTGTTCAAACTCGCGCCGCATTTTTACCATTGCTAACGGAAAATTACAAATAATAAAATCGCTTTTATCCGAGGAGTTTCAGAAGCCTTTTTGCCGCTTCGTTTGTGTCTGCCGGTTTGCCGAAGGTTGAAAAGCGGAAAAAGTTTTTGCCGCATGTGCCAAAGCCTTCGCCGGGTGTGCCGACGACCTGTATCTCATTCAGCAACAAGTCAAAAAACTGCCAGCTGTCCATACCATTCGGACATTCCAGCCATACATAAGGCGCATTCTTTCCGCCGGTATACCATATTCCTGCTTTATCAAGCGCTTTCATTATTGTTTTTGCGTTTTGCTTGTAAATTGAAAGCGTGTTATGAATCTGTTTCTGACCTTCATCGGTAAAAACCGCCGCAGCTCCTCTTTGCAGAATGTATGAAATGCCGTTTGTTTTTGTAGTGCGGTTGCGCACCCACATTGAGTTGAGATTCATTTCACCGCGCACAATTGTTTTCGGAACAATTGTGTAACCGCATCTTGTTCCCGTAAAGCCTGCCGTTTTTGAAAGAGAACAGATTTCAATTGCACAGGTTTTCGTACCGGGTATCTCATAAATACTGTGAGGAATGTCTTCCTCTTCTATGAATGCTTCATATGCTGCGTCAAAAAGTATTATTGCCTGAATGTTATTTGCGTATTCCACCCATTTTTTCAGTTTTTCACGGTTGAACACCGCGCCTGTCGGGTTATTAGGTGAACAGATATATATTATATCTATGCTTCTGTTTTCGGGAGGTTCGGGTAAAAAACCGTTTTCTCTTCCGGAGGGAAGGTGAACTATTGTATTGCCTGCCATAATATTTGCGTCAACATATGCCGGATATGCGGGTTCGGGGATAAGAACTGTTTTACCGCGGCCGAAAAGATCAAGAATATCGCCGAGCTCGTCACTTGCTCCGCTGGAAACAAAAACTTCATCCGTGTCAAGTTCTATACCGCGCTTTGAATAGTATCCGGCTATGGTTTCTCTGAGAAAAGGCGCACCGCATTCGGGCATATATCCGTGAAATGTTTCGATGTGTGCCTGATCTTCAACCGCATTTTTAAGTTCTTCAATAACCGCGGGGCAAAGCGGCTGTGAAACATCGCCTATACCCATACGCAACAGTTGCTTACCCGGATTGTTTTCAAGATATGCCGCGGTTTTTTGAGCTATGTTATAAAAAAGATAAGAGTCTTTAAGATTGCCGTAATTTGTATTCGGTATCACATTTCCACCTCGCATTCACAAACTTTTGTCGCGGGTCCCTGCATAATAACGGTGTTATCGTCAAGAACCGTTACAGTAAGTTTTCCGCCATCGAGTATGACGGTTATTTCTTCGTTTTTATTGCAGAAGCCCGCTTGAACCGCTGCAGCCGCCGTTGCGCACGAGCCCGTGCCGCAAGCCATTGTTATGCCGCTTCCTCGTTCCCACACGCGCATTCTTATTGTATTTTTGCCGATTATCTGCGCAAATTCCGCGTTTACTCCGTCGGGGAAATACGGATGTTTTTCGAGAGCAGGTCCCGTGGTGGTGAGTGGAGCATTTTCAGCATCGTCAACAAATGTTACGGCGTGAGGATTTCCCGTTGAAACAGGCGTTGTGGTGATTTTTTTACCGTCTACGTTAAGGATAACAGGCTCGGAAACAACGGCTTTACCCATATCCACGCGCGCGGATTTAACCTTACCGTCAGCCACATTAAGTTTAAGTGTTTTGATACCCGAAAGAGTTTCGATTTTCAGTTGTGTTTTGTCGGTATATCCTTTGTCGTAAACATATTTGCCGACACACCGTATGCCGTTGCCGCACATTTTTGCCTCACTGCCGTCCGCGTTGAAAATACGCATTTTAAAATCGGCAGAATCAGAAGGCAAAATCAGAATAATTCCGTCCGAACCTATTCCGAAATGGCGCTCGGAAAGCTTTATTGAAACGGCGGCAGGGTCGCTGAGTTCACCGTAATGATACAAATAATCGTTACCGAGGCCTTCCATTTTTGTAAAATGCATTTTACGCCTCCGTTTACCTGTTTTCTTTTGCTGCTTTGACAAAGCCCATAAAAAGCGGATGAGGTTTGTTCGGGCGGCTCTTGAATTCGGGGTGGTATTGTACGCCTACAAAGAACGACCGGCCGGTCAGTTCAACAGTTTCAACAAGCGTGCCGTCAGGCGACATACCGCTTAGAGTCAGCCCCGCGTCTTTGAGAACGGCGCGGTAGTCGTTGTTGAATTCATATCTGTGACGGTGGCGTTCGCTTATTGACGCAGTACCGTAGCAACGCTCCATAACCGTGTTTTTGCCTATACTGCAAGGGTAAGCGCCAAGGCGCAGTGTTCCGCCTTTATCAATGCTGTCGCTTTGACCGGGCATAAAATCAATCACCTTGTTTTTACACTGCTCGTCAAATTCACCGGAGTGCGCGTCTGCTATTCCCGCGACATTGCGGGCAAATTCTATAACGGCGATCTGCATACCCAGACAGATTCCGAAATACGGAATACTGTTTTCCCTTGCGTATTTTGCCGAAAGAATCATTCCCTCAATTCCTCTGTCTCCGAAACCTCCGGGAACTATTATACCCGACAGACCTCCGAGCATTTCATCGACTGTAGATACGTTGATTTTTTCCGAGTCAATCCAGTGAATATTTACATGGGCGTTCAGTGAATAACCTGCGTGGCGAAGCGCTTCAGCCACCGAAAGATATGCGTCGTGCAGACCCACATATTTGCCGACAAGCCCGATTTCAACCTTGTCTTTGCTTTCTTTTATTCTTGATACCATCTCACTCCATTCGGTAAGGTCGGGTTCCGGAGTGTCAAGACCGAGTTCGCGGCAGACCACTTCCGAGAAATGAGACTGTTCCATCATAAGAGGGGCTTCATAAAGCGTGGGCAGGGTTATGTTTTCAATGACGCAGTCTTTCCTGACATTGCAGAAAAGCGCGATTTTATCAAAAATCGATTTTTCAAGCGGTTCGTCACAACGCAGGACAATAATGTTCGGGTGAACACCCATTCCCTGAAGCTCCTTAACGGAATGCTGTGTTGGTTTTGTTTTATGTTCTTCGGAGCCTCTGAGAAACGGCACAAGACATACATGAATAAAAAGACTGTTTTCTCTGCCGACTTCCAGTGAAATCTGACGCACGGCTTCTATGAAAGGCTGGCTTTCTATGTCGCCTATTGTGCCGCCGATTTCGGTTATGACAACATCCGCATCGCTGTGTTTGCCGACGTTATATACAAATTCTTTTATCTCATTTGTGATGTGCGGAATAACCTGCACCGTTGAGCCGAGGTATTCGCCGCGTCGCTCTTTGTTAAGAACATTCCAGTAAACTTTGCCCGTTGTGAGGTTTGAGTATTTGTTAAGGTTTTCATCAATGAACCGCTCGTAATGACCTAAATCAAGGTCGGTTTCGGCTCCGTCTTCGGTGACATAAACTTCGCCGTGCTGAAAAGGACTCATGGTGCCGGGGTCAACGTTTATATACGGGTCAAGCTTTTGCGACGCTACTTTAAGACCTCTCGCCTTGAGAAGCCGCCCGAGAGACGCGGCGGTTATTCCTTTGCCGAGACCCGAAACAACGCCTCCCGTAACAAAAATATACTTCGTCATAACCTTACCTCATTTACACTTATTATTTGCCGCTGTCTCCGTAGTTGGACAGGACTCTTGCGGACGGGTCGTTGACGTTACATCCTTCCCATTCTTTATTGGGCATCCAGAAATCCTTTATCATTTCGCCCTGACCGGGATAGTATTTTTCAAAAATCTCTCTGTAAAGAAGCGATTCCTTTGTGAACGGCTTTGCGTGTGAGTACTTTGCGGAAAGTGCGGTGAACTCTTCATCTGTGTATTTTCTTTCCGCGAAGTCTTTAAGGTAATCAACCATTGAATGACCGACGGCATCCGAAAAAGCGGCTTTTTCACGCATAAGAATACTCTGCGGAAGGTAGTCACCTTCGAACGCGTGTCTTAAAAGATATTTACCTTTGTTATAGGTGTTGAGCTTTCTTTCGGGGTTAATTGACATAACATATTTCACAAAATCAAGGTCGCCGAAAGGTACTCTCGCTTCCATTGAGTGAACGGAGATACATCTGTCTGCTCTCAAAACATCATACATGTAAAGTTCTCTTATTCTCTTTTGGGCTTCTTTTTGGAAAGCGGACGCATCGGGAGCAAAATCAGTGTATTTGTAGCCGAAAAGTTCGTCGGATATTTCGCCTGTCAGCAGAACACGCACATCGGTTGTCTCGTGAATTGCTTTGCAGATAAGATACATTCCCATGCTTGCGCGCACGGTTGTTATGTCAAAAGTGCCGAGAGCGGCAATTACATCCTCAAGCGAGCTTATTACATCCCGAGCGGTAATAATTATTTCCTTATGATCGCTGCCGATATAATCCGCAACCTCTTTTGCATATTTCAGGTCAATGGCGTCTTCACTCATGCCGATTGCAAATGTCTTTATCGGCTTTTTAAGAAGCTTTGCAGAAACGGCGCAAACCAAAGAACTGTCAAGTCCGCCGCTTAAAAGAAAACCGAGAGGCGCGTCTGCATCAAGGCGCTTTTCTATACCTGCGACGAGTTTGTCGTGAATGTTTTTGCAGATTTCTTCAATTTCTCCGTCAACATATTCATCAACTGCCGCTATATCGTTGTAGCAGACGAATTTTTCACCGTCGTAGTAGTGCCCCGGGGGAAACGGCATCACTTTATCCGTCAAATCCACAAGGTTTTTTGCTTCGCTCGCAAACATTATTTTTCCGTTTGTGTCGTAAGCGTAAAACAGCGGCCTTATTCCTATGGGGTCACGGGCGGCTATGAGACAATCCTTTTTGCCGTCATATATTACCAGAGCGTATTCGGCATCAAGCATACGGAACATTTCAAAGCCGTGTTTTTCATACAGGGGCAAAAGTATTTCACAGTCGGACTCACTGGCAAATGTGTACTCTTTCTCAAGTTCCTTTTTTATCTTTCTGAAGCCGTATATTTCACCGTTACAAACGAGCTTGTTGCCGTTAAGTTCAAAGGGCTGCATTCCTTTGGGCTCAAGGTCCATAATTGCGAGGCGGTGAAAGCCGAGAAGACCGTTGCCCGCCTTTATCACCTTTGTATCGTCAGGACCTCTGGACTTTGTTTTGTTGAATGATTTTTCAAATGCATCATACTCATCGGGATATGAAAGCAAACCGACAACAGAGCACATTTTTACCGCCTCCTTAAATTAAAAAGCGGCAAAGGCACCCGAGCAGGGCGCCTTTGCCTTAGAACAAGGTGATTTTATCATTGCAGAAATACATTGTCAAGTGGGTTTTTCCTGTTTTCAGACTGTTTAACATTTTTAACAACATTTAATTTCAAAAGTCAATATTTTTTGTGCAAGTGTGAAATTCGGATTAAATCCGAATGAAAAAGCAAGAAAACTGTTGACCGTACATAAGATTAGTTATATAATACATCCGAACAAAGGCGTTCATTGATTGGGTGTTTATTCGGTCAATGGGGGCTTTTTGACTTTTTAAGGAGCCTTAGTGTATGAATTTGCAGATTCAGGATGTCAGGGACTTCATTGAGCAGGAAGATATTTCGTTTATACGGCTTGCATTTTGCGATGTCTTCGGAAGGCAAAAGAATGTTTCTGTTATGAAAACAGAGCTTGACAGGGCATTTGAAACGGGCATTGCAATTGACGCGTCGGCTGTCAAGGGTTTCGGAAGTGAAGAAAAAAGCGATCTTTTTCTTTTCCCGGATCCTTCAACTCTTGCCGTCCTTCCCTGGAGACCCTCCGAAGGCGGCGTAGTCCGTATGTATTGTGATATTCGCTATCCCGACGGAACTCCTTTTGAAATGGATTGCAGAAGAATACTGAAAAATGCCGTCGGGTATTCGAAATCCAGGCATCTTAATATAAGCTTCGGCGCGGAGTATGAGTTTTATCTTTTCAAAACGGATGATGACGGGTACCCCACAAAACAGGTTCATGATAAGGCGGGGTACATGGATATAGCGCCGGACGACAGGGGAGCCAATATACGCAGAAGCGTTTGCCTGACGCTGAGTGAAATGGGAATTATACCCGAAAGTTCTCATCACGAAGAGGGTCCCGGGCAGCATGAAATCGATTTCAAATACGGTGAGCCTCTTTCTTCGGCGGATAATTCGATTACTTTTAAATCGGCGGTTTCGACGATAGCCCAGCAGTACGGGCTTTTTGCCGATTTTTCACCGAAGCCTCTTGAAAATGAGAGCGGAAACGGTCTTCACATTAACATCTCCGTAAAATCGGATGATGGTAATGATTATCTTGAAAAATTTATGGCGGGGATAATGAACAGAATAAAGGAAATGACCGCTTTCCTGAATCCCGTCAGTGCGTCCTATGGAAGACTTGGCGTCAAGAAAGCGCCGAGATACATCACCTGGTCAAAAGAAAACCGCTCACAGCTTGTCAGAATCCCCGCCGGAAAAGGTGAATACCGCAGAATGGAGCTTCGTTCACCCGATCCTATGACAAATCCGTATATAGCTTATGCACTTTTGATTTATGCGGGAATTGAGGGAATTGAGAAAGATATACCCGTTCCGGCTTCAACGGATATAAACCTTTACAGCGCGGATGAAGAAACCCTGAGTAAGATTGAGAAATTACCCGAAAGCCTTGAAGAAGCAAATAAAGAGGCAAGAAACAGTAATTTTATAAAATCGGTTCTTCCGCAGAGAGTTATTGATACATACACCCTATGATGTGATTTTTAAGAGGAGAAGTGAATGCCACCGGAGAGAAGACGCTTCAGCGTGCTCATAGTATCGGGGAAAAAGCAAAATGCCGCAATGCTTTCGGCAATGCTTGACTCCTCTGTCTACACACCTGTTGACCTGGCAGTCAGTGCAGGCGAAGCTAAACGGAAGCTGCTCACAGGTGTTTTTGATATTATAATTATCGATCCGCCTCTTCCGGATGAATTCGGCGCCGATTTTGCGGTTGATATTTCCGAGACAACTTCATCGGGTATTATGATTATCGTAAGAAGCGATTTATTTGAGCTTATAACCTCAAAAGTTGAAAATGCCGGTGTATTGACTCTCTCAAAACCGCTTTCGCGAAAAGATTTTTACACTGCGTTAAAGCTGATAACCGCAACAAGCGCGCGTATTCTCAATGGTGAGAAAAAGGTGCGCAGGCTTCAGGAAAAGCTTGAGGAAATAAAGCTTGTCAGCAGAGCAAAATTTATTCTTATGGAAAATCAGAAGCTTTCGGAGCAGGAAGCTCACAGGTACATTGAAAAAGAAGCAATGAACCGAAGGATTACCAAAAGCAAGATGGCTCTTGAGATAATAGACAACAGCTTATAAAACTCAAATTTATATGTTTGAATAATTAATGAAAATGCAATGGCGCATTATTCTAAGGAAACGCTGATTAAATCGGGGTGTTTAGAACGGCGAGCAGGTTTTTCGGCTGATGAAGTCGAAAAATAACAGAAATAATTTGTTTATTTCAAGATTTGAGACAAAATCAGGCGGAAAAGATGCCGCCGTTATGAGTGCGGCGATTTAATCAGCGTTTCCCTAAGTGAAAGAAGTGAAAAACATGTCACCCTCTCAAGAAAACACCAATGAACTAACCCCTTTTATTTCACCGCTGACCGCCACGGCATTCGCCGTCGGTACCAGTCTCGGCTGGGGTTCGCTTGTCGTCACAAGCAACACATATCTTAAAAAGGCAGGTCCGTGTGGCAGCGTCCTCGGCATAGTCATCGGCGCTGTTATTATGCTGCTCATATGCCGAAGCTATCATTACATTTCCAACAGGCTTTCCGACAGTTCGGATGTGTATTCCTACGCAAAGAATCTTTTCGGATATGACCGTGCTTTCATAGTTTCATGGTTTGTATTCTTGCTGTATTTCGCGATTTTTCTCGCAAACGCGACAGCTGTTCCCCTTTTTGTCCGTTACATTTTCGGGGATTTTTTCCGGTTCGGCTACCTTTACACGATATTTGACTATGATGTATATACCGGAGAAATATTGCTGACCGTTGCCGTCGTCGGACTTTCTTTACTGCTTTTAACCAAAAGCAAACGGGCTGCGACGGGTCTTATGGTCGGCCTTGTCGCTGTGTTTACACTCGGAATAACGGTATGCTTTGCCGTTGCAATTTTCCGCAATATTTCGGGAAACACAGGTTTTAACCCCGGGTTTGTTCCGGGCAGCGCACCTGTAAAGCAGATTGCGGGAATAGCCTGTATTTCCCCGTGGGCGTTTGTAGGTTTTGAAGGCGTAACGCATTCTTCCCCGGAATTCAAATTTCCAAAAACAAAAATTTTTAAAATTCTGGCGACATCGGTTGTTATATCGACGGCACTTTATATTTTTGTAACGCTTTTAAGCGTAACCGCCTATCCACCGAGATATTCAAACTGGCTCGAATATATCAACGACCTTGATAATCTCAGCGGTTTTGAAGCGATACCGGCATTTTACGCAGCGGGGCGTCATCTCGGCAATGCAGGACTGATAATACTGATTTGCTCGCTGTTTGCTTTGGTTGTCACAAGTCTTATTGCAAACATGTGGGCATTGAGCAGATTGATAAAGGCTGCCGGTCAGGATTCAATATTCTCTGAAAAATTTACCAAGCTCAACAAAAAAGGAGTACCGGCAAACGCAATACTCCTGGTTGCCGGCATCTCATTTTTCATGATTTTTCTCGGGCGTTCCGCTATCGGCTGGATTGTTGACGTTACCACACTGATCGCAACACTCCTTTACGGGTTTGTTGCCGCATCGGCAATGAAATGCGCTAAAACAAACGGTGACAGAAAAGACTATTTCATCGGTCTTGCTGTGCTGATTGTTATGGTTTTATTCGGCACAATAATGATTCTTCCCGGGCTGTTTTCAGAATCCATGGAACCGGAAACATACCTGCTGTTTATACTGTGGTTGATTCTCGGTATGGTCTTCTTTCACCGGGTCATCACTAAAGATCACGCCCGTCATTTCGGTAAAGCAATAATAGTCTGGCTTGTCCTCATATCCATGATTATTGTTATGGGTATAATCTGGATGGAAAGAGTTGAAAAGTCGGTTGCAGCAAATATATTCACCGAAATTAACAATTATCATGATGGTATCGCACCGCAGAGTGCGCTTAACATGAGTGAGAGCGAATACCTTGCGATTTTGGACCGCCGGCTTGATACGACAAGTATTATAAGCACATTTGTTGTTCTCGGTCTGGTTGCCATATCTATAGGCGGATTTGTAAGTAATTATTTTTCCATGCGCAAATATGAAAATCTGCTGGAAAAGGACGTTGCCGCAAAAACCGAACACATAATCAAAATGCAAAATGACCTTGTTATCGGCATGGCGACAATGGTTGAAAGCCATGACAATTCCACCGGCGGTCATATCAAACGAACGAGCGATGTAGTACAAATACTTGTTGATGAAATTAAAAAAGACAAACGTTTCAGTATGCCGGACGATTTTTATGATAATGTGATAAAAGCCGCGCCCATGCATGACCTTGGCAAAATTGCCGTTGATGACGCCATACTGCGAAAACCGGGCAGATTCACTCCCGAGGAATATGAAATTATGAAATCCCACGCAAAGGAAGGCGCAAGGATTGTTAAAGAAATCACGAAAAACATCGATGACAGCGGGTTAAGCAGTATTGCCGAAAACATGGCCCATTATCACCACGAATGGGTCAACGGCTCCGGATATCCAGAAAAACTAAAAGGTGATGAAATCCCGCTTGAAGCGCGTATTATGGCAATTGCAGATGTATACGACACGCTTGTTTCAAAACGTGTTTATAAAGAAAAGATGGGATTTGACGAAGCTGATAAGATTATCGTGAGCGGAATGGGCACGCAGTTTGACGCTGACCTTCTCCCCTGCTATGAGGCGGCTCGCCCGAAGCTTGAAGCATACTACAAATCCGTGCAGGATTAGCATTTTTAACAAATATTCCGGGAAAACAGAAAATGGGGTTGTCAAATCAAGGCAGCCCCATTGTTTTTATATGACCCGATCAGTGTTTTACTATAAACTCGGTTTCAAACTCTTCCGGCGGCAGCGGCTCAGAGAGCAAAAACCCCTGAACCATTGCGCAGCCGTAATCTTTCAGCATTTGCAACTGCCCGGGTGTTTCCACACCCTCTGCGATAACAGGCAAACCCAGATTCTTCGCTATTTCAAGAATCAGTTTTACAACCTGCGCGTCCTTTTCGCTGTTTTCGATATCCCGTATGAAAGTCCTGTCCATTTTTATGACATCAATCGGCAAAGATGTAAGCTGGTTGAGCGATGAATACCCGGACCCGAAATCATCCATTTCTATCTCATATCCTCTTTTACGCAGGCTTTCCATAACGCTGATAAACTGAAATGTATTCTCGGAATACGCAGTCTCAGTAACCTCGAGTTGGAGCGAAGCCGTTTCCAGACCGTATTTTCTGACGATGCTATCAATCGTTGACACAAGCTTAGGTTCGAGCACGTCGATACGTGACAGATTGACGGAAACAGGAATCGTTACGCCGTATTTATCACGCCACAAGGCAATCTGCCGGGCAACTTCCTCCCAGACATAGCTGTCAATCAGAACAATCTGACCGTTTTTCTCGAAAAGAGGAATAAAGTCACCGGGCGGGACAGTTCCCAGTTCAGGATGTTTCCACCGGACAAGAGCCTCAGCACTCTTAAGAACGGGCGGGTCGACGGTAATGTCAAATTTCGGCTGATAATGAACAACAAACTCCCTGCGGCTGATTGCATCGTGAAGCCCGCTGATCAGGTGCTGCTCATAATTCTCACGCTCACGCAAGACATCATCAAACACGATAAGGCGATCATTATGCTGTCCACGGGTACGGTTGCACGCTATCAGAGCCTGTTCGACAAGCTGTTGAGGTTTTGTGTTTTCCTGCCACGGCATAACTCCCATGCGCAGCATTATGCCGATGTTAGCTGAAAGTCTGTCAAGCTTTCCCTGAAGGCGGGAAAGCAAAGCACGGGGATCACTAAGCTTTGAGCAATAGACAGCAAAGCAATCCGCTTCAATGCGGCATCCGATGCCGCCCTGTTCATTCAGAAAATCTTTTAACTCACTGCCGATAATTCTCAGAATTCTATTGCCGTAATCCCTGCCGTACAGAGCATTCACCGAATGAAACTGTTCAATATTCAGCACAACGGCGTCCATTGGTCTGTCAGGGTTTTCCCGATAAATACGCTCAGAATAGATGAAGAAATAGTTTCTGTCATAAAGGTCTGTAATCTCATCATTTTCGGTTTTGTTGATAATACGCTGTTTTTCTTTGGAAATCCTTTCTTCCTTTGTATTTCGGCGTATGAGAAACACAATAGCGGAAACAGCCATTGCAAACACACAAAACACAATGCCGTAATACGGTCTGAACATATCAACAAGCACGGTTTTAGCGTCCTGCGAAGAATAGTAGGACAGAGCGGAGTGGACAGTAGGCAAAGGCACAATTTCCGTCACCTTTGCCAAAATCGAATAAAGCGTCGTATTTTCCCGCCCGACAGCAAAACAATAGTCCATTTCCACACCGGTGGAAACGGTTGACAGCTTAAGTTTTTTACAAATCTTTTCGATATTGCTATAGCGGTAATTGCTGATAATCACGCAATCCGCCTTTCCGTCGGCAACAGCGTTCAGGCATTCCGTCGTATCTTTAAAATAGATTGTACGCCATTCGGGAAAATGATCCAGAAGGAACATATCATAGTTTGGATTGCCGGCGTTGACAGCGACAGTTACACGCTCTTTTTTAAAGAATGTTGTCTTCGACGATTCCTGCACCACCGCATACATATCCGTACGCATAAGCGGCGGCGTCATAAACATTCCCTGCGCTTCACCGTCATAATCTGTCAGATTTGCAGGGAACATACAGTCCACATCGCCGTTTTTGAGGGCTTCCATGGCATCATTGGCGGTGGGAAAAGCGACCGTCTCAAAAATCAAATGTTCATTTTCAAAAGCATCCGCAGCGTAGTTAATATAATCCTTCAGCGCGCCGATCAGTTCCCCGCTCCTCGGGTCCTTAGCACAAAAAGCAAGATAATTATCCTGATATCCCACGCGAATGACTTTATGTTCAGATATCCAGCGCTTTTCTTCCTGGCTCAGAAAGTAGTTTGTGCCCACAGTCGTCATATATTCGGCGGTAAGCTTTTGGTTATAATTCGGGTCTTCTTCAAGAATGCGGTTCATTGCGTTGTTAAGTTCCTGCACAATCTCCGGTCTTGATTCGTTTACCGCAAAGAAGAAGTCGGAAGAACCTATTTTACAAAGAGGCACAACACGCTTGCTGTCAAGGAAAGCGTCGATTGTGATATATGCGTCAATGTTTTTGCGTACCACCTTTTCAATGTTAGCTTCTTCTGTTCCGTTCAGTTCCACAAGCTGAGCGTCAACGCCGTTCTTTTCAGCCCAATCGTTAAAGCAGTCTATCATTACGCTGCCTTTGTTCACGCCGATCTTTTTTCCGTTAAGAGTCGAAAAATCTTCTTTCAGGATCTGTTCGTTGCCGTCGGATACAAAGATATAATATTCCTCAGACCCCATCGGAGATGCGGAAAAAAGCATAGACTCCGATCTTTCGGGCGAGTAAGAAACGTCGCTGAGCAAATCTATCTTTCCCTGCTCCAGCATCTCCATCAATCCGGACCAGCTGCCATGCACATATTCATAAGTCCAACCGGTATAAGCCGCTATCTTCTGCTGATATTCGTAGGCATAACCGGAACGCCTGCCGAGTGAATCTGTCTTATTGAACGGCGACTCATACCAACCTACGCGCACAATTCTCCCCGCGCTTTGAGAAAGCACGGCGAAATGCGGTAAAAAAACAGGAATTAATATGAGAGCCGATATAAAAAATGAAACTATCCGCCTGTTTAAACGCTTTCCTTTGTTCATTTTCATTCCTCTGACTGTTTTGCTGAAAAATCATCAATCGGCACCGCAAGGCTCCGGAATTGCTTCTGTCTTATCTTCTCAGTTTTTTACGCTGCCGCTTGTGTTCATACATTATCCTGTCAGCATTTCTGACAACATCGGAAACAGCTTTATCATGCCGCGGGTCATAAACTGCGATACCGTATGAAATCTGAACCTGTTCCCATTGGTCTGAAGATGAAGAGTTTATCCTCATTACCGCTTTTTCAAGCTGATTCACCAGCAAATCCCTGTTTTCATAATCCTCGTTCCGGAGTATAACCGCAAACTCGTCCCCGCCGATGCGAAACACCGGACTGTGCTGGAAAACGCCGCAAATCGTATGGCTTGCCACTTTGAGATAGGCGTCGCCTTTTTCATGGCCGTAATGGTCGTTAATATATTTGAGATCGTCGCAGTCGAAAACACCTATCGCAAACTCGATATTATCTTCACCGTTATCAATCTTGTTTTGCAGGTCGGTTTCGTATGACACAAACGCGCCTTTGTTTTTCACATGGGTAAGCGCATCAACATAAACCTGTTTATTCAGATTTCTGATACTGTCTCTCATATGACTTGCCATAAGTTTAAAGGTCTTTGTAAGTCTGCCGACCTCATCATCTTTGTCATAGTCAAGGAAATATTCAAAATTGCCCATGTAAGCCTGTTCGGCAGCTTCGTTCAACTGCTCTAAAGGCTTAACAATTCGCTTGACAACCATCAGTGAGATGAAAATAGTCGCCGCAAGAATTACAGCCGCAAGAATTAAAATATCCAGCATAAGTTTCTGCCAATCGCCTTCTGTTTCCGAAAGCGGAGCACATACATTAAGCCGCATACCGTTGCTCAAAGGCAGCCAGACCGCTTCTTTTTCCTCACCCTGGAAGCTGTATCTGAGGAATGTGCTTTCATCGACAGCGCCGTCAGGCAGATCGGGCTTTGTTTCTTCATTCAGATTTGAAACATCAATGCGCGGATGATAAAAGAGATTGCCCTCCGAGTCGCTCAGAAAAGCATATCCGTTACTGTAAAGGCGTATGCTGTCCACCTGTTCCGCCATTGTGGAGTAATCTATCTCAATACCGATAACGCCGACAAACTGACCCCGCAAGTATACCGGTACATTGTAAGAAATAACCCTTACATCAAGATTGTCGGTTATATAAGGCGGCAGCCAGATAGCTTCCCCGTTATACTTCGGGACAGTGAACCAGACAAGCTTTGAAGTGTCCTGAGTATCATATTTTGTTATATCCGTAACTTCGTGAGGAACAAAGCCGGAGCCGTCAAGATCAGTGTACCAAAATCCCTTAACCTTTTTCGAAACATCCGGGTCGATTCGGTAATAATAGGTCAATACACCGTTTGTTTTAGAAGCAATTTCGTCAAAATAGTCCCCGACACGCTCCACATGTCCGGCAAGTTTCTCATCATCCAGGCCTTCCATATCCGCTTCCGCAAACGCCGAAACCTTAACGACAGACTTTTGCACGCTGTTGAAATAATACTCAAGGTTTCTCTCACCCGTTTCGCATAAAAGAAGCAGAAGCTGGTCAGACTTTCGCTGCTCATTTTTGCGTATAAAGTGTGCGCTTGCAAATGAAACAAGCAAAACGGCTAAAATCACCAATCCGGTTGTTAAAAACGATATTTTTTCGCGCAACGAACGCATATGCATAACAGCATCACCTCATCAACTGATTTTCAACGCCGGATATTACTCATTTTCTGAGGAAACACTGGCTTTATCAGCGTTCACCCAAGCGTTTTCCTGAATCTGTGCACAAAACTTCAGTTTATAGTATAGCAAAAAAATCAGGATAATTCAAGACGGTTTATTATATCCGTTATTTGAAAATTTGTTGTTTTCCGTTATTTGAAAATTTGTTGTTTTTTACTTGCATACGAAGAATGCGTTTGTTATAATAAACCGATTTTTTAAAAAAGTTTGTACACAGTGGATTTTACGGAGGATGCAGCGATGTATGAGAAGGTTTCGACAAACCTGAACTTTGTCGACAGAGAGAAAAAGACTCTTGACTTCTGGAACAAAAACGGAATTTTTGAAAAGAGTATAGAAAACCGCGCGGGTCACCCGACATATACTTTTTATGACGGACCGCCGACCGCCAACGGCAAGCCGCACATCGGTCATGTTCTGACCCGCGTTATCAAAGATATGATTCCGCGCTACCGCACCATGAAGGGATATATGGTCCCGAGAAAAGCGGGGTGGGACACTCACGGACTGCCCGTTGAGCTTGAAGTTGAAAAAATGCTCGGCATCAACGGCAAGGAACAGATTGAAGAGTACGGAATCGAGCCGTTCATAGCCCACTGCAAAGAAAGCGTGTGGAAATACAAGGGCATGTGGGAGGATTTTTCCGGAACTGTCGGCTTTTGGGCGGATATGAACGACCCGTATGTCACATACCATAACGATTTTATCGAATCTGAATGGTGGTCGCTTAAAGAAATCTGGAACAAAGGGCTTCTATACAAGGGATTCAAGATTGTACCCTACTGCCCGCGCTGCGGCACACCGCTGTCATCACACGAAGTGGCTCAGGGCTACAAAACCGTAAAGGAGCGCTCCGCAATCGTTCGCTTCAAAGCCAAAGATGAGGACGCTTATTTCCTCGCGTGGACAACAACCCCGTGGACACTGCCGTCAAACCTCGCCCTTTGCGTTAATCCCTCGGAAACCTATTGCAAGGTCAAAGCAGCCGACGGCTTCACATATTATATGGCAAAAGCCCTTCTTGACACCGTTCTGGGTAAACTCGGCGACAAGGAGAACGGCGTTGCTCCGTATAAGATTATCGAAAGTTTTACAGGCACCGACCTTGAGGGCAAAGAATATGAGCCTCTTTTCGCCTGCGCAGGCGAAAGCGCCGCAAAGCAACACAAAAAGGCGCATTTTATCACAGTAGATAACTATGTCACAATGACTGACGGCACAGGTATTGTTCACATTGCCCCCGCCTTCGGTGAAGACGACGCCAGAATCGGGCGTAAATATGACCTGCCTTTCGTACAGTTTGTTGACGGCAAGGGCAATATGACAAGCGAAACGCCCTACGCCGGCGTGTTTGTTAAAAAAGCGGATCCGCTCGTTCTTGAGGACCTTGACAAACAGGGCAAGCTTTTTGACGCGCCGAAGTTTGAGCATGAATACCCGCACTGCTGGCGCTGTGACACTCCGCTTATCTACTACGCCCGTGAGTCATGGTTCATCAAGATGACGGCCGTGCGTGACAATCTGATTAAGAACAACAACACCGTAAACTGGATTCCCGAAAGCATAGGCAAGGGAAGGTTCGGCGACTGGCTTGAAAACATTCAGGACTGGGGAATAAGCCGCAACCGCTATTGGGGCACACCGCTCAATATTTGGGAATGCGAATGCGGTCACAGACACGCTGTAGGCTCCATTGCCGAACTTAAAGAAATGAGCGACAACTGTCCGGACGACATTGAGCTTCACCGCCCGTTTATCGACAATGTGACGATTAAGTGCGAAAAGTGCGGCGGACAGATGAAGAGAGTCCCCGAAGTCATCGACTGCTGGTATGACTCCGGCTCAATGCCTTTCGCCCAGCACCACTATCCGTTTGAAAACAAAGAACTCTTTGAGCAGCAGTTCCCGGCGGCGTTCATATCCGAGGCGGTCGACCAGACGCGCGGCTGGTTCTATTCCCTGATGGCGATTTCAACCCTGATATTTGACAAAAGTCCTTATGAAAACGTCATTGTTTTAGGTCTTGTTCAGGATGAAAACGGTCAGAAGATGAGCAAATCAAAGGGCAACGCAGTCGACCCGTTTGACGCTCTGAAGGCATACGGCGCAGACGCCATAAGGTGGTATTTCTATTCTAACTCCGCGCCGTGGCTGCCCAACCGTTTCTACGGAAACGCCGTTGTCGAGGGGCAGCGCAAGTTTATGGGCACGCTGTGGAACACTTACGCGTTCTATATTCTCTATGCCGATATCGATAAATTTGACCCGTCAAAATATACTCTCGATATTTCAAAGCTCGGCACAATGGACAGATGGATGCTTTCAAAGCTTAACACTTTGATTGAGACCGTTGACAAATGCCTTGACTCTTATCAGATACCCGAAGCGGCAAGAGCGCTTGAAACCTTTGTGGACGATATGAGCAACTGGTATGTGCGCCGCTGCAGAGAGCGTTTCTGGGCAAAGGGACTTGAAGAGGATAAGGTCAACGCTTATATGACCCTTTACACCGCGCTCGAAACGGTTATTAAGCTTGCCGCTCCCATGATTCCCTTCATGACGGAGGATATTTATCAAAACCTTGTGCGCACCTGCTTTAAAGACGCGCCGGAAAGTATTCACCTTTGCGACTACCCGGTTTGTGACAAGACGCTGATTGATAAAGATCTTGAAGCATCAATGGACGAGGTGCTCAATGTTGTTGTCCTCGGCAGAGCGGCAAGGAACAGCTCAAACATCAAAAACAGGCAGCCCCTGAGCCGGATTTATGTCGGCGCGGCGAAGGTGCTTTCAAGAGAGATGTGCGAAATTATCGAAGAGGAGCTGAATGTCAAGTCACTCGAATTTGTCGAAGACTCCGCCGACTTTGTGTCATACAACTTCAAGCCGCAGCTGAGGACTCTCGGCCCCAAATACGGCAAGCTTCTGGGCGGTATAAGAAACGCTCTGTCCACCCTTGACGGCGCGAAGGCGAAAAAGGAACTTAATGAAAACGGCAAAATCAGGCTGAATGTTAACGGCACCGATATTGAGCTCACCGCGGAAGACCTGATAATCGAAACAGCTCAGCGAGAAGGATATCAGGCAGAAAGCAACAACGGAGTTACGGTTATCCTTGATACCGCGCTTTCACCGGAGCTTATCGAAGAAGGCTTTGTCAGAGAGCTTGTTTCAAAGATACAGACCATGCGTAAAGACGCCGGTTTTGAAGTAACTGACACAATCAAAGTGTTTGTTGCCGGCAACATTAAAATTGCGGGCATATTTGAACGCAACAAAGAATCAATCAGCCACGATGTTCTTGCGACCGAAATTATCGACGGAACCGGTGAAAACGCAAAAGAATGGGATATTAACGGCGAAAAAGTCACCCTTTGCGTTGAAAAAAACTGATTAACCTGAATTAACGAGATTAATCAACCGACTCTATCACAACACACAATAATCATGCGTAATATATACGGCGGTAAGGTATGCGCCGCCGGAGGGGGAACTATGGTTAACGGAAAATACGGTTTTGCGGTTATAGGATACGGCGGCATGGGCAGCTATCACTGCAGAAGAGTCAGAGATGACCTTGCACAGCATGCAGTTGTTGCCGGTATCTATGACATTAATCCCGAAAGAGGAAAAGTTGCCGAAGAAAACGGCTTTCATTCATACAAAACACGCGAAGAGCTGCTCAGCGATGAAACAATCGACCTTGTCACCGTTGCAACTCCGAACGATTACCATATGGAAATTGTAATTGACGCGTTAAATCACGGCAAAAACGTTATCAGCGAAAAGCCCGTCGCTCTCTCGGGCGAAGAACTTGAAAAAATGATTTGCGCCGCAGAAAAAAACGGCAAGCTGTTCACCGTTCATCAGAACAGACGCTGGGACGAGGACTACCTTGCGATAAAAAAGACCTTTGACAACAACACGCTCGGCAATGTTTTCAGAATCGAGTCAAGGGTTCAGGGTTCAAGAGGCATACCCGGTGACTGGCGCAACCGTCCCGAACACGGCGGCGGCATGGTCTATGACTGGGGAATCCACCTTCTTGACCAGGCGCTTATGATGACAATGCCAAGAAAGCTCAAAACCGTTTACGCGGAACTGACAAACGTTACAAACGAAATGTGTGACGACGGTTTCCGCACAACACTGATTTTTGACGACGGACTGTCGTTCTATGTTGAAGTGACAACAAGCAATTTTATCTCCCTGCCAAGGTGGTATATGCTCGGTGAAAACGGCTCGGCGGTTCTGCCCGACTGGAAGAGCGTGGGAAAAATCGTCATGGTTTCCGACTGGGAAAACAGAGACGCAGTGCCCATCATTGCAGGCGCAGGTATAACAAAAACAATGGCCCCCAGAACCGATGAAACCATCAAAGAATATCCCCTGCCCATAGCCGACACAAACTGGACAGGCTATTACAAAAATATTTTCGCTGTTCTTGACGGTAAAGAAAAGCCGATAGTCACCCATAACCAGCAGCGCAGACTTATGCACCTTGTTGAAACTATTTTTGAAAGCGGCGCAAAAAACAAGGTTATTGAATTTGACGACAATTTATGATTGACGGAGGTGTTTAACCGTGGAATACAAATTTTCAGACGCTCTTGCTTCTCTAAAGCCCTCCGCTATCAGGGAAATTCTTAAAAACTCCGGCACTTCAATCCCCCTTTCAGCCGGCAATCCCGCGCCGGACGCGTTCCCGGTAAGCGACCTGACGGAAATTATCAAAAAAATCATGGAAGAAGAGCCGATTCTTGCCCTTCAATACGGCATCACCGAGGGCTACGCTCCGTTAAGGGAAAGTCTTTCGGTTCTTGCAAAAGACAGATACCGCGCTAAGAGCGATAACGACAGCGTTATTATCACAAGCGGCGCGCAGCAGATTATGTCCCTTATGAGCCAGGCGTTCATAAACGAGGGCGACACCGTCATATGCGAAGAGCCGTCGTTTATCGGCGCGCTCAACTGCTTCAGGGCAAACGGCGCGCGCCTTCGCGGCGTACCCGTTCAGAAAGACGGTATGGATACAGACGAACTTGAAAAGGCGCTTAAAGAAGAAAAAAGGGCAAAATTTATCTACACCATCCCAAACTTTCAAAACCCCGCAGGCGTTACAATGTCGCTTGAAAAAAGAGAAAAAATATATAACCTTGCGAAAGAGTACGGCGTTATCGTGCTTGAAGACAATCCCTACGGCGACACAAGAACAGCCGGTGAGGAAATTGACCCGATTAAGTCCTTTGATAAAGATGGCACAGTCGTTTACGCAGGCTCCTTTTCAAAAATAATCGCCCCGGGTATACGCGTAGGATTCACCGTTGCGCCAAAAGAAATTGCCGCAAAGCTGACCGTAGCAAAGCAGACGCAGGATGTTCACACTCCCCTTTTGTCTCAGCTTCTTGTTTATCACTGGCTGAAGGATTACAGCATTGAGGAGCATGTTAGTAAAATCAAAGCAATTTATAAGCGCAAGCTGAATCTTCTTTGCGATAAGCTGGACGAGCTTATGAGCCCCTATATCGAATACGAAAAACCCGAGGGCGGTCTTTTCGTGTGGGTTAAACTTAATGACAATATCGATATGCTACAGTACTGCAAAAAATGCTCCGAAGCGGGCGTTTCCGTTGTGCCCGGCACTGCGTTTCTGACAGACGACACCGCGCCCTGCCAATATATCCGTCTTAATTTTTCCACACCGACTGACGAGGGCATTGTCAGAGGCGTTGAGCTTATGAAAGAAGTCGCGCTCACTTTTTAACGGGAGGGTTTTATGGAAAACACAGCTTCTCAGAAGAAAGGAAAAAAGCCGGTGGTTCTCAGCTGTATTCAGCCGACTTCCGTACCGACTTTGGGCAACTACTTAGGCGCTCTGAAAAACTGGAAAAAAATGAGCGAAGAGTATGACTGCGTTTTTGCTGTTGCCGACCTCCACGCATTAACGGTTCATCCGGAGCCTGCAAAGCTCAGACAGCAGATTCTTGAAATGTACGCAATAATGCTTTCAATCGGTCTTGACCCGGAAAAGAACATCACTTTTATACAGAGTCAGGTCCACGCCCACGCGGAGCTTGCATGGATTCTTAACTGCTACACGCAGTTCGGCGAAGCGTCAAGGATGACACAGTTCAAAGAAAAAAGCCAGAAGCACGCTGACAACATCAATGTCGGGCTGTTTTCGTATCCCGTTCTCATGGCGGCGGATATTCTGCTTTATCAGGCAAATTACGTACCCGTCGGCGCTGACCAGAAACAGCATCTTGAAATCGCAAGGGATATAGCCGCAAGGTTCAATCAAATCCGCGGCGAGACCTTCACCCTGCC
This sequence comes from Clostridiales bacterium, assembly GCA_024697575.1. Classification (GTDB taxonomy): domain Bacteria; phylum Bacillota; class Clostridia; order Oscillospirales; family Acutalibacteraceae; genus CAG-177. The sequence continues at coordinate 27,095 of JAILFM010000133.1, forward strand.
CGAACCTTATATTGCAAAGGTTGGCGCAAAGGTAATGTCCCTTCAAGACCCGACGCAGAAAATGTCAAAAAGCGACCCGAATCCAAAGGCGTCGATTTCACTGCTTGACACGCCGGATGTCATAATTAAAAAATTCAAATCCGCCGTTACGGACAGCGAAGCGTGCGTGAGATACGCCGAGGGTAAAGACGGCATCAATAACCTTATGGGCATTTATTCATGCTGCACCGGGCTTGACTTTGACCAAATCGAAAAAGAATTTGAAGGCAAGGGCTACGGCGACTTCAAGGTTAAAGTGGCTCAAGCGGTTATTGAAGAGCTCAAACCCGTTCAGGAGAATTTCAGCCGCTATATGAGTGACAAAGCATACCTGCTTGACACCGCGAAAAAAGGCGCAGAAAAGGCGGAAGCAATTGCTGCCAGAACACTTTACAAAGCGAAGAAAAAGGTCGGTCTGCCGATCTGAAAGGATAAAAAAATGAAGATTGTTATTCTTGACGGAATATGCGAAAACCCCGGCGATTTAAGCTGGGAATGGCTTAAGGAATACGGTGAATTAACGGTATATGACCGCACGCCGAAGGATAAAATCATTGAGCGCAGTGAAGGAGCCGAGATTATACTGACAAACAAGACTCCGCTCAATGCTCAGACGCTCTCGCTTCTCCCCGACCTTAAGTTCATTGCCGTTATAGCGACGGGATATAACATTATTGACACTCAATACTGCAAAGAGCACGGCATAACCGTAAGCAACATTCCCTCTTATTCAACGGATGCGGTTGCGCAGAATGTTTTTGCTCACATTCTTGAGCACACAAACCACCTGCATTCATACAGCGAATCGGTTCACAACGGCGACTGGTCGGCGTGCCCCGACTTCTGCTACCAGACATTCCCGATTTTTGAGCTTAAAGATAAAACTATCGGTATTTTCGGCTACGGCAAAATCGGCAAACAGGTAGCGAGAATCGCTCTCGCGTTCAATATGAAGGTTCTGGTGCACACATCCCACCCGGGAAATCAGGACGGGATTACCTTCACTGACCTTGACACACTCATCAGAGAAAGCGACTTTATCACTCTTCACTGCCCGCTGACAGAAAAAACAAACGGTCTTGTGAACGAAGAATTTCTTTCAAAAATGAAAAAAACCGCCGTTATCATCAACACTTCGCGCGGACCTGTCATTGACGAAGCCGCGCTTGCCGCCGCCCTTCACGAGGGCAAAATTGCAGGAGCAGGCATTGACGTAATGGCTGTTGAACCGCCGAAAGCCGATAATCCGCTGATTAAAGAAAGCAACTGTTCAATAACGCCGCATATTGCGTGGGCGGGCTTTGAAACACGCGCTCGCCTTATGGATATTATGAAAGACAATGTCAGAGCTTTTGTAAGCGGCAGCCCCATTAATGTTGTTATTTAATCATATTCAAATGAAGGCATTAACCGGAGTTTAAAAAGATTCTGAGCGTGTTTTTTATCAATCAATTCTTTTATCTCAGGGTTATCAATCACTCCCTGTCTGATATAGCGGTCAAGAACGGCGTATGTGAAGCCGAGGTTGTCCTCATCCGTTTTGCCGCAAAGACCGTCGGCAGGCGTTTTGTTCACAAGGCGGTCAGGCAAGCCCAAAACGGCTCCGATTGCCTTGACCTCCTGAACCGTCAGGTTTGAAAGAGGGCTGAAATCACCGGCGCTGTCACCGTAACGGGTTGAATAACCAACCCAGTCTTCGCTGAGGTTGCAGGTGTTGACAACTCTGCCGTTGTGACTTTGAGCAACAGCGTAAAGCGTTGTCATTCTGATGCGGGGCGGGATGTTTGTCACAGTCTGCGCCGTCATTTCAAACGGCAGGCTGTTTTTAACGCCGTCAACAGCGTCTTTAATGTTAATAATATAATGTTTTATACCGAGGCAGCTGACAAGCAGCTTTGCGTCATCAATGTCGCTTTGTTCGCCGCAGGGCATAAGAACGCCGATAACCCTGTCTTTTCCCAAGGCTTCACAGCAGAGAGCGGCGACAACGGAGCTGTCTTTTCCGCCGGAAATGCCGATAACGGCGTTGCAACCCTCACCGTTATTCTTAAAAAAATCTCTTATCCAGGCAACACAGTCATTTTTAACCTTCAACGCGTCAAACATATATTTCACCCCATAGATTCTGTAAAAATAATTCATCCAGTGTAAAAGCCGGTGAACACAAGGTAATATTCTATTTTAAAAAGCGTCTGCGTAACAGCGGACGCTTTTTTATGCCCGGAATTATTCCGACATTTTTCTTAAGTTTTCAAGCCCCGCTTCAATGCCGTAAAAGCAGTCTTCAACGCCCTCAAATTCAACGCTGATAAAGCTGTCATAGCCACTGTTCTTGATAAGCTGAACGCACTGGTAGACGGGCACATTGCCCTGGCCGATAACAGCGCCCCTGAGGTAATTGCCGCCGCCCGATTTAAAAAATCCCCTGCCCGGGTTAAACTCGCTGCCGCTTTTGATATGAAAATCCTTCGCGTGAATATGCTTTGCGAAGGGCAGAAGACGCCTGACGGCGTCCGTGCAGTTTTCATCAACGCAGGTGAAATTGCCTATGTCAATCAAAGCGCCGAAATTTACGCTGTTAACCGAAGAAATGATTTTTTCAACCCTGAGGCTGTTCTGACAGAAATAGCCGTGATTTTCAATCATTGTGACAATACCAAGGGATGAAGCGTAATCATTAACAGCCCTACAGCCCTTTGCGATAACGGGAAGGGCGTTTTCAAAGGTGTAATAATCCTTCACACTCCACGCGGCGTCATGGCGCATACAACCTGCGCCGAGTACGGAAGCGATGTCAGCCTTTTTGCACACCCTTTCAACCTCACTGTCAAGCCCGCTGTCACTTAGCATATCGGCAGAAACAGTGTAAGCAATAACGGGCAAGCCGACTTTCTCGCACTCCTCACGAACTATAGAAGCGTATTCGGCTTCTGTAAGCCCTTGCGGAACATCAAGGTCAACAAACTCAATGCCGTCAAAGCCCATTTCTTTGGCTTTGGAGATAATCGAAAGCTGAGTTTCCCTGCCGCTTTGCAGCGCCTGATTAAAGCTGTAGCTCGAAACACCGATTTTCATCAACTCACCTCAGATCAGCTCTTTAAGGAAAGTAACGGCCTTACGGATATCCTTTTCCGGGTCGTCGCCGACCTCGCGCTCAATGGTCAGAAAGCCGCTGTAACCGATGCTTTCGAGCGCAGAGAGATATTCTTTCCAGTTAACCTGACCCTCGCCAAGGGGAACTTCTTCAAAAGAGGGGCCGGTAACAAGAGCGTCTTTAACAACGCCGTAAACGATTTCCGGATCCTTGTAAAAAATCTGTCTGCCGTCTTTGGCGTGGGTGTGGACTATATATTTCTGAAGGTTAATGACAGCCTTTGCCGGGTCGTCACCGGTAACCATTACAAGATTCGCGGGATCAAGGTTGACGGCAACGCCGGTTGAATCAAGAGCGTCAAGAAATTCTTTTAATACAGCCGACGTTTCGGGACCGGTTTCAATGGCAAAATGCGCGTCGATACTGTCGGCATAGCGTGACAGCTCAAAGCACGCTTCATGCATAATCTTATATCTGTCATGATTTTTGTCGCCGGGAACAACACCGATGTGCGTTGTAACAACATCGGTCCCAATCTCTTTTGCAAGGTCAAGAATGCGCTTGCTTTTTTCAATCTTAGCGGGATTATCATCCTTGTTGCCGAAGCCGCCGCCAAGGTCGCCGCAAAGCGCGCTGACCTTAAGACCGCAGGAAGCGACAAGGTCCCTGAACTGCGCGATTTTCGAAGCAGTCATATTCTCAGGCGCCATCTCGCCGCGGGTTGCATAAACCTGAATACCCTGAGCGCCGACAGCCGCCGCCTTTTTCACAGCCGTGGGAATATCCGTTCTGAAAGAGTCGATAATAACACCAATCTGAAAGTTGCTCATAACAGCCACCTCATTTATTTCTGAATATTTGATTTTGTTTATTCTATCATACCGCCGGAAAAATGCAATAATTATTTCTGTTTTTCAGCCGATATGATTTGAACGGTATTTTCAAAAAAGCGGAATTTTATGTTATAGTCATAAAAATTCATACCGTATATTCTATCATCATTGTGATAGCCCGGCCGCGGGTCGCATTTAAGGATATCACACAACAATTCAACTTTATCTTCTCCGAGTTCCTTAATTATGCTCTCCGATACACTGACCTGACGGTCTTTATTATCAGACAGCGCAAACCCGTTTGACGCATCCTCCCGGCAGTCCGCATATTTCAAATAAGGCTTAATATCATAAACGGGCGTTCCGTCCATAAAATCCCCGCCGGAAACGGTGAGAGATACTCCGCCTTTTGAATCACAATCAACTTTAACAAGCTTTACGCAGGTAAGTCCCAGGGAATTGGGTCGGTAGGGTGAACGGGTGGAAAATACGCCGATCCTTTTGTTGCCGCCGAGCTTTGGAGGCCTTACAGACTTCTTCCAGCCGGAGGTATTACATTTATCAAAGCCCCAGATAACCCAGATATAGTTAAAGCTGTCAATGCCTTTAAATGCATTAATATCGCCGTAATCGTCAAAAAAAGTGATAACGGATTCTTCTTCAATAAGACCGCTCTGCCTTGGCACACCGAATTTTGATGTGTAGCAGTTATGTATAACGCCGATTTCGTTAATAACCATTCAATATCTCCCGAAACAAAAAAGAGGATGTGTAAAACACACCCTCTGGAGCTGCTAGGCAGACTCGAACTGCCGACCTCATCCTTACCAAGGATGCGCTCTACCACCTGAGCCATAGCAGCATCTCCCAATCAACAGATGGTATTCTACCATAACAGGTCACTTTTTTCAAGTATTTTATAAAAATAAATTGATATTTTCTTATATATATTGACAAAATATTGATTGAGGGTATAAAATGAAAAAGTTAAAAAAGACTGCGAGGTTATCATATGTCAGGACATTCAAAATGGAGCACCATTAAAAGAAAGAAAGAAAAAACCGACAATGCGCGCGCAAAAATTTTCACAAAAATCGGCCGCGAAATAGCTGTTATTGTCCGCGAAGGCGGTCCGGACCCGGCAAACAACTCAAAGCTGAAAGACGCTATCGCAAAAGCGAAAGCTAACAATGTGCCGAATGACAATATAGAAAGAATTATCAAAAAAGCAGCCGGCGAAGGCGGCGGAGCAAACTATGAAACAATCGTATATGAAGGCTACGGTCCCAAGGGCATAGCAGTTGTTGTGGAGGCTCTGACTGATAACAGGAACAGAACAGCCGGAGATGTGCGCCACTATTTTGACAAATTCGGCGGCAAAATGGGTCAGAGCGGCTCGGTTGCTTTTATGTTTGAAAAACAGGGGCAAATTCTTATTGAAGCCGAGGGTATTGACGAAGAAAAGCTGATGGAAGACGCTCTTGAAGCCGGCGCAACCGACTTTTTAACGGACGAAGGTATTTTTGATATCAGAACCGATCAATATGACTGCGGCGCTGTCAGCACCGATTTAAGCGAAAAAGGCTACACCTTCCTTTCTGCCGAAGTCGCTTATATCCCCTCAACCTACACCTCACTTGAGGACCCTGAAGACATTAAAAACATGTCAAGAATGCTTGAAATGTTTGAAGACAATGACGATATTCAGGGTGTTTGGCACAATTGGGAAAATGCGGAATAAAAAGCGGATATTTACTATGTTCAAGGGGCTGTAGCAAAATAGTTTTTTGCACAGCCCTGAATTTTATGAGGTATGAGGCACTGAAAACAAAAAAGAAACAGCAAAATCAGCTGTTTCCGGATAAAATTGAGTATAATCAACAAGAGCATATCCCAAAAAGACAAGCTCTGATTTAAGAGTTATTCACTTTTGTGAGAATTAAGCTGAGTTTTTTATGAACAACTGCAT